>CAYMGG010000173.1:11027-12588 GCA_964389915.1 uncultured Planctomycetaceae bacterium
GGGAAGTGAAGAGGTTTATCTTCTGCCAAGGCCGCCACCTCCAGCCACGCCTCATCCGAACGCCTCTTCGCCGTGGCCCGCGACCCGCACACCCTCTTCGTCTACTGGCGGCTGAGCGCTTTTCGCCTGGAGACCCATGACGCCTGGCGGCTCTGCTACCGCGACGACACCGGCCAGGGGGGGCTGATCGCCGTCGATCCGCACGCCCGCAACTGGTATCTGCCGGTGCGGGCCGGCCACAGCTATTATCTCGAATTCGGCTATGTCGATCCGGAAGGCAAATTCCAGACCGTCCTGCACGCCGCCCCGGTCGCCGCCCCGGCCGCGCCCGAACTGGCTCCGGCCGGCGACTGGCCGGGGCTGGACGACGAATTTTTGCAGCGCCAAGCCGAGGCCGCCCTGGGCGGCTCTTCGCGGACGGCGGCCCCGACCCGGGAGGCCGCCCCGCCCATCTGGCTGCCGCCGCCTCCGGCCCAACCCGCAAACGGACCGCTCACCCCATGACCGAACCGCAAGGCTACCTCAGTCTGATCCTGCACGCGCACCTGCCCTTCGTACGCCATCCGGAGCATCCGGTCTTCCTCGAGGAGAACTGGCTCTTCGAGGCCATCACCGAATGCTACGTGCCGCTCCTGGAGATGCTCGACCGGCTGGCCGAGGAGAAGGTCGAGAGCCGGCTGACGCTGAGCCTCTCGCCCACGCTGTGCGAAATGCTCTGCGACGAACTGCTGCGCGAGCGCTACCGCCGCCGCCTCCACCTGCTGCTGGAGCTGGCCGAGAAGGAGGAGGAGCGCACCCGGCACGAGCCGCAGCTCCACGCCCTGGCCGGCCACTACCGCCGCCGGCTTGGCGAGGTGCGGCGGCTGTACGAAGACGTCTACCGGCAGGACCTGGTGGGCGCCTGGCGGCGGCTGGCCGAAGCCGAGCGGGTGGAGCTGATCGCCTGCGCGGCCACCCATGCGCTCCTGCCGCTCCTGGGCTCCGACGCCGCCCGGCGGGCGCAGATCCGCCAGGGCGTGGCCGCCTACCGCCGCCATTTCGGCCGCGCGCCGCTGGGCTTCTGGCTGCCCGAATGCGCCTACGTGCCGGGCCTGGACGAACTGCTGGCGGCCGAGGGCATCCGTTATTTCGTGCTCGACTCGCACGGGCTGCTCTTCGGCTATCCCCGGCCGGCGCGGGGCACCTTCGCCCCGGTCCTCTGCCCCAGCCGGATCGCCGCCTTCGCCCGCGACCCGGAGAGCTCCAAGCAGGTCTGGAGCGCCCAGACCGGCTACCCGGGCGATCCGCTCTACCGCGAGTTCTACCGCGACCTGGGACACGACGCCGACGCCGACTACATCGCCCCGTACCTTATCCCCGGCTGCGGCCGGCACGACCTGGGCTTCAAATACCACCGCGTCACCGGCTCGGTCCCGCTGGCCGGCAAGGAGCTCTACGTCCCGGAGGCCGCCCGCCAGCGGGCCGCCGTGCACGCCGGCAACTTCCTCTTCAACCGCGGCTGCCAGTTGGAGGACGCCCGCGGCCGGCTGTGGATCGGCACCTTCGGCGGCGGTCTCGACCG
>CAYMGG010000174.1:0-12547 GCA_964389915.1 uncultured Planctomycetaceae bacterium
GACAATTGCTGACCGCCATGCTGCCGACGCCGGAGCCATTGGCCCCGGTCGGCGGCGTCGAGCCTCAATTGCTCGCCGCCGGCCGTTACTTGGCCGCCGCCGGCGACGACCAGCTGTACCTGGCCACGGAGACGACCATTGCCAAGCTCCGTTTCGATCCGCGCGGCCAGCTCCTGAACGCCAAACCCACGCCCGAAAACTTGGCCGACATCCGCGCCCTGGCCAGCGGCGACGGCTGGGTGGCGGCCGCGTTGGGCACAGGCGAACTGGTCCTGATCGATCCGACTAACGGCCGTCTCTCGGCCCGGTTCAGTCTAGCCCAGTTGGCGGCCGGCCGGCCGGGAACCCTGGCGGCCCGGGGCCGCTGGCTCTTCCTGGCCGATCCGGAACGGGCGCGGATTCTGCGCTTCAAAATCGCCCGGCCGGCCTCAGGTTGAATGTCAATTTCCGGCGCGCTTGACCAAGCCACGTCCGCAGACACCCTTTCGGCGCCGAGCGGCCGGGCAATCTCCGCCCCCCATTCCGGAGCGGACCTGGCCACCGAGGTTCTGTAAGCCTGCCCCGCCGCCCGCGTTGACGGACAAAATAGAATTCGACAACGCGGCCAAGATCGCTAATCTACAGGTTGAGCCGCAATTTTGCGGGCAGGGGCCTGAACCATTTCCAGGAAAAGGAGCAGAACCAGATGATTCGGCTGAATGGGTGGGTGGCGGCAGTGGCGGTGGTGCTGTGCGCGGGTATCGCCTGTGCGGGTGAAACGCTGGAAAATCCGTTTAAGAGCGCCAAGGTCGGCGATTGGCTGAAGCATACGGTCAAAACCGAGACCATGGGCATGACGCAGGGATCGGCCATGCTCATGACGGTCAAGGCGAAAACCCCGGAAGAAGCGACGGTGACGGTCGAAATGGAGGCCATGGGTCAGAAGATGCCGCCGCAGGAACAGAAGATCCCGCTGAACGAAGCTTACGACGTTACCAAATTGCCGGCGCAGGCGACGGCGGCCGGAATCACCGCCAAGGTGCTCGGTCAAGGCGAAGAGACGATTAGCGTCGGCGGCAAGAGCTACGCCTGCCACTGGGTCGAAAGCAGCATGGAAGGCAAGGTGATGGGCGGAATGCAGGTCAAAGGTAAGAGCAAGATCTGGATCTGCAAGGACGTCCCCCTCAGCGGCATGGTCAAGATGGTGAGCGAAACCGAGATGCAGATGAACGGTCAGCCGATGAAGACCTCGACGACCATGGAAATCGCCGGAACGGGCTCGGCCGCGCAGTGAGTTTTTTCGGTTTCCTTGTAGGGACTCATCGCCCCCCCGAGGAGGCCTGACGAATGCCGGCGCGGTTCGCCAAAATTGCCCGGCGCAACCACTAATGCCTGAAGCAACTCGCCGCCGGTTTTCGGGCAAAGCTTAAGCCACCCCTCCTGCCGAAGGATCCAAAAATATCCCCTCCGGCGGGAGGGGAGTATTTTTCAAAAAACTCCCCCGGAATCAGGGCTCATTATATCAATTCAAGTTAATGGTGACTGATTTTGGGAATGCTTTTGTGTAAAACAAATTCCCCAAACCCCGCCCAAAAAACTCTTGCCCGACCCGAACGCTGACCTGACGCTAGCCGGCCATCAATAACTTGAATTGATAACCGTAGAAATGCCTGCCTGACGAACAGACTGGGTGAGCCTACCGCAACCAAATTAACCCACCACAAACTAATGAGTTTCGAAATCAACGCGCCCGCCTAGCATGCGCGGGAAATTTTCGAAATTTTCCGAAACTTTCGTTTGACTAAGCCAATAAAGCGAGCTAAATTTAGTAAAAGAAGCGCTTATGGGCAGCAATTTTTGATGTTAGAGAACCAGGCGAGGCTATTCATTAATGGTTATCAGCCAAAAAGATATCGCCAAAGCGCTCAAGCTTTCGCCCGCAACTATTTCGAAAGCTTTACGAAATTCGCCCGATATCGGCTCTGAAACTCGCGCCATGATTCTGGCTGAAGCCAGCCGCTTAGGCTATCAACCCGCCTTAAGTCAGCGCAAACCAGTGGGCAAAGCCGCGCGAAATCCCAAAAAAATCGAAAAGGAGATGCGTTTTGTTGGGGTATTCTATTGTCAGGAGCGCAGTCTGCTCACGGGCCTGGACAATCGCAATATCCTATATTTGGACGGCTTGAGCGAGTCGGCCAGCTTTTGCGACTCCTCGCTGGTCGTGCACCGGGTCAACGGCGACGGACGGGAGTTGCTCGACCCGGCCAACCACCCCTCGATTTTGCGCGAAGGCCTGCTCTGCGGCGCGGTTCTGATCTACAAATTCGCCGAGGAGGTGGTCTATAAACTGGCCGAAAAGATGCCCGTCGTCACCCTGACCCATTGGGTGCCCGGCGCGCCCTGCGACCACGTCGATTCCGATCACCTGGCCGGTTTGAACCGACTGGTGGGCCACCTCAAAAGTCTGGGACATCGACGCCTCGGCATCGCCTCGGACGTGGCGGATACGGCTTACGCCAAGTCCCGCTGCGCGGCGGCCGTCCGGGCGATGGTCCAGGAAGGACTGGAACTCCGCCCCGAAGCCTGGCTGATCGATCCGCAGGCCGGTCGCCAAAGCCCGGAGGCGATCGCCGAACACATCGCGGTCTGGCTGCCGGAGGGCTTCACCGCCTGGGTCCTTTCCAGCGACGGCCTGGCCCGGGGGGTCTGGGACTGCCTGGAAAAGCGGGGGGTGCGAGTTCCGCAGCAGGTCTCCCTCACCGGCTTCGACGGTTTGGATCAGAACACCGGCGGCAAGCGGCTGACCACGGTCAAGGTTCCCTTCTGGGAGATGGGGGTGACGGCGCTGGAAAGGCTGATGCAGCGGGTCGAATGCCCCACGCTCAGCCCGATGCAGATGCTGCTCGATTGCCCGCTTCTGGTCGGCGATTCGACCGGACCCGCGGCGGCCGGCGAGCGGATGCCGGCGCTGCAAACGGCAGAGGAGGCAGGTCATGAGAATCGCTGAATATCGGCGCGCCTTTACCCTGGTCGAGTTGTTGGTGGTGATCGCCATCATCAGCGTATTGGCCTCGCTCCTGCTTCCGGCCCTGCAGAACGCGCAGAGACGCGCCTACCAGATCAACTGCGCCAATAGCCTCAAACAGGTCGGCTTGGCCGCGCAAATGTACGGTGACGATTATAAGGTCTACCCCAACGCCGAGTTCGGCGGCACCTGGGACCGGTGGCACAAAACGCTCAACGCCTACTGTAATCAACCAGGCATCTTTGTTTGCCACGCCGATCCCGATCCCTGGCTAACCAGCGGCCTGAACCTGAGCTACATCGCCAGCTACGCCTATTTCGCGGCCTGGGATTTCGCCCCCAAATCGCTGAACGCGGTCAGCAACCCCAGCCGCAAAATCATGATCGCCCCCAATGCCGACGGGCCGACCGACAATTCGGCGGCCAGCGCCCAGTACGCCGCCGGCGTGACCGACGGCGACGGCGCCACGAGCGGCCACCTCCCCTGGTCGCGCGTTTCGCTCAAGCGCCACGGCGATCAGGCCAACTACCTGTTCGGCGACACGCATGTGCAGTCTCTGTTCGCGGCCGCGGCCATGGACAAGGCGCAGTATTGGCAGAATCCCTGAGGTTTATGGCGCCCCTCCGACCAAGAAAGGCCGAGTCCATGCCGAACCGCCGCGAAACTCCCGTCCGTTCGCTCCGGCGTTTCACGCTGGTCGAACTGCTGGTGGTGATCGCCATCATCTCGGTCCTGGCGGCCATGCTCTTGCCCGCCCTGCAACATGCGCAAGGCAAAGCCCGGCAGATCAGCTGCGCCAGCAATCTCAAACAGATGGGCGTGGCGGTGTTGATGTACATTCCCGACAATAAAGAATTCTATCCGCAGGCCCAGTATAAAGACAATAATGGCGTCTGGCGGTACTGGCCGGAATTTCTCAACAACCCCTATTGTCAGAATCCGAAACTTTTCGCCTGCCCGTCCGACCCCGACTTCGGCTTCACCTGCGACGGGCGCATTCCCCTGAGCTACATCGCGAATTACAATTTCTTTCCGCAGTGGGACTTTCCGCCCCGGCCGGTCAGCAAGGTGCGCAATCCCAATCAGAAGATCATGCTCGGTCCGAACGCCGACGGCCCGGCGGACGAAGCCGAACCCATGTTCGCCACCACCGGCAGCGGCAATCGGATCGGCGTCGCGTGGGCGCGGGTCGGCCTGAAGCGCCACGGCGACGGCGGCAACTATCTTTTCGGCGACAATCACTTGCGGTTTTTATTCAAAATTGAAGCCATGCAGGAGGCGGAGTACTGGACTATTCCCGAAGCGTGGTGAGCCGCAGGCAGCACCCCAACCCGTTATTTTGGACGCCCGGCCCCCGGGCCACTCAAAGAGGAGACCTGGTCATGAAACGATTCCTGCTCATCGCCGGCCTGCTGAGCCTGGCCCCTTGCGCCTGGGGCGGACAACCGCTGCGCTTCGAGGCCGAAACCTGTACCACCCCGGTCGACGCCTGGCAGCCCAACAAACACTCCGCCGATAAATGGAACCTTTGGAGCACCGACCAGGACGCCGCCCAGAAGTGGTCCGGAGGCGTCACGTTGCAGTCGCCCTCGGTCACCGCTGACCGCCAGACCGGCGAGGAGGGCGCGCCGGTCCTGCATACGGTCGTCGAAAAGCTGCCGGCCGGCAACTACGACATCTACATGAACGGCACCCGCGCCCTGGGCGTCTCGCGCGACGGGCAGAACTGGCAGGAGACCCACGGCGGCTTGCTCTTCGAGGCCGTCTCTATCCCGGACGGGCGGTTCGAGCTCTGGTTCGACGACCGCTTTGCCGACGCCAACAATCCCGGTTCGGCCTATTACGACTACCTGGAATTCCGCCAGGTCAAGGAGCGGCGCATCCTCAAACGCGAGAATTTCCCGCCGGTTCAGGGCTGGGCCACGGAACGCCGGGAGGAGGACTTGGACCGGGGAGTGGTCGCCCTGACCACGCCACGCGGGGCCTATGTCGGCTGGCGGCTGCTCAAAAGCGACCCGGCCGACGCGGCCTTCGACGTCTACTGCCGGGTGGGAGACGGCGCGCCGCAGAAGCTGAACACCGAGCCGATCGTCAAGACCACCGATTTCGTTCATGAAACCGCTCCGCGCGCCGGCCTGGACATCACCTATCTGGTCTGCCCGGCGGGCGAAGACGTGCAGAAGGCCGGCGCGGCGGCCAAGCTCGCGGACACCGGCTCCGAGACGGCGGTGGCGGCCTACGTCGCGATCAAGTTGAAGGACGAGAAGACCCGCTTCCAGAAGATTGCCCTGGCCGATCTGAACGGCGACGGTCTGCTCGACTACGTGATCAAATATCCAAACGGCAACGTCGACCCCTGGGTCTCATACTGGAAGCCCTCCCCCGATACCTTCAAAATCGAGGCCTACCTGCACGACGGCACCTATCTCTGGACGCGCGACCTGGGCTGGTCGATCGAGCGGGGCATCTGGTATTCGCCCTACGTCGTGGCCGACCTGACCGGCGACGGCAAGGCGGAGATCGCGGTCAAGACCGGCGAAGGCGACCCACGCGACAAGGACGGCCGGGTCGGCAGCGGGCCGGAATGGCTCTCCATCTGGGACGGAATGACCGGCGAGGAGATCACCAAGACGCCCTGGCCCAGCCGCGAGCCCTTCCTCGGCATGAGCCACGATTACAATTACTACAGCCGCAACCAGATCGCCGTGGCCTATCTGGACGGCAAGACCCCCTGCGTGCTGGCCCTGCGCGGAACCTACAACCTGATGCTCGCCGACGCCTACCAGCTTAATAATAGCCAATTGGAAAAACTCTGGAGCTATAGCAACGAAGGCCTAGAGAAGAAGTATCAGGGCCAGGGCGAGCACTTCACCCACGCGGCGGACGTGGACGGCGACGGCCGCGACGAGGTCATGCTCGGCAGCGTCATGCTCGACGACACCGGCTTCCCGCTCTGGACCACCGGCCTGGGCCACGACGATGCCGGGTATCTGACCGATGTCATCCCCGACCGGCCGGGCTTGGAGATCTATTACATCATCGAATCGCGCCAGCCCAAGCACGGCATGTGCGTGGCGGACGCCAAGACCGGCGAACTCATCTGGGCCTACGACAAGCCGACCAACCATGTGCACAGCGCCGGCATGTGCGCCGATATCGACCCGCTTCATGCCGGCATGGAAGGCTGGGCCATGGATTGCGCCGGCGACCACAAGCCGGCCGCTGGCCCCTGGCTCTGGTCGGCCAAGGGCGAACTGCTCGCCTTCGAGGACCCGGCCCTGCCCAAGAGCTTTGATATCACCACCGTCTACTGGGACGCCGACCTGCAAAAGGAATGCCTCTTCGGCAAGCGGCCCACCGATTTTCGAGGCCAGGCGGTGGATGGCACGATCACCGGCGGTGTCACCCTGATCGCCGACCTACTGGGCGACTGGCGCGAGGAGATCATCGCCACCGCGCCGGGCGAGATCCGCATCTACTCGAGCACAATTCCGGCCTTCGACCGCCGGGTCTGCCTGCTGCAGGATCCGATCTACCGCGCCGACGTACGGATGGATTCGATGGGCTACACCAAGGTCCCCTCCCTCTCCTACTGCCCGTCCGCTCAGAACCCCAACGTCAACCTGACCCTGCTCAAAACCGACAAAGGAGTGCGCCAATGCCGGGTGGTGGTGAGCGCTCCGCTGACGGGCGGGCTGCAAGGCACGGTCAAGCTGAACGGCGGCCGGCTCAAACTCACGCCCGACACCTTCAGCGTAGACCTCATGCCCGGCCAGCTGCAAAGCTTCGAGGCCGAGGTCAGCGGCGACCTGCCCAAGGACGCGCCCGCGGTCAATTACCTGGAGGCCGTCCTGGAGACTCCGGCCGGAACGCTGCGCACCGTAACCCCGGCCAATATTCCCAATCCGCCGGCCGGCAAATACCAGTCCGCCCTGCCTAAGGTGGAGGCCGAAGCCTTCACCGGCCAGGGCGGCGGGCAGGTGCAGGTCCGCACCGACAAGGTCAACGTCTCAGACCGGGCGATCTCGCATTGGGACTCCGAGGGGCACTGGTTGGAATGGAAGCTCAACCTGCCGGAGGCGGGCCGGTACGAACTGGTGATCCGTTATTGCACCGCGGGCGAAGCGCAACGCGACGTGACGCTCGACGGGCAGACGCTGGGTCGCCTGGTCTTTTCCGAAACCGGCGGCCTGGGCGACTACGCCGGCGATTGGCAGGAGCTGAAGGTGGACGGCTTCTCCACCCAGCCGCAACTGACCCTGAGCGCGGGCGAACACCTCCTGCGCCTGACCAATGTCGCCGGCACCACGCTAAACCTGGACTTCATCGCCTACCGTAAAATTGGCTGACCCAGCAGCGCCCTCTGGCAAACTAAATCTGACGGATTGGGCCCGGACCAGCGAGTCCGCGCCAGCAGGAACCGCACCCATGACCGCCGCTCCGGCCAAGAAGCTGTTTTACCCGACCCCCAAATGGAAGTACCTGGTCGGCACCGGCTCCGCCCTGCTCTGCCTGTACCTGGTGGGCTGGACCTTTGCCGGGCTCATCCGCCCGGACACCGCGCCCCGGCCGCCGCTCCACTCGCCCGAAGAAGTGGCCGCCACGCTGGCGGACCGGCAGATGCCGGATAAACTTGACCCGGCCGCCCTGCCCCGCGTCAGCCTTGAGATAGCGCCGGAAGCCCGAAAGCAAAGCGCGGAATTCTTCGCCCGCCAGCCGGCCGCCGAGCGGACGCAAATTGAGGTCGAAATTTCCGCCGGCCGGTTACCGAAATGGTACCCGCGCGGCGAGTCGCCGCTGCTCGCCGAGTTGCGCAAAACCGACAACCTGCCGCCCGTGGCCGAACGGGTCGGCCCGGAACCGGTGGTGATGCGTGGTTGCGAGGGACTGGGCGGTTACGGCGGCACCTGGCTGCGCATCGCCAACAGCCCCGACGACGTGAGCGTGATCGGCTGGCGGTTGAGCTTCTCGGCCCTGGCCCGTTTCAGTCCCTTGGGCGAGCCGGTCGTGGCTCATGTGGCCAAAAGCTTCGAGCCGCAAAACGGCGGCCGCGAGTGGCTGGTGACCCTGCGCCAAATTCGCTGGTCCGACGGCGAGCCGGTCACCACCGCCGACCTGGCCTACGGCTGGTATAACGAAACCCTCGACCCCAACCTGGGCGGCGGCCGGCTGAGCAAGCTGCTCTACGTCGGCGGCGAACCGGCCAAGCTGGAGGTGCTCGACGAGCACCGGGTTAAATTCATCTTTGCTCATCCCTATCTGGTCTTTCCCCAGGTGCTGACCCGCCTGGGCCTGACGCCGGAGCATTACTTTAAAAAATTCCATCCGACCCTGGGCGACCAGGAGCTGATCAAGCGCGAGATGACGGCCTACGGCCTGCCCACGCCCCGAGCGCTCTATGCCTTCCTGGGCGAATGGAAGAACCCCGACTGCCCTCGCCTCTGGCCCTGGATCTACCGCAAGTACACCACCGGCAGCCCGCAGGTCTTCGTCCGCAACCCCTATTACTACGCCGTCGACGAGCAGGGCAATCAGCTGCCCTACCTCGACCGGGTGATGTTCGAGGTGATGGACGACAAAATGCTGACCATCGCCGCGGCCGGCGGCCGGGTGACCATGCAGAACCGGTTCATCCGCTTCGAGAGCTACACCGACATCATGAGCCGCCGGAACGAATCGCACACCCGCCTGCTCCACTGGGTGCCCGGCACGCGCAGCGAATGGCTGATCTATCCCAACCTCAACCGCTGCACTCCGCCCGGTCAGCCCGAGGCCAAATACAAGGCCGAACTTCTGGCCGACGCCCGCTTCCGCCAGGCCCTCTCGCTGGCCCTAAACCGCCAACGAGTGAGCGACGCCCTCTACTTCGGGCTGACCCGGCCGGTGCAGGTCGACCCCGGGCCGCTTTCGCCTTACCAGGCGCCTGAATTGGCTCAAGCATTTGTGCGGCACGATCCGAAACAGGCGGCCCAACTGCTCGACGAAGTCTGGCGGGCGCACGGAGCCGAGCCGAACGCGCGGGCCGAAGGCTATCGCTGTTTGCCGGACGGAAAGCCGCTCACGTTCTACCTGGATTTCTGCGAATTCACCGGCCAGGGGCCGGCGCAGTTCGTGGTCGACGACTGGGCCCAGGTCGGCATCCGGTGCATCTACCGTCAACGAGCCCGCAATCTCTTCTATACGGAAAAGGCCTGGCGTAATTTCGACTTCAACGTCTGGAGCAGCGAATCGGAAACCCTGCCCTTCCTCAGCGCCCGCTGCTTCATCGCCGAGGACGGGGAATCGAACTTCGCCATCGGTTGGGGGCTCTGGTACAGCCTGGGCGGGCTTTACGGGCATCCGGCTGCCCAACGCAACGGCACCCTGGCCCCGCCGGCCGACAGCCCGATGCGCCGGGCGATGGAGGCGTATGAAGCCGCCCGAATGGCTCCGGACGCGGCCGTGGCCAAAGAGCATTTCGCCCGGATCATGGCCATTGCCGCCGAGAATCTCTGGACCATCAATCTCTGCGAGGCGCCGCCGGCCCTGGCGGTCTGCAATGCCGACCTGCACAACGTGCCGGACAAGGCCATGGTCGGCGCCTGCCTCAATACGCCCGGCAACACGGGCATTGAGACCTACTATTTCGCCCATCCCGATCGGGCCGGCGAGGCCGACGCGCTGGACCAACTGCGCCATCCCACCCACCGCCCTTACGAGGTCGCGGTGGGCGGCGGCAGTCCTCTAAGGTATCTGTTCATCGGCGTGCTCATCCTGCTCGTGGGTCTGGCCGCCCTGCGTCATCCGTTCATTCTTCGCCGGCTGGCGATCATGGTTCCGACTTTATTGGTGGTCTCGATCTGTGTCTTCGCCATCATCCAGCTGCCGCCGGGCGACTACCTTTCCTCGCGCATCATGCAGTTGCAGGAGACGGGCTCGCCGCCTGAGCTGGTCGAGCAGGAGATCCGCACCCTGCGCGCGCTCTTCCACTTCGACGAGCCGGCCGCCAAGCGCTACCTGCGCTGGCTGGGGGTCTACTGGTTCGCCGGCTTCCAACCGGAGGACGCGGGCCTGCTGCAGGGCAACATGGGCCGCTCGATGGCCACCGGCGGCAGCGTCAACAGCCTGGTCGGCGACCGGATCACCCTTACCTTCCTGATCTCGCTCGGAACGGTCCTCTTCACCTGGGCCCTGGCCATTCCGATCGGCATCTACTCGGCCTGCCGCCAGTACTCGGCCGGGGACTACGCCTTCACCTTTATGGGCTTTCTGGGCATGTGCGTGCCGCCCTTCCTGCTGGCCCTGGTGCTGATGGCCGTGACCAACATCTCCGGCCTCTTCTCGCCCCAGTACGCCATCCAGCCGGAGTGGAGCTGGGGCAAGGTCGCCGACCTGCTGGGCCATGTCTGGATTCCGATCCTGGTGATGGGCGTCTCGGGCACGGCGGGCATGATCCGGGTGATGCGCGCCAATCTGCTGGACGAACTGCGCAAGCCCTACGTGACCACGGCCCGGGCCAAGGGCCTGCGGCCGCTTAAACTACTGGTCAAGTATCCGGTGCGGCTGGCGCTCAATCCCTTCATCTCCGGCATCGGCGGCCTCTTCCCGGCCCTGGTCTCGGGCAGTTCGATCGTGGCCATCGTCATGAGTCTGCCCACGGTCGGCCCGCTCATGCTGGCCGCTCTCTTCAGTCAGGACATGAACCTGGCCGGCTCGATGCTGATGGTGCTGAGCCTGCTGGGCGTCTTCGGCACGCTGGTGAGCGACCTCCTGCTCCTTTGGCTTGACCCCCGGATCCGCCTCGGCGGCGCGGAGAAATGACCATGCCCCTCTTCCAATCGCGCGGCGTGACCTTCGACCTCTTGGGCCAGCGCCAGCTCATGCTCCTGCGCTTCAAGAAACACCGCCTGGCCGTGGCCGCGGTCTTCTTCCTGGCCGCAATCTACCTGGTGGCGATCCTGGCCGAGTTTTTCGCCCCCGGCGATCCGCAGCAACAGAACCTGGCCTATATGTACTGCCCGCCGCACCGCCTGGCCTGGTCGGGCGAATTGGGCCTGCACGCCCGCGGCCTGCGGCAGATGACCGATCCGGTGGAACTGCGCAAGTTCTACGTCGACGCGCCGGAAAACGACGCACCGCTGGGTTTTTTTGTCAAAGGCCCCGAATACAAGCTGCTGAGCCTGATCCCCTGCCGCACCCGCTTCTTCGGCGTCGACTACGCCCGAATCAAAAATTACGTCCCAGCCGAGGCCGACCGCTACGCCTTCTTCCTGACCGGGGCCGACCGCTTCGGCCGCGACGTCTTCAGCCGCATGCTCCACGGCGCGCGCATCTCGTTGAGCGTGGGCCTGGTCGGCATCGCCGTCTCGCTGGTGCTGGGCATTGTGATCGGCGGCATTTCCGGCTATTGCGGCGGCACGGTCGACACGCTTATCCAGCGCCTGATCGAAATCATCAACTCCTTTCCGCAACTGCCGATGTGGCTGGCCCTGGGCGCGGCCATGCCCGACAACTGGAGCCCGTTACAAGCCTACTTCGCCATTACCGTGGTTCTGAGCCTGCTTTCGTGGACGGGTTTGGCGCGGGTGGTGCGGGGCAAGATCCTGGCCCTGCGCGAGGAGGACTACGCGGTGGCCGCCCGCCTGCTGGGCGCCAGCCACACCCGCATCCTCTTCCGCCACCTGGTGCCGGGCTTCGCCAGCCACATCATCGTCACCCTCACCCTGACCATTCCCGGCATGATCCTGGGCGAGACCAGCCTCTCCTTCCTGGGTCTGGGCCTGCGCGCGCCGCTGGTCAGCTGGGGAGTGATGTTGCAGGACTGCCTGGACGTGAAGGCGGTGCTCATCTATTCCTGGCTGATGGCGCCGGTGACGCTCCTGGTGCTGACCGTGCTGGCCTTCAACTTCCTGGGCGACGGGCTGCGCGACGCGGCCGACCCCTACTCCGCGAGGTGACCGCATGACGCCAAACGTACTGGAGGTCCGCCAACTGCGGGTCTCGTTCTTTACCGAGGAAGGCGAGGTCCGGGCGGTCAACGACGTCTCCCTCGACCTTCCGCGCGGAAAAATCGTGGCCCTGGTGGGCGAGAGCGGCAGCGGCAAGAGCGTGACCAGCTATGCCCTGCTGCGCCTGATCCAAAAGCCCGGCCGGATCGTCGCCGGCCAGATCCGCTACTTTCCGCGCGAGGGCGAACCCGTCGATATCGCCGCCCTGGACGAAGCCGACGAACGGCTATACAACCTGCGCGGCAACCGCCTGGCCATGATCTTCCAGGAGCCGATGACCGCCCTCTCGCCCGTGCACACGGTCGGCAACCAGTTGGCCGAGGTACTCCAGCTCCATCGCGGCCTGACCTACGCCGCCGCCGAGGCCGAGGCGGTCAAAATGCTCGGCCGGGTCGGCATCCCCGCGCCGGAGCGGCGGGTGAAGCAGTACCCCTTCGAGCTCTCGGGCGGCATGCGCCAGCGGGTGGTGATCGCCATGGCCATGCTGGCCCAGCCCGACCTGCTGATCGCCGACGAGCCGACCACGGCCCTGGACGTGACCATCCAGGCCCAGGTC
>CAYMGG010000175.1:0-12435 GCA_964389915.1 uncultured Planctomycetaceae bacterium
CCGGGAATGGAGCCAGTGCCGCATATCTTCTGGGACTCGGACGTGGCCAAGTGGATCGAGGCGGCCGGCTACAGCCAGGCCACCCATCCCGACCCCGAACTGGCCAAGCTGGCCGACGACGTAATCGATCTGATCGTCGCCGCCCAGCAGCCCGACGGCTATCTTAACGTTCACTTCACGGTGGTCGAACCGGAAAAGCGCTGGACCAATCTGCGCGACTGGCACGAGCTCTATTGCGCCGGCCACCTGATGGAAGCGGGCGTGGCCTATTACGAGGGCACGGGCAAGCGCAAGCTCCTGGACGCCATGTGCCGCTACGCCGACCACATCGCCACGGTCTTCGGCCGCGGCCCCGGCCAGAAGCGCGGCTATCCCGGCCACGAGGAGATCGAGCTGGCCCTGGTCAAGCTGTCCGAGGCCACCGGGCAGCGCAAATACTTCGAACTGGCCAAGTATTTCGTCGACGAACGCGGCCAGAATCCCAAATATTTTACGGTCGAGGCCGAGAACCGAAATGAAAAGCCGGCGGCCAACGTCAACGATCCGGACTACTATGCGCAAAGTCAGGCCCATCGGCCCGTGCGCGAACAGACCGAAGCGGTTGGCCATGCCGTGCGCGCGGTTTATCTTTACACGGGCATGGCCGACGTAGCGGCGGCCACCGGCGACGCCGAGCTTTTCGCCGCCTGTCAGCGGCTGTGGCGCAGCATTGTTTCCAAGCGCATGTACGTGACCGGCGGCATCGGCAGCCAGCATCAGCATGAACGTTTTGCGGTCGACTACTATCTGCCCAACGATTCCGCCTACGCCGAGACCTGCGCGGCCATCGGCCTGGTCTTCTTCGGCCGCCGACTGCTGGAGGTCGAGGCCGACTCGGCCTATGCCGACGTGATGGAGCGCGCCCTCTACAACGGCGTGGCCAGCGGCGTGGGCCTGGACGGCAAATCGTTCTTCTATGCCAATCCGCTGACGGTCGAGCCGGCCTTGTCCAAGTTCAACGGCGGCCGCTGGGACGCCCGGCGCAAGGAATGGTTCGGCTGCTCCTGCTGCCCGCCCAACATCGCCCGCATCTACGCCGAAATGGGGCATTATGCCTATGGCCAGGGCGAAGGCACGGCCTATGTCCATCTCTACGCCGCCAGCCAGGCCAAGTTCAGCCTGAACGGCACGCCGGTTACCATCAGCCAGGAAACTGATTATCCCTGGGGCGAGCAGATCGCCCTGCGGGTGGAGCCCGAACGTCAGACGCGGTTCACCCTGGCGCTGCGCCTGCCGGGCTGGTGTACTGCCCCCAGCGTTAAAGTAAACGGCCAGCCGACCAGTCTGCAAGCAAAGCGCGGCTATGCCCAGCTCAATCGCGAATGGCGCCCGGGCGATCGGGTCGAGCTGACTCTGCCCATGCCGGTGCAGCGGATCCGGGCGCACCCCCGCGTGGCCGCCGCCGCCGGTCGGGTAGCGCTGCAACGCGGCCCGCTGGTCTTTTGCCTGGAGGAGACCGACAACGGCGGCAACCTGGAAGCGCTCAGTCTGTCCGCCGACACCCAGTTCACCGCTAAATTCGAACCCAAGCTTATGGGGGGGATTGTGACTCTGAGCGCCGACGCCCGGCGCGATACGTTGACCGACTGGACCGATACGCTTTACCGGCCGGCCGCCGCGCAGAGCCAGCCGGCCCAGATCCGCGCCATTCCCTATGCCTACTGGGCCAACCGAGACCCGGGCGAGATGCTGGTCTGGATTCGGGAAAGCTGAACAACGATTAGCTAAATGAATCAAAAAGCGGAATGGAACGGCCGTTGGGCCGTTCCCTTCCGCTTTTCAGATGGGACTTTTGTGGAATGGTTGCCGTCGGACACTCAAATAACGATCTAGATTATATGGGTTAAAAAAATGCCGGCCGAAAGTTGCATCGGTGCTACCTGGCGCCAATTATCCCGATAAAAACGTCAAAAGCCTGTCACATGACTAAGGCGACAACGTTAGTAGGATGCCGGCGCTATTGTTCGTCGTCCGCTTCTTCGGAATCGTCTTCCGGCGAGTGATTTAGCCGTTTGGGCCGCTCGGGCGGAGGGCCCAGGCGCCGGGGGTGGCCGGCACGCAAACCGGCCAGCGCTGCGGCCATATCTGCGGCCAGCGGGGCAGTAAAGGTCATATCCTGGCCTGAAGCCGGGTGTTTAAAGGTCAATTCCACCGCATGCAGGGCAAAACGTCCCAGGATCGATTCCGCTTCTGTCGCGCCGACGATCAGGGTTTCATCCCGGCCGTAGCGCTCGTCGGCGACCAGCGGATGACCCTTTTCCGCGCAATGGACGCGCAACTGGTGCTGGCGTCCAGTATGGGGCGAAAGCTCGACCAGGGTCAGCGCCGGTTCTTCCGCGGCCCGGGCGGGGAATTCCTCCAGCACCCGATACCGGGTCAGGGAAGGTTTGCCCGCCGCATCGTGGCGCACGCACATTTTGCAGCGGTCCCGGGCCAGGCCGGCCCGGCCCAGGGGCAGGTCGATCTCGCCGGTCTTTTCGGCCCAGAGTCCGTGGACCAGGGCATGATATTTCTTCTTGGTCCGGCGATATTCGAACTGTTCCTGCAATAATTGTTTGGCCCGCGCATTTTTGGTCGCCAGGATCAGGCCGGAGGTGTATTTATCCAGCCGGTTGGCCAGCGCAATCGACTGCTCGGCCGGCAGAATGTCCTTGTAGCGCCAATACAGGGCATTTAACAAGGTGTTGTGTCGGCTCAAGGCCACGGGATGGACGACCAGGCCGGGCTGCTTGCTCAGCACGATCAGGTCATCGTCTTCGTGAATGATTTCCAGGGGGATGAATTTGCCGGCGTCGGCGCCTTCCTGGGGAATGTTGCAGCGCAGGGTCACCTGGTCGTTCAGGCGCACGCGCCAGTTGCCCGGCCTAGCCTCGCCGTTGACCTCGATCCGGCCGGCCTTGGCATAAGCCTGGATCTTGGTCCGCGAAATGGCCGGCACCATGGCCTTGACGAACTGGTCCAGGCGCAGGTTCACCCAGGTCGGATCGACCCGATATTGCAGATCGAAAGGTTTGGCTGGGTCCACGGGCATGGCCCGACCTCGCTGGGCGAAAAGAATCTTTCCGGTGACGAACGGCCGTCACCCCGGCTAATGATTATGACAAGGACGCCAAAGATGGCAATGTGGGGGCGGATTTCCAAGGGAAAAATCAGTGAAAAATCGCGGCTGCCCTTCGGCAGCCTGGCGCTCATCATCACGGTGCTGTTCGGGGCGCCCGGGGCCGGAGCCGCCGAGGCGGCCCCGGAAACCATCCTCCTGGCCGATTTCGAGACCAATCTGGACGGTTTTTCCGAGGACCTGCAGCGCGACGATTCGGCCTCCCAATCCGGCAAGTTCAGTGCCCGGCTGACCAATCCCCACGACGGCTGGGTCGAGGTCGGCAAAGACCTGACCGGCCTGCACCGGGATGTGTGTGCGGTCAAATTGTGGGTCAAGTCGAATAAAGCCACCACGCTCTCCGTGCGCTTCGTTGATGCCACGGGCCAGAATTTCCAGCAGACGGTCGAATTCGAGCCGGACGACGCCTGGCATCAATTGAAAATCAACAACCGGGCTACTGACGTGCAGGTCTGGGGCGGAGTCGAAGACAAACAGTGGCACCCCCCGGCCAAGCGCCTGGATCTGATCCTCGAGGACGGGCATAACTGGGTCCAGTTCGACCGGATCGAGGCGGAGCTTTCAGGCGAGCTTTTCCTGCCGGAATTGGCGGTAGTTCCGTTGGCGGCGGGCAATGTCTTTGTCCGGCCGGAAAAACCGGCCTTGGCGGTGGACACCCGCGGCGACGAAGTCGCCTTCAAAATCGAGGATTTTTGGGCCAAGGAAATCGCCGCCGGCGTGGTCAAACCCCAGGCCGGCCGGGCGCAAATCCAGACTGAACTGAATCAGCCCGGCTATTATTTTGTTCGGCTGGAAACCAAGGCTGGCGGCAAAACGCTGGCCGCCGGCTTTTCGGCCCTGGTCTTGTTGGCCAGCGAGTTCAAACCCGGCGGGCCGGAGAGCCGCTTCGGGGTCATGACCCACTTCGCCCAGGAATGGTCGACCGACGTTCTGCCGATCCTGGCCAAGGCCGGCATCGGCCTGGTGCGCGATGAATTATATTGGGAAGCCGTCGAGCCCAAAGCCGGGCAGTACGAGTTTCCCGCCCTGTTCGACAATTACATGAAAGGGCTCAAAGAACAGGGATTGACCCCGCTGATCGAAATGACTTTCGGTAATCCGCACTACGACGCCGGTCACGCCCCGGCCACGGATGCGGGCCGCGAGGCTTATGCCCGGTACGGTGAAGCTTTGCTCAAGCATTACGGCGACCAGATCCGCTGGTTGGAGATCTGGAACGAATACAACGGTTCCTGGTGCGGCGGGGAAGCCGAGAAGGATCGGCCGGCCTATTACGCCCGGATGTTGAAAACTGCGGCCGCCCACTTGAAAAAAATCCGGCCCGACGTGCAGCTCCTGGGCGGGGCCACGGTGCTCATTCCGTTGCCGTACCTGGAGAAGCAATTCAAGCAGGGGGCCTTGGCCGACATGGACGGGATCGCGGTCCATCCCTACCGCAACCAGCCCGAAGGCGTGGAGGCCGATCTCACCCAACTGAAAGCTTTGATGCGGCAGTACAATTCCGGCCGGGAGGTGCCGATCTGGATCACCGAAACCGGCTGCATGAGCAAAGCCGAATATCCGTGGGAAGCGGGGCGGAAAATGTACGAGCAGGGGCGCCGGATCGGGGCCGGCTACCTCGCCCGGCAGTATACGCTGCTGCTGAGCGAAAACGCGGCCAAAATCTTCTGGTATCTGGGGCGCGACTACCAGGATTTCATTGGCATGGGCCTGCTGCGGGCGCCGGACTCGCCACTGGGGCGCTATGCGGCCACGCCCGCCTACGCGGCATATGCCAATCTGATCCGCCAACTTTCGGGCGCCAAGTTCATCGGCCGGGAGGCGCAGAATTCGCGGTCACGGGTCTACCATTTCCAGCGCGATGAAAAGGACGTGCGCATCTGCTGGTCACGCCAAGAACGGGAGATCGAGCTGGCCGCGGCCCAGCCGCTCAGCCGGATCGACCTGTTCGGGGCCGAATCTACGTTGAATCCGACCGCCGGCAAAATCCGACTCAAGCTGGATCTGAATCCGGTCTATGTTCTGGGCCCCGTCCAGAGCGTGACTGAAACCACTTTCGGCCCCCGGGTCCTGACCGAAGCCTACGAGGATTTCTCCTTCGAGCAGGGCCGGCACGACTGGCACTACGGTTACGCCGCCATCCGGGCCGGCGAAACCTATGCCCCCGATAAATTCAAGGCCCTCGAACTGACCGCCGACGATTGGAGCCGGAATTGGACCGGGCCGGTCGGCTATCTCTCCCTGGGAGCGGAGAGCGCCCACCCGGGGCGGGATGACCATTCGGAATACTGGGCGGTGCGCCGCTGGATCAGTCCGGCCGCCGGCCAGTTGACCCTGACCGGCGAGTTTGCGGCCAGTCCGGACGGAGGCGACGGGGTGACCGCATGGATCTGGGCTGCTGGACGGCAACTGCTGCAAGAAAAGCTGGCGGCCGGCCAGAAGAAGGATTTCACCCTCCCCCTGGCGGTTTCGCCCGGGACCAAGATCGATTTCGCCGTGGCCAGCGGCCCAACGACGGATTTCGACAATACCGGCTTCGCGGTCACGATCACCCAAGCGCGCTAACGCAGAAGGTTTCAGCGGACCTGGCCGGGGAAATCCGAGAGGCAGGTGGGACAGCGGTAATAGAAATCCGGGGTGAAGAAGGTCACCAGCAACGAGCCTAAAAAGCAGACGGACGAAGCGATGGCGGCCTTGGCGTTGGCCGCATCTTGGACCAGCGCAATAAGCAGAAACATGCCGCTGGCCGCGGCCAGGATCACGGCCGCTTCGCGGCGGACGGTGTGCTTGCGGCGCAGGGCCGCACCGCAATTGCCGCAGGAGGGCGGCGGGGCTTGATAAAACCCGGCGCCTCGCCAGATGTCGCTGATGACCTGCGGCGCGGAATCCAGATCCAGCAGCGGCAAGCCCGCCCGCGTGCGCAACTGGTGCAGCACCAGCAAGTACACCGCTCCCGGCGCATCCAGCCAGGTCAGATCGGCCCCGGGGTAGAGCCGCTCCAGCAATGTGGCATGCTCGGGCTGGGGAACGCGCGCGGTCTGGGTGGCCTGGCAGGGCAGGAATTCGCGCAACGCCCGCCAGTTGGCCAGGAAGATGTTGAACCACTCGGCCATTTCTTCGCCCGTGGCCGTGGTGGCGCGGGCGCGCAGTTCTGGGTCGCCGCTGGCCATGACCGCGAAGATCTGGGCGGCATGCACATAATCGGGGCTGGAGCCGGGGGCGAAGACCCGCACCCGGTCCAGGGCCATCCGCAGCAGGTTGAGCACCAGCCCGTGGCCCGGGACCATGATCCGCGCCAGCTTGCGCAACTGGGTCCAGGCCGGCTTGTCCGGGCCGGGGCCGCTGGGCTTGCGGATCTGGATCTGCGAACGCCGTCCGGGAATCGGCTTCTTGCCTTCCGGCACGGCGGCCATGACTTTGGACGGCCGGATTTCGGGCGGCGGCGGCGGAGGCGGCGGGGACTCAGGCACGGGCGCGACCGGCTTGAAAATGCCGGTCGCCCCGCATTTGGGGCATTTCAGCGGGGTGGCGAACCGGTTGGCCGTGGTCCGGGCCTGCGCACCGCAGGTCGGACAGACGCGGGTTTCGGTTTGCGGATTGGCATCGGCCATGCGCTAGCGCATCCTTACGGTACGCCCTGTATTTACCTCAATTATCGTAATGTGTCGATGTTATCCAGCCGCAAAACGAGTGTAAACAGCTTTTCGCTCTTAAATGACCGAAATCCGATCAATTTATAGCTCTTTTTTCGCTTCGGCGAGCGCTTGCACCTCTTTCAACAGCTCATCGACCGCCCGGTCGCGCTCCACCTGGCGCAGGGCCTGGCCCTGCCGAAAAAGGGTGAACCGCCCGCCGGCGGCGGCCAGTCCCACGTCGGCCTCGCGCGCTTCGCCCGGCCCGTTCACCTCGCAGCCCATCACCGCCACGGTCAGCGGGGCGGTGATCCCCTGGAGTCGGGCCTTGACCTCCTCGACCACGGCCACCAGATCGGTCCGGCAACGGCCGCAGGTGGGGCAGGAGAGGAGCGTCGGGCCTTCCTGGCGCAAGCCGGCCGCCTTCAGCAACTGCTGCGCACCGAGCACTTCCGCGACCGGGTCGCCGGTGAAAGAAAGCCGGATCGTGTCGCCCAGCCCGTCGGCCAGCAGCGCCCCCACGCCGATGGCGCTTTTCAGCATCGACTCTTCGCGCGGTCCGGCGTGCGTCACGCCCAGATGCAGCGGGTAATCGCCCGCCGCCGCCGCGGCCCGGTTGGCGGCAATGGTGGTCAGAGGGTCGGGCGCCTTGAGCGAAAGGACCAGATCATGGCAACCCAGTTCCTCGAACCGCCGGGCGTAACCGAGCGCTTCCTCGGCCAAGGCCTGGGCGATGGGCCGCAGGTCACCCGGGCCGGATTTGTGTTTGACCGAACCGCTGTTCACCCCGATGCGGATCGGCACGCCCCGCTCAGCGGCGGCTTCGGCGACCAGTTTCAGCCCCTCCCAGTCGGCCAGGTTGCCGGGATTGAGGCGCAACTTGGCCGCCCCGGCCTCCAGCGCGCCCAGGGCGATCCGCCAGTCGAAATGAATGTCGGCCACCAGGGGCAGGGGACTGGCCTTGACCATTTCGCTAAAAGCCGAGACCTGGGCCACGGTCGGAATGGCCACGCGCATAATATCGCACCCCGCGTCGGCCGCGGCGCGAATCTGAGCCAGATTGCCGGACACGTCGTCGGCCGGCGCCTTGGTCATGCTCTGAATGGCGATGGGCGCGCCACCGCCCAGGGGGACGTTGCCGACCATTACGCGGCGGGTCTGGGTACGGGTAGTCAGCACTGGCCCCTCCTCGAAAACGAATATTTTTGCGCCCGGAACGCCCTCGGGCCGGCCCGGCGCCAAGTTGGTCCTTGCAGAATCATCGAAGTGAAGATATTTTTGGACCCCGGCAAAGTCAACCGACGATTAAACAAAAAGGAACCGACATGGCCGCGAAAACCGAAGAACTGGTCAAAATTCTGGGCGACTTCGACCGCAGCAAGCGAGAAAAAGCTTTGCGCGAACTGGCCGCCGGCGTCACGCCGGCCGAGCCGACCGGCGCGCCCCAGGTCAACGCCCACCTGCACACCTTCTTCTCCTTCAATTTCCGGGATTATAGCCCGGCCCGACTGATCTGGGAGGCCCGCCACCAGCAATTGCTGGTGGCCGGATCGGTCGATTTCGACGTGCTCGACGCGCTGGAGGAGCTCTTCCTGGCCGGCGATCTCCTGGCCGTACGGACCGTGGCCGCGCTGGAGACCCGCGTCTTCGTGCCGGAATATGCCCAGCACGAGCTCAATTCCCCGGGCGAGCCGGGCGTGTCGTATTTCATGGGCACGGGCTTCGCCGCCTTGCCCGACGCCGGCAGCTGCGCCGATCAGGTGTTGCAGCAGATGCGCGACGGCGCTCGCCAGCGCAATCTGGCCCTGCTCAAACGGCTGGAGCCGGTCCTGACCCCGCTGAGCGTAAATTACGAACGCGACGTGCTGCCGCTCACTCCCTCGGGCAACGCCACCGAACGCCATATGCTGGCCGCGTTCGACAATCTGGCCCGCCAGAAATTCCCGGCCGCCGCCGATCTGACCGCCTATTGGGCCAAGGTCTTGGGCCTGCCGGCCGCCGAGATCGAGAAGCAATTGGGCGACACGGCCAAATTCCGCAATACGGTCCGGGCCAAGCTGATGAAGAAGGGCGGCCCCGGCTATGTTCAGCCCGACGAGACGACTTTCCCGCCCGTGCGCGAAGTGATCGCCATGATCGAAGCCGCCCGGGCCATTCCCTGCGCCACCTGGCTGGACGGAACCTCCTCCGGCGAGGCCGATGCCGAGGCCATGCTCGATTACTTCCTGGGCCTGGGCTGCCTGGCCTTCAACATCATCCCCGACCGCAACTGGAACATCTCCGACGCCGAGCAGAAGCGGGTCAAGACCGCCAAGCTGGCCGAAGTGGTCGCCGCCGCCAAAAAGCGCGACCTCATCTTCTCGGTCGGCACGGAGATGAACAATTACGGCCAGAAGTTCGTCGATACCTTCGCCGCCCCGGAAATGGCGCCCTATGCCGAAGACTTCGTGAACGGCGCGCTCATCCTCTACGGGCACACCGCCCTGGAACGCGCCGCCGGCCTGGGCCGCCTGAGCCCCTGGGCCAAAAGCGCCTTCGGCCAGGACCGGGCCGCGGCCAACCGGTTTTACCTGGCCGTGGGCCGCGGGGCCTTCCCGCCGGCCGTGGCCCGCAACAAACTGCAAGGCCTGGACGGCTCCGCCCAGCCGGCGGACGTCCTGCGCCGCCTGGAGAAATAGGCTTGACCGAGCCGATCATCCGCGTCGAAGGCCTGGGCAAATGTTACCGCCTGGGCGGCCGGCGCGAACGCTACGGTTCCCTGCGCGAAAGCCTGATGGGATTGGGCGGCGCGCTCGTCGACCGGTTTCGAGCCGGCCCCGCCGGTCCGGCCGCCGAGCCGAGCGATTTCTGGGCTTTGCGCGACGTCAGCTTCTCCGTCCAACCCGGCGAAGTGGTGGGCATCATCGGCCGCAACGGCGCGGGGAAGAGTACGCTGCTCAAACTCCTCTCGCGCATCACCGAACCCACGGCCGGGCGGGCCGTGCTCCACGGCCGGGTCGGTTCGCTCCTGGAGGTCGGCACCGGCTTTCACCCCGAACTCACCGGCCGGGAGAACATCTACCTGAGCGGCGCGATCCTGGGTATGAAGCGCGGCGAGATCGACCGCAAGTTCGCCGAGATCGTCGAATTCAGCGGGGTGGAAAAGTTCCTGGACACTCCGGCCAAACGCTATTCCAGCGGCATGTTCGTCCGCCTGGGCTTCGCCGTGGCCGCCCATCTGGAGCCCGAGATCTTGGTCATCGACGAGGTGCTGGCTGTGGGCGACCTGGGCTTCCAGCGCAAATGCCTAGGCAAGATGGGCGAGGTGGCCCGCAGCGGCCGGACCGTGCTCTTCGTCAGCCACAACATGACCG
Organism: uncultured Planctomycetaceae bacterium; assembly: GCA_964389915.1. Taxonomy (GTDB): domain Bacteria; phylum Planctomycetota; class SZUA-567; order SZUA-567; family SZUA-567; genus CAYMGG01. The sequence continues at coordinate 10,143 of CAYMGG010000175.1, forward strand.
CCGTGCGCGCGCTCTGCACCCGCGGCCTTCTGATCGACGGCGGGCGCATCGTCGCCGACGGACCGGTCGAGACGGCGGTCGAAAGCTATCTGAGCCTGTTCGCCGCCGGGGCGGGGGAGGCCGATCTGAGCGCTTACGCCAACCGCCAGTACTCCGGCGACCTGCGCTTCACCCGCTTTTACCTGGAGGACGAGCACGGTCGCCGGGCCGAGGCCGGTCAGACCGGCCGCCCGCTAAGCCTGGTCGTGGAATACGAATCGGCCGCGCCGTTGACCGGGCGGGCGGTCCATGCCTCCATCGCCGTCAACGGCGCGCTGGGCGACCGGATCTGCACGCTCATCAGCCACATCGCCCAAGGCGAACTGGGGGATCTGCCGCAACGCGGCCGGCTGCGCTGCCGCCTGGACAAGCTGCCGCTCATGCCGGGGCAGTACCTGCTGGATTTTTACGGGGACGTGAACGAGATCTGCAACGAATGGCTGTTCAGCGCCGCCAGCCTGAACGTGACCGAAGGGGATTATTACGGCACGGGCAAGCTGCCCTTGCCAGGCCGCGGCGCGTTTCTAGCCGAACATCAATGGTCGGTGGAAGCCGGCCACCTGGAGCCGGTCCGGCCGGGAACCTAGGGGTAGGGCGTGTACCAGACCATGCCGCATTCCGGGCAGCGCAGCTTGGTCTGCTGCCGCCAAGAGCGATACCAACGCCAGTGGTAGGGAAAAGCGAAGGTGGTCTCCGAACTCTCGCAGTGGATGCAGCGCATCATGCGCCGGACCTTATGCCCATTGGACATGGCGGGGGAGGAGAGCAGAGGCAAGGCGCTACCCTTTCAAAAATGTCTAACGCCGCTTTCCGGCGACGCCAACGGCAGAATTGGTGGGCGGTACAGGATTCGAACCTGTGACCCTTTGCTTGTAAGGCAAATGCTCTAGCCGACTGAGCTAACCGCCCCAACCACGCGCCGCAAAAACGATAACTATTATACGCAGCCGCAAGTTGGATTTAAAGACACTTGCATAAAAATTGTTCGGGGCGGTCCGCGGCCGGGGAATGATTGACATCTCCGGACCGAAGCCTAAACTCATTATTCAGAATATCGACAGTTTTATGGGACGACTTTCTCGTTTTGCCTGATTATTGGGATTCAAACCTATGAGCGGTACGATTCACGGCACCACCATTCTCGCCGTCCGACGCGATAACCGGGTCGCCATCGGTGGCGACGGGCAGGTCACCCTGGGTGATACGGTCATCAAGGGGCAGGCCCGTAAGCTCCGCTCCCTAGCCGATGGCCGGGTGTTGACCGGTTTCGCCGGCTCGGCGGGCGACGCCTTCGCGCTGCTGGAGCGTTTTGAGCGCAAGCTGGCCGAGTACAACAACAACCTGCTACGCGCGGCGATTGAAATGGCCAAAGAGTGGCGCACCGACCGGGTGCTGCGCCGGCTGGAAAGCATGCTGATTGCGGTAGACGCCGAGAAGTCGCTTTTGTTGGGCGGCTCGGGCGACGTGATCGAACCCGACGACGGGGTGATCGGCATCGGTTCGGGCGGTGCCTACGCCACGGCCGCGGCCCGGGCGCTGGTCAAACACACCAGCCTGGAACCGGCCGAGATCGTCCGCGCCGGTTTGGAGCAAGCCGCGGAACTGTGCATCTATACCAACCACCACATCCTGGTTGAAAAACTGGAAAAATAAACCTATGGAAATCGTCAAATATCAGGAGCCGGCCCCCGAGCTGGTGACCGACCTGACCCCCAAGGAAATCGTCGCCCGGCTGGACGAATACATCATCGGCCAGCAGGCGGCTAAACGGGCCGTAGCCGTGGCCATGCGCAACCGCTGGCGCCGCTCGCGGATCGACCCGGCCATGCGCCAGGAGGTGATGCCCAAGAACATCCTGATGGTCGGCCCCACCGGCGTGGGCAAGACCGAGATCGCCCGCCGCCTGGCCGACCTGACCAACGCCCCCTTCCTCAAGGTCGAGGCCAGCAAGTACACCGAGGTCGGCTACCACGGGCGGGACGTAGAGAGCATGATCCGCGACCTGGCCAAGATCGCGGTGGGCAAGGCCCGCGAAGAGGCGGTCCAACGCGTCGGCGCCGAGGCCCGTTCGGCCGCTGAAGAGCGGGTCATCGACCTGCTCCTGCCCGGGGTCGAGCACAGCCCCGAACCCGAGGAGGCCCACAAGACTGAGGAGCGCCGCCAGCGCACCCGCGAGAAGCTGCGCCTCAAACTCCGCTCCGGCGGCTTCGACGACCGCCAGGTCGAAATCGTGGCCGCCGCCACCCCGCCGGTG
>CAYMGG010000176.1:0-2465 GCA_964389915.1 uncultured Planctomycetaceae bacterium
GCTCAACCGCAGCAAGGGCCCGGCCATGCACGGCCCCCGCGCCCAGGCCGACAAGTGGGAGTACCAGCACTGGGTCAAGCATTACCTGGAGCGCACGCCGCGCGTGCGCCTGTTGCAGGATCGGGCGGTGGAACTGGTGGTCGAGGGCGGCCAGCTGCGCGGGGTGAGGGCGTTTCTGGCCGGCGAGATCGCCTGCCGGGCGGCGGTGGTCTGCACCGGCACCTTTCCCCGCGGCAAGCTGCACGTCGGTCCCAACCAGACCGCCGGCGGCCGCTACGGCGAACTGGCCGCGCCGGAGATCTCGGGCAGCCTGGCCGCGCTGGGCCTGCCGCTGATGCGGCTCAAGACCGGCACCTGCCCGCGCGTCAACGCCCGCAGCGTGGACTTTTCACAACTGGCTTCCCAGCCGGGAGACGAGCCGCCCCAGCCGTTCAGCTTCCTGACCGAGCGCCTGGATCTGGAGCAGTTGCCCTGTCACATAACTTATACGAACGAAGAGACCAATCGCGCGGTGGCCGCGGTGCTCGACCGGGCTCCCCTCTTCTCCGGCCAGATCGAGGGCGTGGGGCCCCGCTACTGCCCGTCCTTCGAGCTCAAGGTGGCGCGCTTTCCCGAAAAACTGCGCCATCACGTCTTCATTGAGCCCGAAGGCCGCCGCACCCAGGAGGTCTATCTGAACGGTCTGGCCACCAGCCTTGCGCCCGAGGATCAGGAGCGGATGCTGCGCACCATTCCCGGGCTGGAGGCGGCCCAGATCGTGCGCTACGGCTACGCGGTCGAATACGACGCCGTCTCGCCCCGGGCCCTGCGCGACACGCTGGAATGCAAGGCGATCGGCGGGCTGTTCCTGGCCGGCCAGATCAACGGCACCTCCGGATACGAGGAGGCCGCGGCCCAGGGCCTGCTGGCCGGGGCCAACGCCGCCCTGCGGACGCAGCAGCGCCCGCCCCTGCGCCTCTCGCGTTCCCAGGCCTATATCGGCGTGCTGGTCGACGATCTGGTCACGCGCGGCACGGAGGAGCCGTACCGCCTTTTCACCAGCCGGGCCGAGCACCGGCTGCGCCTGCGTCATGACAACGCCGACCTGCGCCTGACGCCTCTGGCGCGCGAACTGGGTTTGGTCGATCAGGACCGCGCCGACCGCGTGGCCGCCTTGAACGCGGAGCTGGCCGCCACCCGCAAACAATTGGACAACCTGCGCCACGACGGGACCACCCTGGCCCAGTGGCTCAAGCGGCCGGAATTCACCTGGACGCAATTGCTCTCTCTGGCGGAGACGGAACTGGCCGGCGTTTCGGCCCGGGCGGCCGAGCAGTTGACGATCGAACTGCGCTACGCGGGTTATTTGCAGCGGCAGGAGGCGCAGATCCGCCGGCTGGAGCAGTCCGCCGATTTGCGCCTGCCGGCGGATTTCGATTACCTGGCCGTAGGCGAACTCAGCCGCGAAGCCCGCGAGAAACTGGCCGCCATCCGCCCCGAAACCCTGGCCCAAGCCGCCCGCATCTCGGGCATCTCCCCCGCCGACCTGGCCGTGCTCGCCATCCGTGCCCGCAGCGCCGCGCGGGCCGGCAACCCATAACCCCGGTTTTTGGGAACCTTTTGGCAAAAAATATTCCCAGCAGCCGCATAAATTTATGGAAATAGGAGTGCAAAATGAAACGGGCAGTTTATGCAGTTTTGCTTGTTTGCGTTGGGTTCGCTTCAGGCTACATTACAAAAAGCGCTTTCGTGGAAAAACATAAATATACGCATACGGATTACAAATTTTACGTTGGCGACAACAACGATGGTGTTTCCTTCTGGATGGACCAAGTCGGCTCGGTGCGCATTAAAAATTCCGATGGGACGTCAACTGATTTCATCATTCCGCATGAAGACCAGCAATTTCCAGGATTGATTTTAGAGCAAGGGATTCCATTGGTTATTCCCGACCATCACGGCTCATGCGAAATGCATTTGCTTCAATTGGTTGATGGGAGGGCGCTTATTGCCTTTAGTTCCTCAATACGCCATAGTGTGCGATCACATGGCATGCCAGACAACGTTGCTTGTGAATCCATATCCGCAGGTGTTTTTTGGCAAAAATTGAAACAGCGGTGATTCGAGGTGAACTATCAGTTCGGTAGGATGGGATTAATTCCCCCTACTTGTTTATTATGAATGAGGACTCCCCCTCCCCCTGAGGCGGTTGGCGGTCAGTCCAGCACTTCGACGCGCCCCGGCAGGCGCTTGATGATCTCCAATTCCGCCGGTTCCAGGGTCACGGCCAGGATCACGTCGTCGTTGTCGTATTCGGTGCGGCTGACCTGGCCCAGCCGGTTGATCGTGGCCAGGCGCTTGCCGTCGCCGGCCGAGAAGCGCAGCCGGCAGGGGCGGCGGCGGACCGAGGCGCGGGTTTTAAGTTCGGTCAGCAGTTCTTCGATGCCCGCGCCGGTCAGGGCAGAGACCGCGCACGAGGGCTGTAG
>CAYMGG010000176.1:2475-12335 GCA_964389915.1 uncultured Planctomycetaceae bacterium
TCGATATCAAGTTCATTGGCCAGCGATTCCAGCAATTGGGGGTCGCTGGCGGCGTCGATTTTGTTGAGCACGTACAGTCTTTCGCGCCGGTCCATGCCCAACTGCGTCAGGGTGTCTTCGACGGCCTCCAGCTGCGCGCGCACCTGGGGCGAGGCCGCGTCCAGGACCAAAAGCAGCAGGTCCGCCTGGGCGGCCTCCTCCAGGGTGGCGTGGAAGCTGGCCACCAGGTGGTGGGGCAGGCGGCGGATGAAGCCGACCGTGTCGGAGACCAAGAGCGCCTGCCCCTCGGGCAGCTCCAGCTTGCGGGTCAGGGTGTCGAGGGTGGCGAAGAGCCGGTCCTCGACGAAGGTGTCCGCGCCGGTCAGCCGGTTCATGAGCGTGCTTTTGCCGGCGTTGGTGTAGCCGACCAGGCAGGCGGTGAAGCAGCCGGAACGGGCGGCCACCTCGCGGGCCTTGCGCTGCTCGATTTCGGCGAGTTCCCGCTTGAGGGCCGAGATCTTGGAGCGGATGATGCGCCGGTCGCTTTCGATCTGGCTTTCGCCCGGGCCGCGGGTGCCGATGCCGCCGCCCAGCCGTTCCAGGTGGGTCCACTTGCGGGCCAGGCGGGGGAGATGGTATTCCAGCTGGGCCAGCTCGACTTGCAGCTTGGCCTGATAGGTGCGCGCGCGCGAGGCGAAGATGTCGAGGATCACCTCGCTGCGGTCGATCACCTTGCGCCGGCAGTTCTCCTCCAGTCGCCCCAGTTGCGAGGGCGAGAGGTCGTCGTCGATCACCACCGTGTCGGCCTCGGCCTCGGCCACGGCCTGGGCCAGCTCCAGGAAGCGGCCCTGGCCCAGATAGGTGCGCGGGTGGGGCCGCTCGAGCTTCTGGGTCAGGCGGCCGACCACCTCGCCGCCGGCGGTGTCCACCAGGGCCGCCAGCTCGGTCAGCGGCTTGTCCTCGTCGCCGGCCCGGCCGGGGCGGATGGCGCTCACCAGGAAACAGCGTTCGCGTTCAAGGGTCAGATCGATGCGGTCTTGCCGTTGCGACATTCAGGATACCTTTTAAAAGCCGTTCCGGATCGGAGCGGACTTGCTGGAAAAAGTTCGCCCGGACTCATTCAAAAAAAATCATCCAAACTGGGCATTTTCGGGGTTGAAAGGGATAGCCGGCCGGGGAGAGGTTCCGTCGGCGGATTCGCCGCGGTTCCGGTCAGGGTTTCGGCTCCTCGGCTTTTTCGAGGCGGACGGAGTCGACGTAGATCTTGCCCTCCTGCCGGCCGTTGTAGACGAGCAGGTTGAGGTTGCGCACCTGGTCGAGGTTGTCGGGCTTGAGGGTGTGGTTCCAGCCGGACTTCTGGGCCTTCCAGGTGGCCAGGGTCAGGTCGAAGCGCACCCCCATGGTCCACTCCCCGCCGGGCAGGATCACGGTCTTGCTCTCGTACCACTCGAAGTTGTTGCCCGTCACCAGGGCCACCGCCAGGCGGACCGGCTTGTCGTCGGGCACATAGATGTCCATCAAAAGGGCGGTCTGATCCTTGAGATTGAGCTTTTCCGCCAGTTGGAAGGCGGCCTTGTCCTTGGTCTCCTTCTTGCGATTCTGGCCGGAGAAGGCGAGCTCCAGCAGCGCGCCGCCGTCGTTGCCGGCGTCGTTCAGGTTGCGGGCCGAGCCCTGATTGTGTTCGTCGATGGCGATCGGCCGCCAGCGGTGGCTCTCCAGGCCGTCGCGCGTGTTTTTGGGCGTCGGGGCGGGCTGGGCCAGCCGGGGGTCGGCCTGGAGGCGGGCGACGGCGGCCTTGGCCTCGGCGTTGTCGGGGTGCTTCTTCAGGTAGGCCTGGTAATGATCCAGCGCCTGCCAGGGGTCGGGCTCGCGGCATTTCTCGAACATCCGCCCCAGCCGCAGGTCCAGGTCGTCGGGGATGCCGGGCTTGCCCATCACGTGCAGATAGCGGGCCAGGGCCCGGTCGTACATCCGCGCGTCGTCGCCGCCCTGCTCCTCGCACCAGACCCCCAGGCGGTAGTGTCCCTGGTAATCGTCGTCCTTGAGCTCGTCCAGGCGCGAGTCGAAGTCGTAGTCGATGCCGTCCTCGCGCACCGTGGCCGGGTCGATGATGAGCCGGCCGACCTCGCCGTCGCCCAGCAGCACCTCCAGGCCCGCGGGGGTCCGGCCGACGACCTTGCATTCCAGGCTGGTGCCGTATTTGAAGTGGATGGTGTCGGCCCGGCCGGGAACGGCCCCCGCCTCGAGGACGAGAACCACCCAGAGCCACCGCGGACGGAGGGCGAACATTTTGGGGTGCTCCTTGCCAATCGGGCCAGAAAAGCAGTATAAACCCCGGCCCGGCAAGTTGTCAAATACAGATAAAATATAAGGTTGACAGTCGGCGGGACCGATTTATAATGCCCCATTGCTTTAGGATGATGTTTTCGGACGGGCCCGCGCCTGGAACGCGGGCGCTTTTCTTGTTGCGGATTTTACCTTTCCACGGAAACGAAGTCAGATGAACGCAGAAATCAAAGAGATCGCGCCCTGCCGCCGGGAAGTGGCGGTTCAAGTTCCGGCCGCCAAGGTCGACGAGGCATTCGACACCTGCTACAAGCAATTGCAGGAGCGCGTGCAGCTCAAGGGCTTCCGCCGCGGCTATGCGCCGCTGGACCTGATCCGCCGCCGCTTCCAGAAGGACGCGGCCAAGGACGTGGCCGGCAAGCTCTTCGAGGAGAGCTTCATCGAAACCCTCAAGGCCAACTCGTTGGCGCCGATGGGCGAGCCCAAGCTCAGCGACGAAGAGATCGAGGCCAAGCCCGGCGAGCCCTTCTCCTACAAGGTCGAACTCGACGTGCGGCCCAAGTTCGAGGTGCCGAATTACAAGGGGCTGCAACTGGAGGACAAGGCCCAGCCGGCCAGCGAAGCCGACATCGACGCCCAGCTGGTCGACCTGCGCAAGCGCTTCGCCGATTACGAGCCGACCGCCGAAGGCGCTGCCGCCGGCGACATGCTCGAGACCGCGGTCAAGGTGACGGTCGGCTCCGAGGAGCTGGTCAACCAGGAGAAGCAGCGCCTGCAGGTCGAAGGGCGCCACGTCTACGGCCTGGAGGTGGGCGACCTGGCCGAGCTGCTGGGCGGCCTGGCCGCCGGCGCCGAGAAGGTGCTCGAACACCCGATTCCGCAGGATTTCTATCGCGAGGATCTGCGCGGCCAGACCGCTCGGATCGAGTTCAAGGTCGGACAGGTGCTGCGGGCCAAGCTGCCCGAGGCCGACGACGCCTTCGCCCAGCGCCTGGGCCTGGCCGACCTGGCCGCCCTGCGCAAGAACGTCGCCACCGGGATCGAGTCCCGCCGGCGCGAGGAGTCGCAGCGCGAGCTGGAAACCCAGATCGCCGACCAGCTCATCGCCGCGGTCAGCTTCGACCTGCCGGCCGAGTTCATGGAACGGCAGAAGGAGAACGCCTGGGAGCGCTCCCGGATGCGCCTGGCCCGCCTGGGCATGAGCGACGACTGGTTCGACAAGAACCGCGAAGAGATGAAGAAGAACAGCGACGAGGGCGTGGTGCGCGAGATGCGGCGGATGATCATCTTCGACGCCATCGCCGAAGCCGAGAAGCTGGAGATCACCGAGGCCGAGATCCAGCAGCAGCTGACCGTGCTGGCGCGGCAGTACCAGACCACGCCGGCCAAGATGGCCCGCCGCATCCAGAAACTCGACGGTCTCTCCAACATGGTGGCCGAGCTCAAGGACATCAAGGTCACCAAGCTGATCCTGGACGCCGCCAACGTCAAGAAGACCGAAGCGGGGAAGTAGGGGCTCGCGACCAAGCAGCGCAACTGTCAGTCGAGGAGAGGCTCCCGGGCGGCGCATTCCGGCACGAAAGCGCGTCCGGGAGGCCTGTCGCAGGATCACGGTTGCGATAGTCGTCCCGTCGCGACCCCTAACCGCCAAGCCAAGAGGAGGCCGATCTTGTCCCGCGCCAACCGCTCCGCCAACGCTTACGCCGACCTGGTGCCCTTCGTCATCGAGCGCACCGGCCGGGGCGAGCGCAGCTACGACATCTTCTCGCGTCTGCTCAAGGACCGGATCATCTTCATCGGCGGCACGATCGTCGACGAGCGGGCCAACCTGATCATCGCCGAGCTGCTCTTCCTCGAACTGGAGAACCGCGAGGCCGACGTCCACATCTACATCAACTCCCCCGGCGGCAGCGTCACGGCGGGAATGGCGATTTACGACACCATCCAGCACCTCTCGCCCAGCGTGGCCACCTACTGCGTGGGCCAGGCCTCGAGCATGGGCGCGGTCCTGCTGGCCGCCGGCACCAAGGGCAAGCGCTTCGCCCTGCCCAACAGCCGGATCATGATCCACCAGCCCTGGGGCGGGGTCGAGGGCACGGCCGCCGACATCGGCATCCAGGCCCGCGAGATCGCCCGGCTCAAGCAGCGGCTGGCCGAGATCCTCGCCCGCCACACCGGCAAGGACGAGAAGCTGCTCCTCAAGGACATGAACCGCGACTTCTTCATGGGGGCCGAAGAGGCCCGGGAGTACGGCCTGGTGGACGAGGTGCTGCGGCCCGGCGAGAGCGACAAGAGCCAGGCCAAGTCCGCCAAGTAAGGGGTCGTTCCGCGGCCGGTACCGCATATTCACCGAAAGGCAGCCAATGTCCAAGACCGGCGCCCCCAAGCGCGGCGGCGACAAGCCCAAGAAAAACTGCACCTTCTGCGGTCGTTCGCAGGACATGGTCAAGCGCCTGATCGCCGGCCAGGACAATGTCTGCATCTGCAACGACTGCGTGCTGCTCTGCTCCAGCATCCTCGAACAGGAGGACATCCGCGAGCGCGAGCAGACCTTCCACATGGACGAGATCCCCTCGCCCCGGGCCATCAAGAAGGCCCTGGACGAGTACGTCATCGGTCAGGAGCAGGCCAAGAAGACCCTCTCCGTGGCCGTCCACAACCACTACAAGCGGCTCAAGTCCGGCTATTCCAGCGACGTGGAGTTGGAGAAGTCCAACGTCCTGATCGTCGGCCCCTCCGGCTGCGGCAAGACCCTGCTGGCCCGGATCCTGGCCCGCACGGTCGACGTGCCCTTCGCCATCGCCGACGCCACCACCCTGACCGAGGCCGGCTACGTGGGCGAGGACGTGGAGAACATCCTCCTCAAGCTGATCCAGGCGGCCGACAATGACGTTCGCCGGGCCGAGACCGGCATCGTCTACATTGACGAGATCGACAAGATCGGCAAGAAGACCCAGAACGTCTCCATCACCCGCGACGTCTCCGGCGAGGGCGTGCAGCAGGCCCTGCTTAAGATGCTCGAGGGCACGATCTGTAACGTCCCCCCCCAGGGCGGGCGCAAGCATCCCGAGCACCGCTACATCCAGATCGACACCACCAACATTCTCTTCATCTGCGGCGGCACCTTCGACGGGGTGGACGAGATCGTCTCCCGTCGGGTGGGGCACAAGTCGATCGGCTTCCATCGCGAGAAGGGCAAGACCGCCGACCAGGAGCTGGGCGACCTGCTGATGCAGGTGGACACCGACGACCTCTTCGAGTTCGGCATGATCCCGGAGCTGATCGGCCGTCTGCCGGTGCTGGCCCCGATCCGGCCGCTGGACGAGGCCGCCCTGATCCGGGTCATCACCGAGCCCAAGAACGCGCTGCTCAAGCAGTACCGCAAGTTCTTCGGCATGGAACGGGCCGAGCTCGACTTCACCCCCGAGGCGATGAGCGCCATCGCCCGCCGGGCGATCAAGAAGGGCACCGGCGCCCGGGCGCTGCGGGGCATCTTCGAGGAGTTGTTGGTCGACGTGATGTACGACCTGCCCGACCTCGCCCATCCGCGCCAGTTCAACTTTGACGAGGATTTCATCACCGAAGGCTGGGAGAAATACCGCGCCGTCCATCTGCCTGCGGCCGCGAGCGACGAAACCGCGGGCGACGGGAGCGACAAGCCCGATTCGGAACGCGAAAGCGCCTGAGCCCGGCCGGCGCAACAGACAGGATTTTTCCGTCGGGGCGACGCGTGCGTCGCCCCGACGTCACAAGCCGGGGAGTTCTGCTGAGCGCCCCGCATTTTACAAGGACCAGACCACCATGTCCGAACCCGCCCATGAATGCCGCACGGCCGGCGCGCCGCGCTTCAGCATCCTCGACCCGGTCGACGAGCGGCAGAACCTGATCCTGGAGAAGGAGTGCCTCTCCGCCACCATCCACAGCTTTAAGGTCCACTGTCCCGGCGTGGCCGGCTACTGCGCGCCGGGTCAGTTCGTGATCGTCCGCGCCGGCGAGGAGGCCGAGCGCGTGCCTCTGACCATCGCCGACTTCGACCGCGAAGCCGGTTGGATCACCATGGTGGTGCAGGTGGTGGGCGTGGCCTCGCGCAAGATCGACGCCCTGGAGGCGGGCGACCGCTTCCTCGACATCGCCGGCCCCCTGGGCCACCCCAGCGAGATCGAGAACTTCGGCACCGTGGTCACGGTCGGCGGCGGCCTGGGCATCGCCCCGGTCTACCCGATCCAGCGGGCCCTCAAGGCCGCCGGCAACCGGGTTATCAGCATCATGGGCGCGCGCAACTCGGAACTCATCTTCTGGACCGAACAAATGAACGCCTGCGCCGACCAGCTCTTCGTCGCCACCGACGACGGCTCCCGAGGCGAGAAGGGGTTCGTCACCACCGTGCTCCAGCGCCTGCTGGACGCGGGCGAGAAGATCGACCGGGTCATCGCCATCGGCCCGCCGGTCATGATGCGCGCCGTGACCGAGGTCACCCGCAAGCCCGCGGTCAAGACCATCGTCAGCCTCAACTCGATCATGGTCGACGGCACGGGCATGTGCGGCGGCTGCCGGGTGGAGGTGGGCGGCAAGACCAAGTTCACCTGCGTGGACGGGCCGGAGTTCGACGCCCACGAGGTCGATTTCGGCCTGCTCCTCTCTCGGCTGGGCACCTATCAGCGCGAGGAGTATCGCGCCCTCTGGGACTACACCCAGCGCCAGCGACACGAGGAGGAGACGGCCAAAAAGCCACAAGGCCGCCAGCCCATGCCGGCTCAGGACCCGGCCTCCCGCCGGCGCAACTTCAACGAAGTCGCCCTGGGCTATACCCCCGAGATGGCCCTGACCGAAGCGAACCGCTGTTTGCAGTGTAAAAAGGCCCCCTGCGTCGAAGGCTGCCCGGTTCACGTCGACATCCCGGGCTTTATCCGCGAGGTCAAGGGCGGGCACTTTCTCGCCGCTGCCCGGAAGATCAAGGAAACCAACAATCTGCCGGCCATCTGCGGCCGGGTCTGCCCCCAGGAATCACAGTGCGAGGCCAAGTGCGTCCTGGGCCGCAAGGGCGAGGCCGTGGCCATCGGCCGGCTGGAGCGCTTCGTGGCCGACACCGAGGCCGCCGTGGGTGAGCTGCACGTCCCGCCGCGCCGGCCGGACACGGGCAAGCGCGTGGCCGTGATCGGCGCCGGTCCGGCCGGTTTGACCTGCGCGGCCGACCTGGCCCTCCTGGGGCACCGGGTGGTGGTGCTGGAGGCGCTCCACGCGCCGGGCGGCGTCTTGGTCTACGGCATTCCCGAGTTCCGCCTGCCCAAGGACATTGTCCGCCGCGAGTGCGATTTCGTCCGCCAATTGGGCGCGGAGTTCCGCCTCAACCTGCCGGTCGGCCAGTCGGTCAACGTGCCGCAGCTTTTGGCCGAAGGCTGCGACGCGGTCTTCGTCTCGACCGGCGCGGGCCTGCCCTGGTTCCTGGGCGTGCCGGGCGAGAATCTGAAGGGCGTCTACTCCTCCAACGAGTTCCTGACCCGCATCAATCTGATGCGCGCCTACCGCTTCCCCGAGTACGACACGCCCATCGCCGTGGGCCGCGAGGTGGCGGTGATCGGCGGCGGCAACGTGGCCATGGACGCCGCCCGCTGCGCCTTGCGCCTGGGGGCCAAGAAGGTCTACTGCGTCTATCGCCGGACCCGCGAGGAGATGCCGGCCCGGGCCGAGGAGGTCGAGCACGCGCTGGAGGAGGGCGTCACCCTGCGCGAGCTCTCCGCGCCGCTGGAGATTTTGGGCGACGAGAAGGGCTGGGTGAAGGGGCTCTCCTGCCAGGGCATGAAGCTGGGCGAGCCCGACGCTTCCGGCCGCCGCCGGCCGCTGCCCGATCCGGGCAACGTCTTTACCCTGGAGGTCGATCAGGTGGTGATCGGCATCGGTCAGGGCCCCAATCCGATGCTGACCCGCTCCTGGTCGGAACTCAAGACCGACGAGCGGGGCAACATTCCGACCGACGAGAACCTGATGACCAACGTGCCGGGCGTCTTCGCCGGCGGCGATATCGTCACCGGCGCGGCCACGGTCATCGAGGCCATGGGCGCGGGCAAGCGCGCCGCCCAGGCCATCGACGCCTATCTTGCCAAACGCTGACCGCTAATCGGGGGGGGCCTTTTTCTAACAAAATTCCCCCCCGAAACCCGCCCGAAAAATTTCCCACCCACTTTTGTTTCGGCTTCACCATCGCACGTCCATAAACGCTTTGCGCCTCTGGCCGGCTCAGACGACTGAGTCGCGCGCATGATGCGGGCGTCGAGTTTAGCCAGATGAACGCTCGAAACGGCGAAGCCGGAGGAGAATTTTTTGGAAGGGTCCGGGGAGCCTTTTTGTAAAAAAGGTTCCCCGGAAAAAGCCCGCTACTTTCCTCCCCAGCCCTCGCTGCGGATCCTTTCGATCAAGCGCATGGTCTTGACCGCATCCGCCAGGTCGTTGGGCAGGGGGGTGTGGGTTTTGACCGCGGCAATAAAGGCCCGGGTCTGAGCCAAAAAGCCCTGGCAGACATGGGAGGCTTCGCTGCCGGCCACCTGGCGATAGTCGAGCACCTGTGGAGCGCCGTTGGCTAGGTAGATCTCGGCCGCACCGTCGGCATTGGCGTAGGCCGAGGCGTCCGGCGCGTGCAGTTCCAGCGCCAGGCGGCGTGCCCCGGCCCGGTGGTTGGCCTGGAGGGTGCCGGTGACGCCGTTGTCGAACCGGGCCAGAACGGTGAAGCTGACCGGATACCAGCAGTCCAGGATTCGCACGTCGCAGCAGAGCTGCTCGATCTCCCCGCCGGCGTAGACGCGCAGCATGTCCACCGCGTGGATCACGTCCGAGGTCAGGACGTCGACCGCGCCGCGATAATAGGGCGGCTTGGCCGCCGCCGGCAGGCCTTTGTTGTAGATCGCCGCCACCTGGTTCAATTGGCGGCCGGCGGTCACGGCCGCGTGGCAGGCACGAAAGAGTGGATGGTAACGGCGCTGAAAGCCGACGCCGGTGATGAGATTGCGTTCCTGTGCGGCCCGGGCCAGGCATTCGGTCTGGAAGGCGGTGACGGCCGGCGGTTTTTCGATGAACAGATCGTGGCCGCGCTCGATTATGTCCATGGCCACGTCGAACAGCAGGTGCGGGGCCATCAGCGCATAAACCGCCTGTGGCCGGGTCTGGTCAAGCATCTGGCGGTAGTCGGCAAAGGTGGCGGGAATGCCGAACTTCTGGGCCGTGGCTTCGCGGCGGGCCTGACTCAGGTCGCAGATGCCGACTAGTTCCGCTTCCGGACATTCGGCCAGGCTGGGGTAGTGCGCGCTGTTGGCCATCCCGCCCGCGCCGATCAGCGCAATGCGCACTTTGCCGTTTTCTGTTGAACTCATGAGGTTTGGCTCCTGGTTTTATATCATTCCCGATTATGGAAGGTCGACGGGGCCCGAACTCCGAGCAATTTCGAATTCACCTTCCTGAACGGTTCGCAGAGGCGAAGCCGGAGGAGCGTTGTTGGCGGGGTCCGGGGGACCTTTTTGCGCCAAAGATCCCCCGGAATCGGCCATTATTGTTAGGCTGTGTCCCGTAAATCATATTCATTAAGGGTCAAGGATTTAGGCGCGCTC
>CAYMGG010000177.1:0-3334 GCA_964389915.1 uncultured Planctomycetaceae bacterium
GCGCGAGACGCTGGGCGAAGGCGGCATGGGGGCGGTCTTCCTGGCCGATCAGGTTTCGGCCAAGGACATCCGCAAGCCTGTGGCCATCAAGATCCTCAAGGACGCCACCTCCTCCGACGCGCTGGAGAGCTTCGTCGACGAGGCCAAGATCCTGGCCAAACTGAGCCAGGGGACGATCGTCGAGCTCCTGGCCCTGGAGAGCCTGGATATCGCCGTGCCCGGGCGCCGGCCGCGGCCGGGCGGGCTGCCGGCCCACAAATCGCAGCCGCTCTACTGCATGGTCATGGAGTACGTCCGCGGCCCGAGCCTCTCCCACGTGATCCGCCGCCACCAGCAGCACATGTTCCTGATGAACCAGGCGATGGTCGGGTTCGTGCTCAACAAGACGGCCATCGCCCTGAGCGAGGCGCACACCCTGGTCGACGAATTCGGCCGCAACCTGGGGATGATCCATCGCGACGTCTCGCCGGGCAACATCCTCATCTCGGCCAAGGGCGGCATCACCAAGCTGGCCGACTTCGGCGTGGCCAAGGCCTTCGCCGCCAGCTCCGGCGCCGAGGAGGAACGGGAGATCGTCGGCAAACCCAAGTACATGGCCCCCGAACAGCTCGAGGGCAATGCCGCGGCCGCCAGCGACATCTGGGCTCTGGGGGTGATCGGCTACGAGGCCCTGACCGGTTTCCCGCCCTATCGGCCTTTGGGCGAGGGGGTCCGCGCGCAGATCGCCAGCGTCCAGCGGCAGCTGGCGTATCCGTTGCGGACCCCGGCGCAGATCCTAACCGGGAGCGACACGTTCTTCAATCTCGACGCCCTGTCGGAGATCATCATGCGCTGCCTGAGCCAGGATCCGGCCAAGCGGCCGGATTCGCCGGAGTTGAACCGGCTGCTGGAAGGGCAATACCTCTACGCCGCGGGCCTGGGGCCGACCAACCAGACCCTGGCCGCCTACATCGCCCTGCTCGAATGCGCGGTCGGCAAGTGCGAGATCGTGGCGCCGGAGTATTACGCCGAATCGACCGAGGCTCGGACCATCTGCCGCACCCTGCACGTCGAGAAGGCGGAGAACGCTTTCGTACCGCGCTCCACCCGTTCATACCATCCGGAGTTTCTGGCCGCCCACAAGGCGCAACAGGCCAATCCCTGCCTGCTTCCCGACGGGGCGGGCGCAGTCTATTCGCCGGTTTGACGGGGAGTTGCGGCCGGCGGGGAGCTTCGTCCGGCCGCGGGATATTGGCGCCATGAATCCCGGCCCGGACAACGGGCCGGTTTTTTTCTGCCATTCGCCACGCCGCTTAAAAGCAAACGGCGGGTTGAGGGCGTTTTGCGGCGGGGGGCCGGGGAGCCTTATTTGCAAAAAAGGTGCCCCGGAATTCTCCGGAGCGAGTCGATCCAGGAGTCTGGCAGTTGCAGCCGCAGGTCCTGATCCACGATCCCGACGTTGGCGGCTGGCGGCGCCTTGAGCGGCCGCGCGAGATCATTGCCGTCGAGCGCTTGACCGAAGTCCCGGGCGCGCTGGCGCGAGTCGAGGAGGCCGTCGAGCGGCGCGGCTGGCAGGCGGTGGGCTGGATCGCCTACGAGGCGGCCCCGGCCTTCGATCCGGCCCTGACCGTCTGCCCGGCCCGGCCCGGCTGGCCGCTCGTCTGGTTCGCCCTGGGCGAAGAGCTGGCCGCGGCGCCGGTGCCGGCGAGCGCTGGCTTCCCGCCGGCGGTTTGGACGCCGAGCGTGAGCGAGGCGGAATACGGCCAGGCTTTCGCCGAGATTCGCCGGCGGATCGCCCGGGGCGAAACCTACCAGGTCAATTACACCTATCGCCTGCGCACGCCGGCGGCGGCCGATTCGGCGGCCGCCTGGTTCGGGGCGCTGGCCGGCGCGGCGCGGGCGCCTTACGCCGTTTTCAGCGAAACCGACGACTTCGCCGTCTGCTCGGTCACGCCGGAACTTTTCTTCCGCCGCCAGGGGGCGGAGGTGCTGGCCCGGCCGATGAAGGGGACCGCCCCCCGGCTGGCCGAGCCGGCGGCCGACGCGCGCCTGGGCGCGGCCTTGCGCGTCTGCCCCAAGAACCGGGCCGAGAACGCCATGATCGTGGACATGCTGCGCAACGACCTGGGGCGGGTGGCCCGGATCGGCGGCGTGGCTCCGGGCGAGTGTTTCCGACTGGAGGGCTACCCCTCGGTCTGGCAGCTCACTTCGGACGTGACGGCCCGCACGGACGCGACCACGGCCGAGGTGCTGGCCGCGCTCTTCCCCTGCGCCTCGGTCACGGGCGCGCCCAAGGCCCGGACCATGCGGATCATCGCCGAGCTCGAGCGCGGACCGCGCGGGATATATTGCGGCGCTGTGGGTTGGTGGGGGCCGGGGCGCAGAGCCCGGTTCGGCGTGGGCATCCGGACCCTGGTGCTGGACAAGCGCCGGGGCGAGGCCGAATACGGCGTGGGCGGAGGAGTGGTCTGGGATTCGCGCTGCGGCCAGGAGTACCGCGAAACTTTGGCCAAGGCCCGGGTTTTGCGGACGGTCCGGGAGGATTTTCAGCTGCTCGAAACCCTGCTCTGGACGCCGACGGAAGGTTTTCGTTTTCTGGAATTGCATCTGCGCCGTTTGCAGTCGGCCTGCCGGCGGTTCAACTTTCGTTATCGCGAAGGCCGGGTGCGCGGCTGGTTGAAGCAATTGGCGGCCTCCCTGCCGGCCGAGCCCCAGCGCTGCCGCTTGCTGGTGGCCCGCGACGGGGCAATTTCCGGCCAGGCCGCGGCATTGGGGGCTGGGAACTGCCGGCCGCCGGCGGCGAAACTGGCCGCGTGGACCCTGCCGGTGGGTGTGGATGCCGAACTCCTACGACACAAGACCACGGCCCGGCAGGTGTACGAGCAGGCCCGGCAGGAGTGCCCCGCAGTCGACGATGTGCTGCTGTTTGATCCCTCCGGCGACCTGACGGAAACCACGATCGCCAATATAGTGCTACGCCTGGACGGGGAGTGGTTGACCCCGGAGGCCGGGCAATTGTTGCCGGGCACGGCCCGGGCCTGGGTACTGGGCCTGGGAATAGTCCGGGAGGCGAGGCTGTCGCTGGCCGATTGCCGGCGGGCATCATCTATATACTTGCTTAATTCAGTCCGCGGCTGGCGGCGAGGGTTGCCGATTTCCGGCCCGGCCGGAGGAAGGGAAGCATGAACGCCAAAACCGAATGGAACGGAGCCCAAATCTGGCTCTGGGGACTGCTGGCCGCCTTGCCGTTGTCGGCCTTGCTGGGGCTGAGCGCGATGCCCTATCTGCCGTTTCCGGGCGACGATCAGCGGCTGGAACTGGTCACCTTCTGGCGGGCGGTGACTTCGTATGATCC
>CAYMGG010000177.1:3344-12289 GCA_964389915.1 uncultured Planctomycetaceae bacterium
CGGTCTTCCGCCTGAGTCTGTTGGTGGCCAAGGCCGGGTGCCAGACGCTGGGGGCCGATCCGTATCGCGGCTGGCCGATCTGGAGCCTGATCGGCAACGCCGGGACCGCCGCCGGGCTGATCCTGACGCTCTGGCTGCTGACGCGATCCTTTCGGCTGGGCCTGCTGGCGGCGGGGGCGTTTCTGATCGCGCCTTGGACCACGCAATATCTATTCTTCGGCCTTTATGCGCCGCTGCTGGCGGCCTTGGGTACGGCCGTCTGCGCCGGGCTGATATACAGCGTCTGGGTGGCCCGGACCGAGTTGCAGGCCGGGTTGGGCCTGGCCGGCACTGGCCTTCTCGGCGCGCTGCTGCACCTGGTCGCGCCCAGCGCGTTCTTTTTCATGGTTTTGATTTTGGGTTCCGCTTTTCTGCTTCACCGCAAACGGCTGGCCCTGGCTTTCATCCTGCCGGCGGTTTATTTTGGCCTGCTCTTTCCCTTCAATCTGTTCAACGGCCACGTCTATCTGGTGCAATTGAGCAATAATCTTAATTGCCAGCAGCCGGCGGATACGGCGGCCAAACTGGGGGCGGTGCCGGCCCCGCCATTCTTCACGCTGGGGCATATTCTGGGCGCTTTCGAGCCCGGGACTTTGGCGGCATTGGGGTTGCTGGCGGTTCTGGGCGCGTTCGGCTGGGGGCGGGCGCGCTCGGGGGAGGGGGAAACGGATAATACCGGGGCGGCGGCTCAATGGCTGCTGGGCCTGGTCCTGGCGCACGCCGTTATCATCGACCTGCTGCCGTTCACCAAGTTGGCGCGGGGGCAGTTCGTGGTATTTCCCGCCTTGATCCTGGGTTTGGCCTTGCTAGGGCGGCAGCTTTGGTTGAGGTGTAACCGCCGGACGTGGCTGGCGGCAGGCTTGCTGATCCTGGCCGGGCTGCACCTGGGGGAGAGCGGCCGGTTTTTATACCGCATCCGCGAGGCCCGCCTAGGAGCGATCAATGCCGGCTTGTTCCAGCCTGGACGCTTGCGGCTGTGGGCTCAAGACCCGCGCGCGCCCATGCTTGCCGCCTGGTTGAAGTGCTACGCCCCTCGATTAGTTGATGATCTGAGCCAGATGCAGGCCGGTGAGGTGCTCCTCCTGGGGCCGCAAGGCCCGGGCAGCGGCATGTGTATTGCAAAGCCGAAAAAGCCGCTGAACGAATCAGGGCTAGAAATGGACTTTTCTTTCGACCTATCCCAATTGCAATCTCGAGCCGTTAAAATCACCCGCTTGCCGTTCTATGCCTATTTTCCCTCTTTCCAGCTGGAGCATGAGCTGGGGCAAGCGCTCTACTGGCATGGTGACATACCTGACTACCGGCAGGAACGTCTGCAATTATCAGCCTGCCAATTCTGATTTGCTCGGCCAGCTTTTACAAATACCCCCTAAAATCGACGTACTGGAGGGGTGTTTTCGGGCAAATACCCCCGCAATATCTTGGAGAAGTTAAAAATGGCGGCGTATATTTCCCCTAAAAGGGAAATATATGGGCAAGACGGTCGAAAGAAAAGACGAACTGCAAGCCCTGGCCGCCCAGCAAGCCGGTTACTTTACCGCCAAGCAGGCCCAGCAGGTCGGATACCATAGCGCCCGGCATTCATATCATGCCCAAGCCGGCAATTGGCTGCGGGTCGGCCAAGGTTTGTATCGCTTGCCCGGCTTTGCCGATACCCACGAGTCCGATTGTCTGCGTTATATGCTGTGGAGCCGCAATCACGCCGATGAACCGCAGGCCGTGATTAGCCATTATTCCGCGCTTTTTCTGCGCGGCTTGACCTCTCAAATTCCGACCGAAGTGTACGTTACGGTTCCATCCGCTTTTCGCAAACTCGTGCCGCCTGGGGTACAGGTGTTCAAGCACCAGCTGAGTGCGGCTGAAATCGAATGGCGGGAACATTACCGCCTGACGACCGAGAGTCGTACGCTGGCCGATTGCCAAGCTTTGAAAATCCAGGCGGCGCAAAACCTGCGGGCGGCAACTGAAACCGTGGCCGCGGAAATGGCTGACCCAGATCGCGGAAGAATCGTCCGGACGCCGGAACCGGTCGAGGCGGAAGCGGTCTTGTCGGCTCGAAAGGAAACGCTCATGTCGTCGAATCGTGATTCCTTGACCCGCCGCCGGCGGGGCGAGGCGGCCTTCACTCTGGTGGAATTGCTGGTGGTTGTGGCCATCATCTCCGTGCTGGCCGCGATGCTGCTGCCGGCTTTGGAGCGATCGCTGGATTACGCCCGCCAGTCGCTCTGCGCCAACAACCAGAAGCAGCTCATGCTGGCCACGCTGTTGTATGCCGGCGATTACGGCGACTTCATCCCCGAGGCCAATTTTGTCGGCGGCTGGGAGCCGGACAATTACTGGATGACCCATCTCTCCCCCTACCTGACCAACGGGACTCGGGTTAACACTTTTAGCGGCTGGGGCAAGCTGGATGTTTATAAATGCCCGATCCAGACGGCGCGGATGAAAGCCCAATGGAATGGCGGCAATGTCAGTCTGGCCATCTCGTTCTGCATCGCGCGCAACATGCATTATCCGACCCGCTGGCGGAAGGTGGCCCAGTTTAGCTATCCGGCCCAGACCATGGCCTATTCCGAGGCCGGCTATTATTCGGCCAATTACGCCTGTTTTCTCGATCCGACCTGGCTGGAGCGCTCGGCCTACTACCCGGCCTACGACGTGGGCGGCAAATATCTGGGCGGCGTGCATTCCGGAGCCAACAACATCGTCTGGCTGGATACTCACCTCTCCCCTTGGCGGGATGTCCGGCTGCTGACTTTGCCTCCTTACAAGCAGGGCGGCACCGAAGACATGTGGCAGCGCGGGCTCTGAGGTCAATTCCTGGCGGTCTGTGAAATTGAATCCAAGTTTGCCAATCGCTTCGCCTGCTTTACGGGGTGTGTGTGCCTTCGGGCATAGTGCCCGCGGGGAGGGGCGCGAAAGGTATTTTTTTACGGTTTTTATGAACCCGAATTGTTTGGCCGGTCTGGCCTTTCCCTTGAGCATTTGGAGAATGACATGGACAAGCTAGGTGTGGGCATCGCGGTGGGTTGGGCGGCGTGGCTGCTGCTGGCCGGGGCGGCGGTGGCGGCCGAAAATCTGGCCCTGCCGGCCGCGCAGGCGGCGTGGACCGAGGCGGACAAGGCCGCCCAGCGCCAGGCCGGGACGGAGATCATCGCGCAGCTTATGGCGGCCAACGCTGCCCGAAAAAGCGAATTCACCATCCCCCCCGGCGACTACCGGTTCACCAGCCAGAGTGGTTTTAGCATCCTCACCCTGCGCGGTCTGGAAAACATCCACATCCTGGCCCAAGGGGCGACGTTCTGGTTCGACGTGTGGAAGTTCGGCCTGCATGTCACCGAATGTAAAAACGTGATCTTCGAAGGTCTGACCCTGGAGTACGATCCGCTGCCTTATTCGCAGGGAACTATCGTCGGCCTGCACGAAGACGCAGAGCATTGGAAAAGCTACCTCGATTACGAAGTCGATCCCGGCTTTCCCACGCCCGACGAGATCAAGCACCAAGCCGCGCTTGACCGCGATCCGGCCTCCATGCCCACGGTCGTGTTCGATGAAAAGGGCGAGCGGATCAAGTTGAACCAGTGGGGCAAGCCGGCGCTCATCGAGAAAATTTCCGACCGCGTCTACCGTATCGGCCTGGTGCCGCCGTCCTTTCCCTACCCCGATCCGCAGGTTTATACCAGTTACAGCGATTACGGCGTCAAGGTCGGCGATCGCTTCGCCCTGCTGCACCGTTTGGCCGACAGCGTCGTCCTCACCTCCGGCTCGCAGAACGTGCAGTACCTCGACGTAAATCTCTACTCCTCGCCGGGCCTGGCCTTTGTCGAAAGCGGAAATTTCACTGCCGTGGGCGCCAACGTCTACCGCCGGTGCAAGCTGATCCGCCGCCCCGATACGGCGCGCCTGCTGGGACCCAACTGCGACGGCTTCCACTCCGCCTATACGCGCGTAGGTCCGATCATCGAGGACTGCGAGGCCGGCTATATCGGCGACGACTTCATCAATATTCGCGGCGCGGTGAGTGCGGTCGTGCGGGTGGAGGCGGAAAACGTGCTGGATATCGCCACCCGGCACGGTTTTGAAGGACCGTGGATTCTACAGTCGGGCATGCCGATTCATGTGCTCAGCTTCGACACGGGCGAGATACGTTCCTCCGCGATCATTACCGGCGTGGAGCCGTGCACGGACGAAGCCGCCCTGGCCGCGGCCAAGGCGGCGAAAAAGGCGCTGAACGTCCACATTTGGGGCGGCGACAAGGTCTTCCGCGTCACCCTGGACCAGCCGGTCAAGGCCGGGGCGAACGACTATATCATTTACGGCGCCTGCAACGGCGAAGGCTTTGTCATCCGGAACAACCACTTCTACCGCAATCTCGCCGGCATCCGCATCCAGTCCGCCAACGGCATTTTCGAGAACAACCGGATCGAATATTCCAAGGGCGGGATCACCATCCGGTCGCATTTCAACTGGCTGGAGGGCGCCATCTGCCACGACATCGATGTGCGCGGCAACACGCTGGTTTATGACGAGGTCAAAGGCTGCGGGAAAAGCGCGCCCTTCGCCAAGGGCGTTGCCGCCATCTATGTGCAGGCCGAACCGCGGCTAAAATATCCGGGCGAACTGCCCGCGCGCCTCCACCACGACATCCGGTTCGAAAACAACACCATCATCCGGCCCCCGGCGGCGGCCTTCATGGTCGGCAATGCCTATAATGTGACGATCCAGGGCAACAAAATCATTCAACCCGCCTACCAGATGTTCGACCGCATGGGCGAGGAGATCGGGGTCAACGGCAATTACGGCATAATCGTCTGCGCTAGCGCCGACAAGGATTCGGTGCGGATCGAAAACAACGAGTTCGTTGATAAACCGGCGGGTTTTCCGGGCGAGATCTTCATCGCCGACGCTCCGGCAACGAAAGACGCGCCGGCGCAGAAATAACGCTTCCTGTCCAAAGAATAAGGGCCGATTCCGGGGAACCTTTTTTGCAAAAAAGGTTCCCCGGACCCCACCAAAAAACTCTATCTCGGCTTCGCCGTTTCGAACGTTCAGATGGACGGACTCGACGCCTACTCCATTCGTTCGAGTCGCCCATCTGAACCAGTCGGGTGCGCGAAGCGATTCAGGCCCGGGCCGCGCATTCGTCGAGGATGGCCTGGTAGGCCCAGTCGTCCCACTCCTCCTTGACTCCGATGCCGGGCAGGTCGGGATAGTTCTTGCAGATCAGGCCGCCGCGGAAGGTTTCCACCATTTTGCGGGCCTCGCTCTCGATGTAGGCGCGGTCGCCGGTGGGCAGGATCTTCTGGATGTCCACCGGACTCCAGAGCGCGGCCTGGCGCCGGCGCAGCTTCTCGGCCAGGGCGGGCATATCGTACACCGCCGGCTGGTCGAACTGGAAGGCGTCCACCCCGCAATCCAAGAGGTCGTCAACGATCTCCCAGTTCATGCCGCAGGAGTGCATCAGCACCTTCATGCCGTATTCGTGGGCCAGGCCCATCAGCCGGCTGTAGGTGGGCTTGAAGTACTCGCGGAACATGGCCGGGCTGAAGAGCAGGCCTTTCTGCGTGCCCAGGTCCTCGCCGATGCCGATGGCGTCGGCGCCGGCCTGGCCGGCGATGTGGATCTTGCGCTCGTAGACCGCGGCCACCTTGGCGTGCAGTTCGTTCAGCTCGTCGGGGTACATGGCCATATCAAGGAAGTAGACCTCCATCTTGCGCAGATAGCGGGCGTTGTCGAAGATCCAACCGCCGATCCAGGCCACGTGCATTTTGTTCTCTTGATCCTTGGCGAAGGACTGACGCAGATGGGCGACGCCGGCCTCCAGGTCGTACTCGGGCACGCGCATGCGGGCCAGGTCGGCCCAATCCTGCAGGATCGGCTGGTGGATTTCACCCTTGGCGCAGCCACCGACCATTCGCCGCCAGAGGTTGCCCCACTCGTCGTCGTAATATTCCATATTGCCTTCGACCCAGCGCTTCTGCTGGTAGCCGGCCGGGGCGGGCAGGCCGCCGCCGTGGAAATCGTTCTCCCGGCCGCGGTCAAAGGTCAGGCCCGGGCGCGGGGTGGGGGTGTGGGCGATGTTGCCAAGGATGATCTCGCGGCGGGTCATTTCCATCTTTTGTTCTCCTTTGCGCCAGCGGTCGGCGGCGCGGGGTCGTTTTTGTCCTCGAACACCTGTATTTTAGGCGGGCAGTGAGGGTTGAAAAATGTTGGCGATTGATATAATCTTGTCGCAAATTGACCTGAATGGCGGTCTGGTAGGAGCGCAAAATCATGGATTACGTTTGCCCGGAAACGGCCGTGCCGGCCTCCCAGCTTTTGCAAGTAGCTGTAGCGGATAAGGTTTACCGCTTCGGCATCCTGCATGCCACCCTGGACGAGCGGCCCGCCCCCGGCCGCGGCCGGCGGCCGACCGAACATGCGCACGATAGCGCTCACCTCATCATTTTCCGGCGCGGAGAGAATGAGTTCTGGTGGCAGGGGCGGCCCTGGCCGGCCAAACGGGGAACCCTGGTTCTGGCTTCGCCGGGTGAGCCGCACGCGTTCGGCTGCGCCCGGGGCGAGGCGGCCGATTATGGGGAATTGACCTTCCAACTGGTGGCCGCTGACGGGGAGCAACTGCGCTGGCCGTTCGGCCGGCTGCTGGCGGCCTATGCGGGGATCGAGCGGCTGGAGTTTTCCGGTTACCAGCAGTTGGAGGAGAATCAGACCCAACGTCTATTGGGCAGCCTGGAGACGCTGCTGGCCGAACTGGTGGGCGGCGGTCGGCCGCTGCGCCTGGCCGGTCTGGTCGGCGGCCTGCTGGCCGAGGTGCTGGAGGCGGTGGGGAACGAAGCGCCGGCCGCGGCCGAGGAGGTGGGGCTGCCTCTGGCCCTGGCCCGCAGCGAGCTGGCCCGCCGGTTCCGGGAGGATTTTTCATTGGGGGAGCTGGCCCGCAAGGTGGGGTGGTCGGAGAGCTACCTTTGCCGGGCCTTTCGCCGTGAATTCGGTTTGGCCCCGTTGGAATATCGGCGGCGGCTGCGGGTCCGGGCGGCGGAAAACCTGCTGGCCAACACCGATCTGCGTGGCAAGGAGATCGCCCAGCGGGTGGGCTTCGGCGACGAGTACCGCTTCTCCAAGGTTTTCAAGTTGGAGAACGGCCTCTCCCCGCGCGCCTGGCGCGAACAGGCTCGGGGCGGAGGGGGGTGAGGTCAATTCAAGTCAAAAGCGACCGATTTCGGGGAACCTTTTTTGCAAAAAAGGTTCCCCGGCCCTCCCAAAAATTCTCATCCAGCTTCGCGTGTTCGTGTGGTCAGGTGGGAAAATTTAAGGAGAACGGAGTTCGAATCGATCTGGCTATCATAGATCTGAATTGTGATCTGAGGCGAAGGAACTCCTGGGCCTTGCCTGGCGAACGAGATTCGCTTGGATTTTATCCATCTGAACGCTGAAGAGTGCGAAGCTGATTTAAGGTTTTTTGAAAGAGCGCGAGAAGACTTTTTTTCAAAAAAGTTTTCTCGCACCTCAAAATGAAAGACCGGCGGCTGGCTTAATATGCTGGCCGGCCGGAAAGGGGGCATTATAATGGCCGAACTTACTCCGTGAGCTAAAGCCACTTCTCCGCCAGGAGGACGCCCGTTGGATCGGGAGATCGAAGAGTTTCTGGAGAACTGCGACCGGAATTACGCGCCGGAGACCCGGATGGTGCGGGTGCCGCAGCACGGGCCGGGGTATCACACCCGCCTGGCCGACGGCACGCCGGTCTGCCCGACCCGGCTGGCGCTGGATTACGCTTTGGGGCTGCTGCGGCGGGCCGGCGCAGGCGATGCCGCGCGCGCGGCCGGGGCGATCGAAGCGGTGCTGGCGCTGCAGGAGACCGACCCGACCCGAGCCACCTATGGCATCTGGCCCTGGTATCGGGAGGAGCCGCTGCCCCAGATGGGGCCGCCGGACTGGAACTGGGCCGATTTCTGCGGGGCGCGGCTCCTGCAAATTCTAAAGGAGAGCGCGGCCAAGTTGCCGATGGAGCTGGTCGAGCGGATTCGGACCGCCCTGGGGCATGCTGGCTGGTCGATCTTCCGGCGCAACGTCCAGCCGGGCTACACGAACATCGCCATCATGGGCGCGGGCGTGACCGCCGCGGTCGGCGAACTGCTGGGCGAGGCGCGGCTGTTGGCCTACGGCCGCCGGCGGCTGGAAAACTGCGTGGCCGAGTTGGCGCATCACGGCTCGTTCAATGAATACAACAGCCCCACCTACACGGTGGTGGCGGTGATCGAGTGCGAGCGAATCCTGCTGTTGGTGGCCGATGCCGCCGTCCGGGCCGCGGCCGAAGCGCTGCGCCGTCACGCCTGGGAGGTGATGGCCGAGCATTTCCATCCCGCCACGAATCAGTGGGCCGGGCCCCATAGCCGGGCTTACTCCGACCTGCTCACTCCCGGGCAGGCGCACTTCTTTTCGCTGCGGCTGCCGCAGGCGTTCAGTTCGGTCCTGCCGCCGCCGGCTGAGGCCCACGGTTGCGAGATGACCCCGCCTTTGCCTTGTCCGGCCGAATGGGCCGAGCGCTTCCGGCGGCTGCCGGCCGAGCCGTTCACCGTGCGCCGGCGCTTCATCCAGGGGGCCGACGAGTCGGCCTCGGTCTGGGGGCAGACCTGGTTTGCGGATTCGGCCTGCCTGAGTTCGATCAACCAGGACATCATGTGGACCCAGCGGCGCAGCGTGCTGGGCTACTGGCCGGCGGGCGCGCGCCCGGCCGTGCTGCGCCTGCGGTTTCTGCACAACGGGCGGGATTTTTCATCGGCCTTTTTGCGTTGCGCCCAGCAGGATGGCCGGGTGCTGTCGCTGGTCGGCCTGGTCACGGACCGGGGCGATTTCCACCCCAGCCTGGACAAGCCGGCCCAGCCGGTCTTTCCGGCCGGCGACTACCG
>CAYMGG010000178.1:0-4553 GCA_964389915.1 uncultured Planctomycetaceae bacterium
TTCCCCTGACCCTTCCAAAAAACTCTCGACCGGCTTCGCCGTTTCGAACGTTCAGCTGGACGAATTCGGCGCGGATGGATTTCGCACCTATTCGACGATCATTAACTTGAAATGATATAATATCAACTCCGGTTATTGATGGCCGACGAACGTTCCGGACTGGGTAAGTCTGGCGAGAGTTTTTTGGCAGGGTTTGGGGTACCTTTTTTTTGCAAAAAAGGTTCCCCAAAATCAGTCACTATTAACTGGATTTGATATAAATTCTCCCCGGCTTCTCGCCGGCAGTGAATATCGGCCGCGATTTGACAAGCCCACGCGCATGTTGTATACAATGGATAATTAGCCGGTCTTCATAAAGGATTGACCCATGCCTCAGGTGCTGTCCGTATCCGTCATCGCCGCCGAATTCGTGTTCGCCGCCGGGGCTTTCCCGGAATGCCACGCCTCCACCATCATCGCCACCGAACGCGGGCTGGCGGCGGCCTGGTTTGCCGGAGCCAAGGAAGGGGCGCCCGACGTCGGCATCTGGCTGAGCTGGAACGAAAAGGGCAGCTGGAGTCGGCCGGAGCTGATGGCCGTGGGTCAGGGGCCGCAAGGGCAGGCCTGGCCGTGCTGGAATCCCGTGCTCTACCAGCCGCGCGGGGGCGACCTGAACCTGTTCTACAAGGTCGGGCCTGACTGCTCGATCTGGCGGGGGTGGCGGCGCGTCTCGCGCGACGGCGGCCGGACCTGGGCCGAGCCTGAAATCCTGCCCGAAAACATCCCCGGGCCGATCAAGAACAAGCCGGTGCAAATGCCCGACGGCACGGTCCTTTCGCCCAGCAGCGAGGAGCTGAACGGGTGGCAGGTCTTTATTCTGGCCTCCGATCCGCAGTTCAAAGCCTGGCGCAAAATCGGACCGCTCAACCGGGCCGACGAGTGGGGGGCGATCCAGCCCTCAATCCTCGAACATGGCGGCGGCCGACTCAGCCTGCTCTGCCGCACCCGGCAAGGTTGCGTGGCCCAGGCCTGGTCCGAAGATTTCGGCCAGACCTGGTCGCCTTTGCAGGCCACGGCCCTGCCGAATCCCAACAGCGGCACCGATGCCGTCACCTTGCACGACGGCCGACACCTGCTGGTCTATAACCACACCGGGACCCCGGCGGGCCAATGGGGCGGGGCTCGTTCGCCGCTCAACCTGGCCCTTTCCGCCGACGGGCGCGACTGGCAACCGGCCGGGGAATTGGAAACCGAACCCGGCGAATATTCTTATCCGGCCGTGATCCAGGCCGCCGACGGCCTGGTGCACGTAACCTATACCTGGAAGCGCAAAAACATTAAACACGTGGTCATCCGGCCCTAAAAAAAACGCCCGGCGAGCTTTTTTCAAAAAAAAGCCCGGCCCCCCCGGCGGTCGTAATGTTTGAAATGCGTTG
Organism: uncultured Planctomycetaceae bacterium; assembly: GCA_964389915.1. Taxonomy (GTDB): domain Bacteria; phylum Planctomycetota; class SZUA-567; order SZUA-567; family SZUA-567; genus CAYMGG01. The sequence continues at coordinate 1,416 of CAYMGG010000178.1, forward strand.
ACGATGCATTAATTTTGCTAAGACCTTGAACGGGACGCGGCGCGTCCCGTTTTTTCTCGGCCCTTGAAACCGGCGTTTTTGCCGGCATAATCGAGCGAAGTTGACGCCCGGCGCGCGGAGCGCCGCAATTTGCCAGGGGGGACAGGGGTGAGCAAGTTTCTTTTCATCACCGGCGGCGTGGTTTCATCCTTGGGCAAGGGGCTGACGGCGGCCTCGCTGGGACTGCTTCTGCGCAGCCGCGGCCTGACCGTGCGCATGCAGAAACTCGACCCCTACATCAACGTCGATCCCGGCACGATGAACCCCTTCCAGCACGGCGAGGTCTTCGTCACCGACGACGGGGCCGAAACCGACCTGGACCTGGGACATTACGAGCGTTTTCTCGGCCACCCCATGAACCGCAAATCCAATTACACCACCGGCCGGCTCTATTCCGAGGTGATCGAGCGCGAACGCCGCGGCGAGTTCCTGGGCGCCACCGTCCAGGTCGTCCCGCACATCACCAACGCCATTAAAGAGGCCTTCACCAGTCTGGAAAGCCCGGACGTGGACGTTATCCTGGTCGAGTTGGGCGGCACGGTCGGCGATATCGAAGGCCTGCCCTTCATCGAGGCCTTCCGCCAGTTTCGGCTCGAACGCGAACCGCACGAAGTCATGTTCGTCCATCTGACCCTGGTGCCGTTCCTCAAGGCTTCGGGCGAGATCAAGAGCAAGCCCACCCAGCATTCGGTGCAGAAACTGCGCGAGATCGGCATCCAGCCGGACATGATCATCTGCCGCTCGGAAATCAGCATTCCCGACGGGGTCAAGAGCAAGATCGCCCTCTTCTGCAACGTGCGCCCCAAGAACGTGATCGACGAGAAGAACGTCGACTTCTCGATCTACGAAGTCCCGGTCATGCTGCGCGACCAGAAGGTCGACCAGATCATCTGCGACCACTTCGGACTGAAAACCTCCGCGCCGGACCTGAAGGTCTGGACGGGCATGCTGGACAACGTCAAGACGCCCAAACACGAGGTGGAGATCGCGGTCGTGGGCAAATACATCGCCCTGACCGACAGTTACAAGTCGGTCTACGAAGCGCTGACCCACGGCGGCATTGCCAATCATACCAAGGTCAATATCCGGCGCATCGAGTCGGAGGAGATCGAGGCCCAAGGGGCCGAAAAGCTGCTCGCCGGAGTCAGCGGCATCCTGGTGCCCGGCGGCTTCGGCCGGCGCGGCGCGGAAGGCAAAATTGCGGCCATCCGCTACGCCCGCGAACAGAAGATCCCCTACCTGGGGCTGTGTTACGGTCTGCAATGCGCGGTGATCGAATTTGCCCGTAATGTCTGCAACCAGGCGGCGGCGATCAGCGCTGAATGGCTGGATGAGACCGGCGAAGGCGACCTTAAAAACGCTTTCGTGGCCCTGATGGACGCCCAGCAGCAAGTCACGGCCAAGGGCGGCACGATGCGCCTGGGGGCCTATGCCTGCGCGCTTAAGAAATGCAGCCGCGCCCGCGCGGCCTATGAGGCCGAAATCGTCCGGGAACGCCACCGCCACCGCTACGAGGTCAACCCCGAAAAGGTGCCGCTCCTGGAGAAGCACGGGCTCATCATCTCGGGCTGGAACCCGGATTCGAACCTGGTGGAGATCATCGAACTGGCCGATCATCCCTGGTTCGTGGCCACCCAGGCCCACCCCGAGTTCAAGAGCCGGCCGGTCCAGGCGCATCCTTTGTTCAAAGCCTTTGTCACCGCCGCCCTGCGCCATGCCGGCGCGTCCGCCCCCGAACCGGCCGCATGCAGCCGCAGCTAACTCCTAGGCTTTCCCACCGATAACCGATCCGGGCGGCGCTCGCGCCGCCCGGTTTTTTTTGCGGGGAGCTGTACTCAGGACCGGCGGGAACGGAACTCGCTCGGGCTCTGCCCGGTCAGTTCGCGAAACCGGCGGGTGAAATAGCTCTGCCGGCTGAAACCGCAACGCGAGGCGATCTCGCCCACCGAGAGGTCGGTCTGCTGCAATAAATTCTGCGTCCGTCGCAGGCGCAACTCGGTCAGATAGCGATTATAGCCCCGGCCCAGCGCCTTGCGGAACAGGCGGCAGAAGTAGGCCGGGGTCAGGTGCAACCGCCGGGCCATCTGCGCTTCGGTCAGGTGCCAGTTCTCCTCCTGGCGCAGCAGTTCCAGGGCCCGGCGCACCGGCGGAGCGTTCTGCAACCGCACCTCCCGGGCGAACGCCTCCAGGCTGAGCCGGTCGGCGATTCCGCGAATCGCCGCCTCGGCCAAGCGGCCGATTTGCAGCAACCGCGCTTCCGGCAGGCGCGGCAACAACCTGAACCCCGCCTCCACCTCGGCGCGTTCGCAACCCCGGTCCTTGATCCGCGCCCAGATTCCGTCAAAACCTTCATTCTCCACCGACTCGATCACGGCTTGGCCGATGAAGACCGTGGCCAGGTGCCGGCCGTCGTAGATGACCGGCACGATCACCTCGGCGGCGCCGGCATGGCAGACCTGCACGAAGGGCCGCCCGACCTCCGCCGCCCGGCGGTTGGTCAGAGTCGAATCATGTCCGCGACAGCCGCGACCGTCGCGGGTTTGGCGCACCGCCCGGCAAAAGGCGCTGACGTGGCGATGATATTTGACCGGCAGTTTCTCGATCGCCGGCGAAGCCTCACGGGCGGCGGGCGGATAGACGGAAACGTCCAGGCCGGTGACCGCCTCGATGGTGGCGAACAGGTCTTGCAGACCGTAATCTACGTCGGCTTGGGTGGTCATGTTTTCGGCTCCGGGGAGATTTAAATCAAGCATGTCGTAATTCTAGCATAAATGTCAATTAAATGCAAAATGTCGGGCAATTCGTGTGGTAGCCAGTACGTATTACCCTGGCATATATTGAGGATATAGTAATCAAAAGCCTTGGCCCTAATTTTAGAAAGGAACAATTTTATGAACGCCGACCTTGCCGCCTACTGGTGCGACCATGAACATTTCCGCCACACCCCCGGTTGTCCGGAAGCGCCGGAATGGAACAAATATTTCTCCCAACTCCTTTCGACTCGGACCAAGGAGGTCAACAACCGGCTGCGCGCCTGCGGCCGCATGGACATGGCTTGGTTGGTCATGCTGTATGAACAGAAACTGGTTTCGGCAACTA
>CAYMGG010000178.1:4563-12244 GCA_964389915.1 uncultured Planctomycetaceae bacterium
GTCCGCAAGCTCTACCCTGTGCTCCAGCGCAGCCAGCAGGAGTACGGTTGGGGCGGCGAAGCCTGGATCAAAGCCCAACTGCCGGATCACGACGAGGATACCGCCGCCGCCGTCAATTACGGCCGTACCCTGCAGGAACCCATGGCCCGGATGATGATGCGCGAGAGCCTGCTTTACGCCCTCGACGAGGTGCTGGCCACTCAGAACACACTGCTCGAGCTGGCCGCCGCCAATCTGGACACGGTCATGGCCGGCCATAGCCACTGGTCCCATGCCCAACCGATCACTTACGCCGCCTACCTGCTGGGGGTGCATGACCAGTTGGGGCGCGGGGCCGAGCAACTTGAACTCGCCTACCGCCACATCAATCGCAACACCGGCGGTTGCGGCGCTTGCTCCGGCACTGGCTGGCCGATCAAACGCGAGCGCATCACTGAACTCTTGGGCTTCGACGAGATCGTCGAACTGACCTACGACTGCGAGTCGAGCATGGATGCCCACCTTACCTCCCTGTTCGCCGCCGGCAATCTGGCCGTCACCCTCAGCCGGGCGGCGCTGGACTTCAACGTCTGGGTCACGGAGGAATGGAACCTTTTCACCGTCGACATGGCCTGGCGGGGGGTGAGCTCCTTCATGCCGCAAAAAGCCAATGCCGGCAACCAGTTCGAGCGCACCCGGATCGCCTGCAATGGAGTCCTGGGCAAGATGATGACCGTACTCTTCTCCTTCAAGAATGAGCCCATCCAGGACATCCTGCCGGTCTACGGCACCGACAGCCACGTGATCGAAGGCCTGGCCTTCCTGGAATCGGCCCTGGGGTTATTCCGCCATCTGCTGCCGGCGACGCATCCGAATCGTGAACGGATGTGGCAGCTGGTACGCGAGGGCTACTCCGGCGCGCCCGACCTGGCCATCAAGCTGATCCGCGAGAAGAAATACGGCGGCCGCTGCGCCCACCGGATCTGCGCCACCATGGTCCGCCTGGCCCGTGAACGCGGAATCAAGCCGTACGACTGTCCCGGGGCACTTTTGGATGAGGCCGCCCGCATCGCGGGCGATCCCGAGCCGCACCTGACCGACGCCGAGGTCAATCACGCCATGGGCTTGGAGCACTTCTTCGAGACTCACAATCTGCCCGGCGATCCGCATCCGCAGCAGACCGCCAAGCTGGTGGAGAAGCGCCGCGCCCGGCTGGCCGAAGCCCAGGCTTGCCAGGCGACCCGCCGCGAACGGATCGCCGCGGCCCAGGCCAAGCTCGACCGGGCGCTGGCGGCCATTGTCGAAACCGGCAAGTAAAAGAGGGCTTCATGGATCTGCTCAGCCTGTTCTTCATCTGTGGTCTGGCCGGAATATTACAGGGCGCGACCGGCTTCGGCTTCGGTCTGACCGCTCTGGCTTTGCTCGCCCTGACCGGCGACATTAAACAGGTGGCGATCATGCTGGTCCTGGCCAATCTCAGCCTTAATCTCTTCATCTTCGGGCAGCTGCGGGAACATTTCGCCTGGGATCGCCTCCGGCCATTCGTCGCGGGAGCGATCCTGGGCGTGCCGCTGGGGGTGCTGGGCCTGGTCTGGCTGGATGTGGCCCTGCTCAAGCACTTGCTGGGCCTGGTGCTGGTCGCGGCCGCCGGCCAGGCGCTGCTGCCGGTCGCCTGGCGCAAGCCCTGGCCGCAATATCTGGCCGGCCTGCCGCTGGGCCTCTTCAGCGGCCTGCTCTCCGGCGCTTTCGGCACGGGCGGACCGCCGACGGTGGCCTATGTGGCCAGCCAGGGGTTTTCGCGCCTGCGTTACGCCGCCGGCGTGCAGGTGGTCCTGGGGATCAGCGGTCTGACCCGCCTGGGATGCCTACTGGCGGGAGGTCTGCTCACGGCGCCGCTGGCCTTCCAGAGCGCTTGCGCCGCGCTCGGGGCGGTCGGCGGAGCCTGGTTGGGACTTGGAATTCTCAAGCGTTTGAGCGACCGCTGGGCGCGGATCGGCGTAGCCGGCCTGCTGACCCTGTTGGGCTTACGCGCGCTGTTAAGCTGAATAATTGAACCATCTAGACTGCAAAGGAGCGGCCATGACCGCCAAAGCTGAAACGCCGACAATCTCACAGATTTTGACCGAGCTTGCCCTCAGTACGCCGGAAAATGCCTTAAGCGCCGGCGCTCGGCAAGCGGCGCGAAAAATGTTGCTCGACACCTTCGCCTGCGCCCTGGCCGGGTGGAAGGAGGCGGGGGTGACCGAATCCCTGGACCTCCTGCGCGATTGGGGCGGCAAACCCGAAGCACGGGTGCTCTGCCACGGCGACCGTCTGCCCGGTCCGCAGGCGGCGTACGTCAACGGGGCCATGATCCACGCCCTCGATTACGACGATATTTACATCCCCGGCTCGCTCCATGCGACTTCGGTGGTGGTCCCGGCCGTCCTGGCGGCCGGGGAGCTGGCGGGCGCCACCTGCCGCGAGACTCTGGCCGCATTCATTGTGGGGATAGAAGTGGCCGGCCGGCTATCGGTGGCCTTCCAAAACGCCATCCGCCGCCAACATGCCTGGATGCTGCTGCCGACTACGATGGTGGGCGGTTTTGGCGCGGTCGCCGGCGCGGCACGCTTGTTAAAACTGACGCCCGAGGCTTGCATCAATGCATTGGGACTGAACTACGCCCAGGCCTCAGGCAATCGCCAGGCCTTATTGGACGCCACTTTGGCCAAGCGCCTTCAGCCGGCCTTCGCAACCCGGTCGGCCATGTGGGCGGTGGCCCTGGCGGCTCGCGGCGTGACCGGCACGCCGCTCTCGTTCGAGGGGCAGGGCGGGCTGTTCCGGGCCTATCTGGAGAGCGAACCGCCGGCGTCCGATTTCTTCCGTCAGCCGCGCGAACGCTGGGCCGTGGAGCGGATGTCCATCAAACGCCACACCAGCTGCGGGGCCTGCCACAGTTCGCAGATGGCCGCCGAGCGGCTGCGGGAGGAGGCGAAACTGACCGCCGCGGACATCGCCCGGGTGGAACTGTACGGCAGCGGTCCCGGAGGACTGGTGGGCAATCGCTTCGAGATCGGCCCCAATCCCCAGGTCAGCGCCCAGTTCTCGGTGCAATACGCCGTGGCCTATGCCTTGCTCCGGGGGGCGATGCGCTTGGCCGCCTTTACTGACGCGGCCATCCTGGCCGACCGCGAGGTGGCGGAACTGGCGGGGAAGATCACCTTTGTGCCCCCGCCGCCGGACAATCCGCCCCCGCTGCCGCCCGATTTTTCGCCCTATAACGCCAAGCCGCACGGCGTGATCGTTTACACGCGCGACGGTAGGCGGCTGGAACGAGCCCAGCGTCCGCTGGAAACCTTCGCCCCCGAAGCGGTCGACGAGGCGGGCGTGCTGACCAAGTTGCGGGAGGCGACGGAGTATGCCGGAGCAAGCGAACGCTATGCGAGCTTCGCCGCCAGCGCCCAAATGTGGTCCAGCGACCGGCCGCTGGCCGATTTGCTGGATGTCTGGGCCTTGTGACCGCTCAGTCTTTTTTGAGGTAGCCCAGACCGGTCAGAAATTTCACCATTCCGTCCACGCCCGCTTGGTAGTCGGGTTTGCCGATATTGAAAAAACCGTGGCCGCGGTCGGGGAAGGGGACCAGCTCGCAGACATTGCCCTGGGCCTGCATCAACTTCTGGAAGCGCTCGACGTTTTCAAACGGCACGGTCTTGTCCGCCGTGCCATGAAAGATGATGGTCGGCGGCGCACCGGCGGCGACATGGTCCACCGGGGACATGGCCACCGCCCGGTCGCCCAAGCGCTCGGAACCGTAGCCTTTGGCCGTGGTGTCGATGACGGGATTGAACAACACCAGGGCGTTGGGCTTACAGCTGACGGCCAGGTCTTCGCCCGGCGCATCGAACTCGTCCAGAAAAGCGGTGGCGGCCGCCACGTGCCCGCCGGCCGAACCGCCACCCGCGGCCAGCCGCTGGGGATCGACGCCCAGTTCGCCGGCGTGGGCCCGGACCCAGCGCAGGGCCGAGCGCCCGTCCTCAGGGCAGGCGAAAGGGGGCACGCCGTGCCGGCTCTTGATGCGATATTCGGCGCAGATCGCTATCATGCCCTTTTCCGCCAGCAGTTTGGCTTGGGAAGCGAACTGACCGGGACCGCCGCCGACCCATCCGCCGCCGAAGAAAAAGACTATGGCCGGCCGGGCGCCGGCACCCGGCGGTGGCGCAAAGACGTGCAATTGCAGCGGCATGCCGTCTACCGTCTTGTAGATGTAGGTTTTGGCCCCGGCCAGGGCGGGCAACGCCACCTTGGGGTCCGTATTTTTTTCCCCCGCCTCGCCTTCGACCGCCAGCAGAGCTACCGGCATTATTCCCATAGTCAGTTTGAGCAAAAATCCCAGGTCCATATTCAATCTTCCTTTTTCGGCGTCAGCGGTTCGCGGCCGGCCGCGGTTTCGGCCAGCCGGGCCTTGAACCAGGCGGTTTCCGCGGCAATGTCCGGCGCGGCGATGATCGCGGTGCAGACCGCCACCGCCCGGGCTCCGGCCGCCAGCACTTCGGGCAGCGTTCGGCGATTGATTGAACCGATGCAGAAATAGGGCAGCCGGGCGTGAGCGCTGGCCCAGCGGACGTATTCCAGGCCGACCGCCGCGCGGTGCTCCTTGGTTTTGGTCGGATAAACCGGCCCCACGCCGATATAGTCCGCGCCGTCGCGCCAGGCGGCTTCGGCCCGCTCGGGACAGCTGGTGGATTTGCCGATGATCGCCTCCGGCCCAGCCAAGCGCCGGACCAAGTTTACAGGCAGGTCGCCTTGGCCGGTGTGGAGACCGTCGGCCGCGCCCAAGGCGGCGATCTGCACCCGGTCGTTCACCAGAAACAAAGTTCCCCCCGCGCGGCAGGCCTCGGCCATTTGCCGGGCGCGGTTCAGGAACTCGCCGTCCTCCAGCTCTTTCTCGCGCATCTGGATGATGTCGGCTCCGCCGGCGACCGCCTCGCGGCAGACCGTGAGTGCATCGGTCCGGGCCAGGGACTCGGTGATCAGGACGTACAATCGGGCGGATTGGAGGCGCTGGCGCAAATTACCGCCGGCGGTCTGCCACGCGCCCTCCAATCCGTAAGCCGAATAACGGAGCTTCTCCGCCAGTTGGGCGGCGTCCGGCGAGATCAGTTTGGCGTATTCCTCGATCACCCGCAGGGCTTCCTCCACCCGCTTGCGCGAGGCGGCGGCCACGCCGGCCGCATCGGCGCGCACGGCTTCGCCGGCCCCGGCCAGGGCGGTCCCCACGTCCCCGGGCGTGTCGCGAAAATGCGCCCAGGTCTGGCCGGCCGGCAGACTGGCGGCGAGCAGTTCGTCCAGGCGACGCACGCCGTGGCGCAACTCCTTCAGGCGTTCGCTCAAGACCGCATCGTCGCGCACGAACCGGACGTACTCCTCGGCCACGCGCAGCCCTTCGCGGGCGCGGTTGAGATTGGCGTCCAACAATCGATAAATGCCGCGTTCCATTCTTTATCTTTTTCCTAACCGATGAGGTTGAAAATTTATGGGGGCAGCTCTCAGGCCGCCCCCATGGGGAAAGCTTTTCTGAATCAGGTCAATTGCATCAAACGTAACCGAGGGATAGCTAAAAGACGATGTCGATCAGCTTGCCTTTTTCAACGCTGGACCCCTTACGCGCCAAATCCAGAGTCGAGGCTTTTCTTACCCCCCAGCTTTCGTTGACTGTCTGCGCCGCCACCTTGACCGGCCCCAATCGCTTGACAGCATTGGGCTGCGAGGTTGGCATGATGCCGCTGACGGTCACGGCCATGGGATTGCCGATGCCATCCGCCATGATACATCCTCCCTGAAGTTTCGAGATTATCGGTCAAGTTCATCCGTGAGCGACCGATAATGTTTCTATTTATAACTTACCTGCTTTTTCCTGCGGTGTCAAATAACTTTAAACTTATGTTACGTCCGTCGAAAATTATTGCTGGCTCTGAGGTTTATACTTTTGCCAAAGACAATAGCCGGTCACCACCAGGGCCATGCAGCCGGCCAGCACCGCAGTAATTATCGGACCGTGCTGCTGCCAAGCCTGGTCGAGAGCAGCTTCATTTTCGACCGTCAGGCTCTTGCCCACCGCATAGCCGAAATAGGCGAGAATCACGGTCCAGATGCCCGCTCCTAGGGCGGTGTAAAGAGTGAACTTAGCCAAATTCATCCGCGCCAGCCCAGCCGGGAAACTGATCAGCTGACGAATCCCCGGCAGCAAACGGCCGACGAACGTGGTAATCTCGCCGTGGTTGGCGAAAAAACGCTCGCATTTGGCCAGCTTATCTTCGGTAATCAGAAAGTAACGGCCATACTTGATGATAAATGGCCGGCCGGCATAAACGGCCAGGTAATAATTGACGAATGCCCCGATCAGACTGCCCAGCAGCCCGGCCAGGATGACCAATCCCAGATTCATGTCGCCTCGGGCGGCGTGGAAACCGGCCGGCGGAACCACAATCTCGCTGGGAAAGGGGATAAACGAGCTCTCGATGGCCATCAGCACCACGATCCCCGGATAGCCCAGGGCGAGAATGACTGCGGCCAACCACTGGCAAAGACTTTTCATGCGGCCTGCCTTTCGTTATAACTCTGACTCCAGGTCCAATTGCATAAGGAAACGCTGTAAGGTTGGTTCTGAAAAGATAGTCCGATTCCGACACAAATGGGACTATCGCTTTCGACTTAGCCCGGAAACCTGCGGGTTTTTAAAACCAACCTAGCGCACTATACGTTTTAAGTTGAAAAAGGCAATGGGCATGCCCCCTGAATCCACCGGGTCCGCGGCACCGCTTTTCGTCCAAGTGGCGGTGGAAGCGCCGCTGACCACCCTCTACACTTACAGCGTGCCGGCCGCGCTGCGCGAACGGGTGGCGCTGGGGTGCGCGGTCAAAGTTCCGTTCGGCAACCGGCCGATGCGCGGTTTTTGCGTCGGCTGGGCCGAGCGCCCGCCCGAATCCGTGCCCGTCAAAGATATCTCCGCGGTGCCCGATCCCGATCTGCGGGTGCCGGCCGACCTGCTGGCCCTGACCCGCTGGGCGGCGGATTATTACCTGACCGGTTGGGGGGTGATGCTGGCGGCGGCCGTGCCGACCGGAGTCCGCCGAGGGCAGGGCGGACAGAAGGTGGTCTACGTTTCCCGGCTGCGCCAACCGGAAGCCGCCGACCTGGCCAATCTGGCCCGCCGGGCGCCCAAGCAGGCCGCCGTCCTGGCCGAACTGCAAAAGCTGGCGGACGCGCCGATCACCTTGGCCGAACTGGAGGAAAAGACCGGCGCCGGCCGGGCGGCGCTCGAAGCCCTGGCCGCCAAAGGCTGGGTCCGATTGGACAAGAACGCCCCGGTCCGCGAAGTCGCCGAAGTCACGGCGGCGCGTCGGGTCGAGCTTAATCCTTCCCAGGCGGCCCTCGGTTCGCGCCTGGACCAGGCCCTGGCGGCCAGGAAATTCGCGGCTTTTCTGCTCTATGGGATCACCGGCAGCGGCAAGACCGAGGTCTACCTGCAAGCGCTCGAAACCGCCCTGGCCGGTGGAGGCGGAGTGCTGGTCCTGGTGCCCGAGATCGGGCTGACCCCGCAGACCGTGGAGCGCTTCCGCCGGCGGGCGGGGGCCGTGGCCGTACTGCATTCGCACATGGCCGACGGCGAGCGGGCCGAGGAGTGGCGGCGGCTCCTCTCCGGCGAGGTCAAGGTGGTGGTGGG
>CAYMGG010000179.1:0-12122 GCA_964389915.1 uncultured Planctomycetaceae bacterium
GCGGCCCGGGCGGTACTCTCGACGCTGCACCGCGATTTACAGACCGACGGCGTGGACGGCTTGGCCGCCGTGGTGATTGACGTCCCCACCGGTGAACTCATTGCCTTGGTCGGCAATCTCGACCCCGACCGGCCGGACACCGGCTGGGTAAGCGGCGCGACCGCACCCCGCCAGCCGGGCTCACTGCTCAAACCTTTCATCTATGCCCTGGCTTTCGAGGCCGGTACACTCACCCCGACCGCCACTGTTCTGGATGCCCCCACGGCCTGGGGCGAATATCGTCCCCGCAACATGGACCGGGAATTTTTAGGGCCGATTTCCGCCGCCGAGGCGCTGCGCCAGTCGCGCAATCTGCCGGCGGTGCGCCTGCTGGCTGAACTCGGGGTTCAGGCTTTGGCCGAACGACTCCGCCGCCTGGGCCTGCAACCGGCCGGCCCCGTCGATCGCTATGGTCTCTCGCTCGCCCTGGGCACGGCCGAGTTGCGCCTGCTGGATCTGGCCAACGCCTATGCCGCCCTGGCCCGACTGGGCGCATATGCGCCGCTGCGTCTACGTCCGGACGAGCCGCCGGCCGAATCGGTTCAGATCTTTGCGCCCGGAGCGGCCTGGCTGGCCCTGCGCTGCCTGGGCGCGGCCGAAGCCGGTGCCCCCGGCCGGCCGGCTCACAAAACCGGCACCAGCTGGAACCGCCGCGACGCCTGGGCCGTGGCCCTTACTCCGCGCCACGCGGTCGCCGTCTGGGCCGGCTGCTTGCGCGGCGGCGGCAACGCCCGACTGGTGGGCGCGCAGGCCGCTTTACCGCCGACCCTGGAAATTCTCCGTCGCCTGGAGGGCGACTCCGCCCCCGGCTGGGAGCGGCCGGCCGAAATCCGCACCCGCCCGGTCTGCGCGCTCTGCGGCACACCGGCCGGCCTGGCCTGCCCAGAAACCGCCGTCGGAGAATATCTCGTCGGTGTAAGCGGCGAAACGCCCTGTCCGGTTCACCGGCTGATTCGCCAAGTTGACCGGACCGAAGTCGCCACGGTCTGGCCGCCGGAGATCGCTACCTTTCTGGCCACCCGGCAAAATCCGGCCGACCGGACCGTAGCAACTGAACGCCAACTCGTGATCCTCAGTCCCACGGCCGCCGGCCAATACCTGGTGGGAGCCGGCACTCCCGCCAGCCTACCGCTAGTCGCCCAGGCCGGTCCGACGGAAAAGACCGATTGGTATCTGGACGGCAATCACCTGGGCGTCACCTGCGGCGACCAGCCTCTGGCCTGGCTCATGACAACCGGCGAACACGAACTGATCGCCGCCGACGGCCGGGGCGCCAGCCGCCGCCTCAATTTCCGAGTCGACCGGCTGAAGGAATAAGCGTTCGAAACGGCAACGCCGGCGAGAATGCGTGCTGCACACACATATAATGCTTCGCGTGCCCGGCAGGTTCAGATGGGCTAGGCAAGCGAATAGGGCGGACGCTGAATTCATCCACCTGAACGTTCGAAACGGCAAAGCCAGGTGAGAATTGTTTGGAAGGGTCCGGGGAACCTTTTTTGTAAAAAAGGTTCCCCGGAATCGGTCAGCCTCAGTGTGATTTCAATTTACCTCGCCTTGCGCGTCACCCCGCCGAGTTTCAATCGGCAGGCAGCCATCGTGCCATTCTCCACCATCAGACCCACGCCACCCCGGCCCAGCACAGGATCTTCGCCGGACAAAACTTCCCGCCCGTCGCAATAAGCTCTTAGTTTCTTACCCTTCAGTTCGAGCATGAAGGGAATAAACTCGTCGGCCCGCCATTTGAGCTTGGTTTCGGCCAGTACCTGCTCGCCATAATGATTGAGCACTAATTGCAATTGCTCGCCGCGCTTGACCAGGGCCAGATAGCGGCACAAGCCCTGATAGCGGACGATCAATCCGGCTTGGTCGGCCAACTTGACGTTGAGCGCCGCCTCCCAGACATAATCCGTCCAATCGGTCGTGCCCGTGACCAGCACGCCGCGCCCCTCGTTCTTGCCCAGGCTGAAGGCCTGACCCTGGGGACGGAAAAAGCTCAAATCCGAAATAAAACCAACCGGTTGGTTTGTTTCTGTCAGCGGCAACTGTGTATCGAAATCCAGCCGCGGCGCGCCGGCATAGTCCACGCTGTCGACGAACAACTCGCCGGTGGCCCGGTTCTCGCCCCTCACCTCCAGCCCCAGACTCAAAGCCGGGCCGGGCAGATCGGGCAGAGTCAGCCCGAGAGTGAATGGCCGGCCGGAACGCAACTCGGCTGATTCGCCATAAACCACGCCGGGGGTGGCTTTCGCGGCCGGATCGAAATAGCGGACATATAACCGCGCCGTGGCCGGACCGCCCGTCCCGGCCACGCCCTTGGCGGTAACGGCCTGGCCGGGATACAAACGCGGCGTGCCGGCCAGGGCATAGCCGCCGCCCTGCCCCAACGGCGGCAGGAGCGGGGTGGACGCCCGCGCCACTCGGCCGGCGGAGAGATCGGCGTAAGCCAGGCGCAACGAACGCTTCCCCTGATCTGAATGGCCGGCCACGTTTTCAATTTGAATGGCACCACGTGACTCGAACTTGTCTTCTTCGGACTGATAGCCGTGAAGCGCACCCGGCATTTCGAAATGCTGCCAGGCTCCGCCCTTGGGCGCCTCCAGTTCGGGCCAGTTCATCACTTTCCGGCCGATGCGGGCGATGTGTCCAGCCTCCAACAGCACGTCGGTCGCGCCGCGCGTGCCCTCGGCCGTGGGCAGAAGAATCCGGTCGGCGAAAGGCGATTGGAAATCGTACTGCCGGTTGATGCCGGCCAAGCCCAGCTTCACGCCCATCACACTGCCGACATTGGCGGCGTTGCAATCCGTATCCCAGCCGGCGGTGTTGACAATGACCTGGGCCAGATGGAAGTCGTCGGGCGCATAGACCCAGGCCAGGACCAGGAGCGCATGGTTGGGAATCATATGACAGCCGCCGCCATAGCGGGAATAACCGTAAGTCGCATGAATCCGGTCATAGGTCTTGCGCCAGTCGCGGTCCCGCTTGGCCCAAGCCCGGACATCCTTGTGCACCCGCGCGATCAAACTATCCACGGGGATCACGCTCACGCCGATATCCAGCAGCCGATCCATATCTTTTTCGACAAAGGCGGCGCTGACCATGGCCGCCACCACCAGGGCCCCGTTCACCGCCTCGTCGTCGTGCGAGACCCGGGCCGACCGGCGGGCCAGTTCGGCCGCCAGCTCGGGCCGGCCGGGAGCGACCAGGCCGAAGGCGTCGATGAAAATCTGCGCCCCGATCTGATTGGCCACCACCGGCCCGTTCTGCGCCAGCGAGCCCGACTCCGGGGCGGGAATGCCATGCTTCAGACGCAGATAGGCGGTGTGCTCGGTCGAGACGCCCAGCCCGCCCCACCAGAGCACGGTCTGGTTTTCGATCAGGTAATTGAGCCAGGTCTGGCCGAAAAACTCCTCGGGCGTGTCGGCATAAAGGCCGGAGTCCTCCAACGCACGGATAAAGGTGAGCGTGCCGGAGATATCGTCGTCGGCCACCACCAGCGGCTTGCCCAAGTCCTCGTGCACGTAACGGTCGATCCGGCCCCAGCGGGCCTCAAGCTTCTCCTTGGTCCAGCCTTCGAACGGCCGGCCCAGATACACGCCGATCACCTTGCCCAACACCCCGGCGTAAACCAGTTCCTCGTAATTGCGAATCGCCTTCACGACCTCTCCTTCATATAAAAGCTTGCTCACCTGGATGCATTCCAGCATACTGGACAATATTCCGTATTTCCTATTGGTTTCGGCCGAAAACTATGCATAAACGACCAAAAAGCCGGTATCAGCTCCAATACTGCCCCATCAGCCTGCCACGGGATTTCCCCATCAGCGGCGCGGGCGTATACAATCAGCCTGACAAACCCATCACCTCGCTGCACCTGCACGACTGCCTGGAATTGGGTTATTGCTACGAGGGGGCGGGGATCTTCGTAGTCGAGGAGAAGGTGTTCACTTTTAGCGCGGGCGACGTCTCGATCATCAACGACCGCGAAAGGCATCTGGCCCAGAGCCTGCCCGGCACGACCAGCCGCTGGACCTTTCTCAGCCTCGATCCGGCCGGGTTGGTGGACCAAGGCCCGGACCGCGAGGTGCTGAACTTCGCGGCCCTGGGCGGGCCGGACTTTCAGAATCTGCTCAAACCCCAGGAAGCGCCGGAACTGGGGCCGCTCATGCGCCTATTGATCCGGGAATTGCAGGAGAAAGGCCCCGGCCACCGGGCTGCGGTGCGCGGCCTGGTCTGGACCATCATGGCCCAACTCCACCGATTGGAGGGAACGGCGGAGGAGACGCCCGCCCGGCGGCCGGCGGCCGACCGGATCTCGCCGGCGCTGGAATACCTGATGCGCCATTTCGCCGAGCCGGTCCCCATGGCCAAGCTGGCTTCGCTCTGCCGGGTCAGCCCCACCCATCTGCGCCGGTTATTCCAAACCGGCGTAGGCCGCTCGCCGCACGAATACCTGACCCACCTGCGCATCCAGATGGCGGCGGCGCTGCTCCAGCGGACCTCTCGGCCGGTGCTTGAAATCGCGCTGGAGGTGGGCTTCCCCACCCTGTCCAGTTTCAACCGCCACTTCCACCGACAGCAGGGCGTCACGCCCCGCGCCTGGCGCAAAGGCGAAATCAAAGGTTGACCCCGTGATTCCCGGTAGATTTGATATAATTCCACATTAGTTCTGACCGATTCAGGGGAACCTTTTTTGCAAAAAAGGTTCCCCTGACCCTTCCAAAAAACTCTCATCCGGCTTCGCCGTTTCGAGCGTTCAGATGGACAAAATCGGCGCGGATGGATTTCGCACCGATTCGTTGGCCATTGACTTGATTTGATATAAAATGCTTCGCGTGTCCGGCAGGTTCAGACAAGCAAACGACTCTCTCCCTCCGCCACCTCCTGGAGGGAGAGGGAGTTTGCCCTTCTAATACCAGATTCCAGTTATTGAAAGCCGAATACGGCTGAGTTGCGCTAACCTTGAATTCGTCCATCTGAACGTTCGGATGGGCGAAGCCGGGATAGAGTTTTTTGGCGGGGTCCGGGGGACCTTTTTTGCAAAAAAGGTACCCCGGGGCGGGGTTATCAAAGTTCGCGAATTTCCCGGATGGCCTTGGCGGTCTCGGCCAGCGAGGCGGTACGCAGGTCGACCTCGCTGATCAGCGGACCGGCATAGCCGGCGGCGCGCAGTTCGCGATTGACGGCCGCGAAATCGACCTGGCCCGCGCGCAGGGCCGGCCAGCCGCCGTTCAGCGGTCCGCCCTGCCAGTCCTTGAGGTGCATCATCTTGATGTGCGCCCCCAGAATCCGCGCCCAATGCTGGGGGAATTGGAACACGGCCATGTTGCCCGGATCGAAATAGAAACCGATCCAGGGACTGCCGACTTCTTCGAGAAAGCGCTTCATTTCCAGCGGGCTGAACAGGAATCCGCTCCAGACGAACTCCACCGCCAGGACCACCTTGAGCCGTTCGGCCGCGACGGCGATCTCCCGCAGCGACGCCACGCCGTTGCGGTAGGCGTCATCGTAAAACAAATCCGCCCGCAGCCGCCCCAGGGTGTGCAGGGTGCAGCCGGCGCCCAGGTCGGCGGCGAACTGGAGCCCGGCCACGGTCTCCTCGATGCCCTTGCGCTGGGTCGCGCCGGAATCGAGCAAATTGCCGGTCAACTGCCCGTGGGTCATGGACACCACCGGCAGGCCGGCGGCCTTGGCCCGGGCGGCCACCTCCCGCCGGGCGGCCGGCGAAGTCTGGAGCGTAAGCTCGCCCTCCTTGCGCAAACACAGTTCGACCGCCTCATAGCCGGCCGTTTGGGCTTGGGTGAAGAACTCGTCCAGCGAGAGGCTGGAGGCGATCAGATGACTGACGCCGATTAGTTGCGAAGCCATGAAACGTTCCTCATCTTCAGAGTGTAAGGTATATGCAAGGGAATCCCGGCGAACCGGATTCTCAACAGTCCGCCACTTTGAGCGAGCGCCCCTCGGGCGCGGCCCGCAGAATGGCTTCGGCCACGGCCACGGCCCGGATGGCCTCGGTGCCGGGACTCTGGCATTCGGCCTTGCCGGCGGCGCAGGCCAGAAAGTGCCGGGCCTGCCGCACGTACATCGACGGCTCCTTGGGCGACTTGAGCAGCGTGGACTTGTTCTCCAGATCGGTGATGCAGCAGTAATTGTGCTTCTCGGCCTCGGCCGCGTCCGGCTTCTGATCGCCGGCGTGGAACTGCATAAAGCCCTGGGGGCCGATCACGTCGTGCATGCCGGTGCCGCGCACGCCCCAGCTCCAACTCACCATCAGCTGGTCGCCCGAGGCGTAGCGCACCACGGCCGAGGCCGTGTCCACCGCCGTCACGCCGGGCACGAGCTTGAGCGAGCTGGCCACCACGCTGACCGGTCGGCCGAAGATCCAGTTGGCGAAGTCGTAGTTGTGCACCGCCCCGTCCATCAGCGGCCCGCCGCCCAGCTTTTCATCCATGAACCAGCGGCCCGGCCCCAGGCCGGCCATGACGTGCCGCCAGAGCACGGGCCGGCCGATCCGCCCCGCCAGCAGCGCCTCTTTCCAGGAACCCCAGTGCGGATCGAACCGCCGGCAGTGGGCGATCATCAGCGGCACGTCGCGCTTCTGGCTCAACGCGATGAGCTGGCGGCACTCGGCCACGGTCCGGGCCATGGGCTTTTCCAGCAGGACCGGCTTGCCCGCCTTGAGCGCGGCGCGGGCCACCTCCAGATGGGTGCCCGTAGGCGTGGAGATGACCACGGCGTCGAGCTTGGGATCGGCCAGGAGGCGCTCGTAATCCTCGTACAGATCCGCTTGCGGGAAAAGCTTGGCGAACTCGGTCCGCGCGGCCTCGGACAGGTCCGAGCCGGCCGCCACCCGGCAGCCGTCGACCTGCGCGAACGCCTGGGCCTGCATCCGGCCCATTCCCCCGACTCCGATGAATCCGACTTGCGGCATGGTGATTTTCCTTTTTCGGCAGGCGCTGGTAATAATTGCCAGCGATTGTGGGCTGACTCACGGAAATGCGGCGCGGCAACGATTAGGCTTTTTTGATTTTTCGCGAAAACCTTTTCCCAAAATCCCGTTCGACAAAAAATTCTTTTTCGCCATATTTTCGAATATATACTGGGATAGATCGCCAGCGAGACGCGAGTCGTGGCATTCTTGACATAATTGTTGGCATATTTGATACGGAGAGGAAGCATGCCGCAACGCAACTTCGGCGGCCCGCTGCGCCGCCTGGGCCGCAATGAAAGCCTCTGCCGCGAACCGGGCGAGTCCTTCGCCGGCCAACGCTTTAACTGCGGCTTTGAAGACCTGGTGGCCGAACGCGCTTACCGGCAGATCATCGACGCCCACGGCCAGTATGTCCTCGTCTACATCCTGGGCGGCGAGGGCGAATTCTGCGACAATGCCGGCCGGCCCGCCCGCTTCGGCCCCGGCGACGCCTTTCAGCGCTACCCGGGCGGGCATCACGAGATGGCCCTGGCCGGCGGCATGCGCCTGACCAGTTGCTTCGTCACCATCCCCGACGCGCTCTTCTCGGTCCTGCGCCTGGAGAACGCCATTCCCACGCTCGGCGCGGCCGTGCTCCACCCCGGCCGGCGGCCGGAGATTCCCGCCCGGCTGGATGAGATCCTGACCGAATTGCGCCAAGCTCCGCCCGGCGAACTGGGGCGCGTCCTGCTCTGGACCCACACGCTGCTCATGGACCTTTACCGCTGGCATCGCCAGGCGGCCCAGCCCGCCCCGGACGAGGCCCGGCTGGGCGAGGCCCGCCGGCGGCTGGGCGAGGATCTGGAGGAGCGCCTCCCCCTGGCGGAACTGGCCCGGGAGCTGGGTTGGGGATATTCGAAATTCCGCAAGGATTTCCGCGCCCGGACCGGCCTCTCGCCGGGCGATTACCGCATCCGCTGCCGGATCGAGCGCGCCCAGGAGCTGCTGGGCGGAGGCGAGCTGTCGGTCAAGGAGATCGCCTTCCGGCTGGGCTATCCGGACGTGCAGGCCTTTTCGCGCCAGTTCAGGCGGGTGGCCGGACTCTCGCCCCGGCAATTTCAGCAGAGCGTCTTTCCCCACCTGCGGGCCAGCGTCCGCGAAGCCGGACCGGCCCGTAATTTTGCTTGAATTCCGCCGGCGTTTGCCCATCGTGGAGCTATTGGTCCGTCGCCCCGACAGAAACAATAGACCATGAGCGCGTCCGCCGGCCCAACCTTATTTATATTGATTCCCGCACTGGTCCGAGCCAGCAGAAAAACCATTCCGTGACCGAATCAGCCTTAAAAATCTCAGTTAAGGCCGGTTGAGGTCGGGAGGATTTTTTGGCGAGAATGCCATCCCATCCCCTTCAAGAAACTCTCATCAAGCTTCGCTTTTGTCCGCCGGCTTGCCTCCAGCCCGGACTTTGGCATATAATTCCGTGCATCGCCGGCCGCGGCCGGCAGTCAGGGAAGGATTTTAATCCATCATGACGTATGGCTTGCTGCTGGCGCTCGGGGCGTATCTGCTCGGGGCGGTTCCGTTCGGTCTGCTGCTGGGCCGCCTGGCCGGGCGCGACATCCGCCGCGAGGGCAGCGGCAACATCGGGGCCACCAACGTGGTCCGGGTCTGCGGCTGGAAATGGGGCGCGCCGGCCTTTGCCTTGGACTTTTTAAAAGGCCTGCTGCCGGTGCTGGCCGCCTGGAAATGGATCGAACCGGCCGGCGTCTGGCCCATCCTGGCCGGCGTGGCCGCCATCCTGGGGCACAACTTTCCCGTCTGGCTCAAATTCAAAGGCGGCAAGGGCGTGGCCACCAGCGCCGGCGCGGTCCTGGGACTGATGCCTGCGCCGCTGGGCGTGGCCCTGGCGGTCTTCGCCGTGGTCCTGGGCGTCTGGCGCTACGTCTCGCTGGGCTCTATCTCGGCGGCGGCGGCGCTGGTCGTCGCGCGCCTGGCGCTGACCCCCGCGCCGCTGGCGGCGGAGAATCTGGCCCTGACCCTGACGGCGGTGATCCTCGCCGCCCTGGTCTGGCTGCGCCACCGGAGCAACATCTCCCGTCTGCTTAACGGCACGGAGAACCGGCTGGGCAGCAAGCCGGCGGAACCCCGACCGGAGGCCCCGGGGGCCGAAGGAAACTAACTTTTTTGCGACTGCATTCGGGAGAACTTTTTATGCAAAAAAGTTCTCCCGAACCCTTTCAAAAAACCTCTCGGCCACGCTTCGCGCGACCGACAGGCAGTCCAGGTTTGATTGAGCGGCAAATGCGGGAGAGTCGGCGATGGAGTTGGCCAAAGCGCGGGTCTGGGTTACGGGCGGCGGCGGCTTTCTGGGCCGGCAGGTGGTGGCGAAGCTGCGCGCGCGCGGCTGCCGGGAGATCTACGCCCCCCGCAGCCGCGAATGCGACCTGCTCGACCCGCAAGCCGTGGACCGAACCCTGCGGGAATTTCGGCCGGACCTCATCCTCCACCTGGCCGCGCGGGTGGGGGGCATCGGGGCCAACCGCGCCCACCCGGCCGAATATTTCTACGATAATCTGATGATGGGCGTGCCGCTCATGCACCAGGCCTGGCGGCGGGGAATCGCCAAGTTCGTGGCCGTGGGCACAATCTGCGCCTATCCCAAGCATACGCCCGTACCGTTCAATGAAAATGAGCTGTGGAACGGCTATCCCGAAGAGACCAACGCCCCCTATGGCCTGGCCAAGAAGATGCTGCTGGTGCAGGCTCAGGCTTACCGCGCGCAATACGGATTCAACGCGGTCTTTCTCCTGCCGGTCAACCTTTACGGCCCGGGCGACAACTTCGCCGAAGATTCCTCGCACGTCATCCCGGCCCTGATCCGCAAATTCGTCGAGGCCCGCGAGGCCAACCGGCCGGAGGTGACCTGCTGGGGCGACGGTTCGGCCTCGCGCGAGTTTCTGTATGTCGACGACGCGGCCGAAGGGGTATTGCTGGCCGCCGAGCGTTACGACGCGGCCGAGCCGGTCAACCTGGGCACGGGCGGCGAGATTACGATTCGTCAACTGGCCGAACAGATCCGCGAGCTGGCCGGTTATCCCGGCCGGATCGTCTGGGACACGACCCAGCCCAACGGCCAGCCCCGCCGCTGCCTGGACGTGACCCGCGCCCGGGAAAAATTCGGCTTCACCGCCGCCATGCCCTTTGCCCAGGGCTTGCAAAAAACCCTCGATTGGTATCTCGCCCACCGCTGCGAACAAGGCTGAAAAGAGCTCCTGAAAAAGGCTCTCGGACACGCATTAAAAGCGCCGGGTGGAAAACGCGGAACACCGTGACGCGTTGCCGGGTTCGCACCCGATGCGGCTTTGAAAACGCCGGCTTAAGTACCACCGAAAAGCCTGACGCAAAAGGACTGACTGGCCGACGGCCCATTCCTTGCGAAGCGACGATCGAAAGAGTTTTTTCCCTTCAGCGGCCCAGTTTGGGATATAATCAATTTCCAAGGCTCGGGTATGAACTAAACCGGAACAGAGCGGAAACCGCAAGACGCTTCCGGCAATCTAAACCTATAGGCTAGCTAAGTCCGGAAAATTGGCACCCGGGGCGCTCGAAAAACGAGCTTGCCGCTGGCGCCAGAGGAATCCCTTATAAGGCAGTCCCCTTTGAGTGCTTTGTTTTTCGATTGGGTCCGGGACAGACATGCTAAACGGAGGGGGAGGGTGCGGGAATGGAAAATGCGCCGGCCGGCATAGGCAAAAAACTCGTCGTCTTTCTAGTCGCAGCGGTGGTGATCGGCCTGGGATTATGGCTGGCCATGCGCCGGACGGGAATGGAGCAGTTTGCGGCGGGACCGGAAAAGACTCAGACCGCCGCCACTTCGCCGGCCGGCAAGAAGAGCGAGGCCGGGCGACTGGGGGTCTCTCCCGAAGCACTGGCCGATTTCCTGCGCGCCTATCAAACCAAAAATTATGCCCGTTTGCGGCAGATGCTGACCCAGACCCCGGTCTTGGCCGAAGCGCGACTGGACGGCCGGTCGCTCGGCGAGTTGGCTGCCGCAGCCGGCGATGCCGAACTGATCGAAACGCTGGCCGAGGGCGGTACGGCCGCCGGCCTGGCCGAGATTCTGGCGCAGTGCCGCCAGGCCAACCGCGCCGACCTGGCCCGGTTGGCGGAAACCGCCGCCCGCAAAGGGACGGCCGGGGCCGTTTCCGATGCAAAACAAATCGCGGCTTTTCTGCATGCCTATCAGGAACGGAATTACACCGCCCTGAGCCAGATGCTTGCCCAGAACCCCAGACTGGCCGAAACCTCGCTCAACGGCCAATCGCTGGCCAAACTGGCCGTCCAAGCGGGCGACGCGCAGCTGATCAAACTGCTGGCCGGCGGCGGTACCTCCGCCAGCTTGGCGGAATTGACCGCCCTCTGCCGTGAAACCGGCCGCACCGACTTGGCCGAACAGGCGGAGGAAACCGCGCGCCGGGCCTATTTCTCCCGCGGCGGCGCCGGAGAATTGGCCAGCGGCGACGGCACAGAGGATGATGGCGCAAAATCCGTTTCCGATGGGGGAGTGACCGCCCCAGGCGAATCGGGCGCGGCCGACCGGAAAACTAGACCGCAAACGGAACAAACCGGCGAAAAGGGCGAACCCGCGCCAGGAGAAAAGCCTAAATCCCAATTGCAGATCAATCCCGCAACCCGCACGCAGACTGCCCCGGCCGGCCAAAACGCCAAAGATGTCGAGATCGAACCGGGGGCGCAGAAGGCTCCCGATAGCACTCCGAATGGAAACAAAAACACCAAAGCCTCGGCAGAAAAAGCCAAAGGCCAAGAAGATAAGCCGGATCAAGGCCAAGAACCGGGAGAAGCTAAAAACGAGAAAGACATCACTCCCGAAATCGCCCCCAATTCCGCGACCAAAGGGGATGTTCCCGGCGGCCAAGGCAAAGATGTAAACATCACGGACGGCGGGCAAGGCAATAAAGGCGGCAATGGTCAGGGCGGTAACGGGCAGGATGCCAACATCCCCGGCGGCGGTCAGGGCAATAACGGCGGCAATGGCCAGGGCGGAAACGGCCAGGATGCCAATATCCCCGGCGGCGGTCAGGGCAACAATGGCGGCAATGGCCAGGGTGGAAACGGCCAGGATGCCAACATTCCCGGCGGCGGTCAGGGCAACAAT
>CAYMGG010000180.1:0-12089 GCA_964389915.1 uncultured Planctomycetaceae bacterium
CTCATCCTCGAGGCGCGCGGCGGGCGCCGCGCGCGGGGCGCGCCGCCCAGCCCCGTTATCCGCCACTCCGGACCCTCGGCTTCAACCCGCGCCCCCAGGCCGCGGGCGGCCACCAGAGCCGAGCGCGTATCGCCCGAATCCAGCGGCTGGCGGATGACGCTCTGGCCCTCGGCCACGGCCGCCAGCAGAATGGCCCGGACCGTGTGGCTCTTGGAAGCGGGAATCCGAACCGTCCCCTTTAGCGCGGAAGGTTCGACACGCAGTTTCATGAGTATAGCTCCAGCAGCCGCTTGCGGGCCATCGCCAAATCGGCTTCCACCCTGAGCGAAGCGGGCTTGCCCGCCGCCCCGATCAGGCCGAGCATGGCCAGGGTTTCGCGCACCGCCGGACGTAAGGCGCAGACCACCAGCTCCCCCCCCTTCTCCCGCACGGCTTCGGTCGCGCCCAGCAGCGCCCCGGCCCCGGCTGAAGAGATCGAATCCAATTCGCCCAGATCGACGACGATCCGGGCCGAGCCGTCGGCCAGCGCGCTTTGTAGAACTTCGTCGCATTGCTCGAAAGTAAATACGTTCAATGCCCCGGCCAAACGCAAAACCAGAATTCCTTCTTCGGGGCCGTGTCTTTCGATTTTTAACTCAGGCATGCCAAGCCTCTTCCTTTTCCGCGAAAATGAGAAGAGTATTACGCCACTATTAGAATATGGAATAGCCCGGGCGGCGCAAGCTTTTCTCCCCGCTGAAGCCGGGCCGAAAATCACCGGGCCCACACGGCGATTCATTTTTTGATTCCGAAACGATTTCGCCCTTCCCTTTTATGCCAAAACAGCATATATTTGCTTTCCTCCTCCCCCTGGATAAATTTGTGAATTCAGTAGGTTCTGTCGGAAAGCGGGGCTTTGGGGGGCTGGTCTGAAAAAGAGGATCTGCTTTTGGCGCAAGAAGCGCTCTCGTTTTCAGCTAACCCTGCTAGCCGTTCTTTTCAGACACCGCTTGGCGACGCGAACAGGAGAGACCGACATGGTCGCGGACACACGTAAACAAGTTGAAAAGGCTCTGCAATCTGACCAGTACCTCTCGGCGGGCGCCGCCGTGATGGCCAAATTGGGACAAATCACTCGCGACCCCAACGCCACCGCCCGCGACCTGGGCAAGGTGCTGCAATTTGACCCCGCCCTGACCAGCCGCGTACTCAAACAAGTCAACTCCTCCTTTTACGGCCTCTCCGCCACCATCAAGACCGTCACCCACGCAGTGGTAATCCTGGGCTTCGACGAGATCAAGCACATCGCCCTCTCCGTACCGGTGGCCAACCTGTTCTCCGAGAACAAGGACAAGCCGGGCCTGGACATCGCGTCCCTCTGGGACCAGACCGTGGCCGAGGCCTGCGTGGCCCGCGCCCTCTCCTACCATGTACGCCACGAGATTCCCGAGCAGATCTTCGTAGCCGCGATGCTGGTGGATGCGGGCATGGTGGTGCTCAACAACCTGCTGGGCGAGGATTACGCCCGCCTGGTGCGCTCGTCGCCGGACGACGATTTCCTGCCCGAGGTCGAGACGGCCACGCTGGGCATAAGCCACCTGGAGGTCGGGCGGGAGCTGGCCGAAAAATGGAAATTCCCGCTGGATCTGATCAACACCATCGCCTTCCACCACGATCCGTTCCAGAACGGCCAGCTGCTGCGCGACGCCGCCCTGGTGCTGACCGCCCGGCGCTCGACCAAGGCCCGCAACCAAGGCCTGCCGCTGACCGAAGTCCTGGCCGAGTTGCCGGCGGAGCTGACCGCCGCGCTGCAACTGACCGACACGACCCTCGGCGAAGCCGTGGAGCGCGGCTTCCAGGACGTCTCTGAAGCCAAGCGGATGCTGGCCAGCGACTGAGACGACGAAAATAACCAGGGCTGGCCGCTCGCTTTTCGTCGCGGCTGCGCCTTCGGTGTTTCCGGCCCCACCTCCGGCCGGAAACGTCTTTCGCTCCCCCTCGCCACCGCCGAAACCCGCAATCCTTGGTTATGTCCGGCATCTGACCGCCCATACTGTTCATACCGATCAGATCGATCATTTCCGTTTTTTTCAGCCTAAGGGGCGGATCGGCCGGATTAGGCGCACGCTCCAGGTTCGCCAGGCCGCGCTTTTCCCTCAGATCGTCCGAAACGATAATTTTGCCGATTCGGCTCAAGTTGCCCGCCTCCAGCGACCGATAAACTTGAAAAGCCCGGGGCGTTCTTCACCCGCCGGGGCAGGAAAACGAAACTGATGCAGGACCTCAAAGCCAGCCATACGTCCGGCGAAGCGGCCCGTCTCTGCGGTCTGAGCCTTTCCACGCTCAAACGCTGGATTCAGAAGGGCGAGTTGCGGGCCTACCGCACCCCCGGCGGCGACGTGCGTGTGCTGCACGCCCACCTGCTGGACTTCATGCGCAAATTCGGCATTCCCGTCCACGGGTTGGCGCCGGCGGCGGAAACCCTGCTCGTGGCCGCGCCTCAGACCGAGCTGGCGACGCGCTTGTCCGCGCTGGCCCGGGCCTGCCGGCCGGAGATCCGGGTGGTAACCGGCGCCGACGAGCTGGAGTGGGGTTACTTGTTGGCCGCCGAACGGCCCGAATATGTGCTGTTGAATGCCTCCGCGCCGGCGGCGGCCGCGGACCTGATCCGCCACATCCGTCGCAAGAGCGCCCCCCGGCCGGTCCGGATCGGCCTCTGCTGCCCGAGTCTGGCCGAAACGCCGGCCGGCGACATCGAGGCAACCCCCGAGGTCTACGGCCGTGAGACCGAATTGGAGGCCTTCGTGCGACTGGTCCTGAACGCCCTGGACCGGCCCGAACTGACCGCCGAGCCCCTCTGTCGGGAGGGCGCGGCATGAAGACTTATCTGGACTTCTTCGGCCTCAAGGCCAAGCCGTTTGAAAACACCCGGGCCGAGTCGCCCTTCTTCCCCGGCCGGCGCCAGGCCGAAGCCCTGGAGCGGATGCTCTACCTGGTCCGCGACGGCAACATGGGCCTGGGCATGCTCAGCGGCGAGGTCGGCTGCGGCAAATCGATGGTGGTGGCCGCGCTCAAGCATTGCCTGCGCGACCGTCCCCTGCAGGTGGTGGCCCTGGAGAGCGCCTTCGGCGATTTCGACGAAACCTTGCGGGAGATCCTCCACCTCTTCGCGGTGGGCAATGCCCGTCGCCTCTCGGCTCGGCGCAACCCCTTCCTGGGGGAGGACCGCTACCAAATGCTGCGGCGCTTCCAAGATTTGATGGAGAACCGGATCATCCGCCTGCGCCGGCACCTGCTCATCATCCTCGACGAGGCCCAACAACTCTCCGACGAAGGCTTGAACGAGCTTAAAAATTTGGGCAACTTCGGCGAAGCGGATCGGAACTACCTGAGCATCATCCTGACCGGGCAGCCGGAACTGGCCGACAAAGTCCGGGATCTGCCTTCCGTTGACCAACGCATCGGCCTGCGTTATCACCTGATGCCGCTCACCCCCGCCGAAGTGGGCGAATATGTCGACTACCGGCTGAAAAAAGTCGGTTATAGCGGCGGCAGTCTGTTCACGGACCAAGCCAAAGCCGCGTTGCATGAGGAGACCGGCGGTGTGCCCCGGGAGATCAACCGGGTCTGCAAGCTGGCTCTGGACAAGGCGTTTTCGCAGGGCAAACGCCTGATCGATTCGAACCTGGTGACCAGCATTGTCGAGGACGTCTTCCGCCAGCATGCGCGGATTTAAGAAGGTGTTAAAAAATTGGCGTCGATTGCGTAGGCAGCGGAAAGGCGGCTACCGAAAACCGGTTTTGACCACCACCGGCGATGACGCGCTGCCGGCTCTATGCCTAAAACCAGTTTTTGACACTTTTCGAGCCGAAATGTCCCGTTTGTCCTTGGCGCAAAATGGGCTATGCGTAAAATGCAATCTCGTCGGGGCGGCGGCCGTCATTTCAGACATTGCCAACGTCACCCGCGACCACCATGGCGCGGATCTGACCGGATAAATTATGGACGAGCCGGAAGGCGAATTCAGTTTCCAAGATATGGAGCGCCTGAAGCGACAGGCGGCAGGCAGTGCCCGCAACGTGGCCGAACCGGACTCTGCGGCCATGGGCCTGATGAACGCCGAGGTCGCGCCTCAGGAGGCCTTCAGCCGGTCAGCCAGCAGCGATCTGGAAACCGTGCAGTTCCAGCGCGCGCTGCGGATGCTGCAACGCCACTGGCTGGTGGTTTTCGGCCTGGCCTTCTTCCTGCCGACGGTCATGTTCATCTACGACGAAGGACTCAGTCGCCTGCGACTGCCCGAAGCGCTGCGCCGGCTGGGCGCGCCGCACTGGTACATCTCGACCTGCACCGTCGAAGAGGCCCTGCTGCCGGAAGCGAGTCAGGATCGGCCCGGCGCGGCCACGGCCCTGCAAACCCTCTCCTCCCGGCTGGAGCTGGCCCAGGTCTTCAACCGCAGCGAATTCCAACGCGAACTGCGCCGGCGGCTCAAGGACCGGCTGGCCGACCACACCTCCCCGGAGGCGCTGCCGCCCGAAGTCACGCGCCAGGCCGAAGAATACCTGGCCGGCGGCGGCGGCATCAGTTTCAGCGCCGACGAGTTCAGCCCGGCGGGACTGGCCAACCTGACGCTCAAGGGGCGCCTGCCCGGGCTCCTGCCCGTCCTGGCCGAAACCGCCATCCCCGCGCTCAACGAATTCTACCGTTTCCAGCGGCGCAAATGGGTGACGCTGATGATTGAACAGAACCGCCAATTGCGCACCCAGAACGAGAGCGCCCTTGCCGCCGGCTACACCGAGCTGGGCGAGATCAACCGGCAGCTGGACCAGACCGGCGGCAACGACGCCGCCAGCCAGCTCGACCGGCTGCGCCAGGAACGAAACCAGCTGGAACTCGAACGGGAAGACCTGCAAATCCAACTGCGCCTGGCCAAGCGCAAGGCCGATTACGACCGCCTGGCCAAACGCTTCTTCCTGGGCACCGAAGCGGATCTGACCAAGGTCGCCATCGAGGGCAACCCTCTGCGCGTGGAGTGGGCGCGCCTGGCCGACGAGCTGGCCAAGCTGCGCACCCGCTACACCGACGAACACCCCGCGATCCAGAACCTGCAAAGCAACATCGCCGCCCTGCAGGAGAACCTCCGCCGTTCCGGCGGGGCCACCAGCCGCGGCGAGGTGCCGCCGCTGCCGCGCCCCGAGGAGCTGGCGGGCATCGCCGCCGTGAGCGAACTCAACGACCGGGTCGAACTCAACCGCGAGCGGCTCGATCACCTGAACGAAAAGCTGCAAGCGGCCCTCGACCGGGAGCGGGCCAGTCAGCCGGCGGCCAACGCCCCGGCCGACCCGCAGCGCGCCGCCCTGCCGCGCCGGCGCGACGAACTGCGGGGCCAGATCCAATACCTCCAGACCAAGGCTGTCGCCGCGGCCAACGCCCTGGCCGAACTGGAGATCGCCGCCAGCCAGATCAACGAGGAGAAGCGGATCGAAATGGTGGGCCGGCCCGGTGCGGCGCGCCTGGTCAGCCCCAAGGTCTGGGTCGACGTGCCGGTGGCCCTGCTGATCGGCTTCGTCCTCGGCTTCGGCGCGGCGGTGCTGCTGGAGAGCCTGGACACCAAGCTCCACACCCCGGCGGACGTCTATTACCACCTGCGCCTCAACTACCTGGGCGTCATCCCCCGCTGGCTCGAACGCGAGGCGCAGGTCATCGCCCCGGAGCGGCCGGACTCGCACCTCTCGGAGATCTACGCCCATCTATGCAACAATATCCGCTACGGGCGAGGCGGGCAGCCGCAGAAGCGCCTCCTGGTGGCCAGCGCCACCCAGGGCGAGGGCAAGAGCACCATGGCGGCCAATCTCGCCATCCGCTATTCGCTTGAAGGCAACACCGTGATCCTGATCGACGCCGACCTGCGCCGGCCGCGGGGCCACAAGCTGCTGGAGGTGTTCCAGGATTCGCGGACCTTGACCTACGGTCTGGCCGACTGCCTGGCCGGCGACGCCAGCTTCCGCGACGCGGTCTACGGCACCACCATTCCGGGTCTGAGCCTGCTGCCGGCCGGCAGCCGGGTGCGCAACGTGACCAAGCTGCTGAGCTCTCCGGCCCTGGCGGAGCTGCTCGACGAGGCGGAGCACAACTTCGACATCGTGATCGTCGACTGCCCGGCCGTGCTGCCGGTGGTGGACGCCACCATCCTGGCTCCGCACGCGCGGGGGGTGCTGATGGTCATCGCCGCCGACGAGGTCGAGGTCGGCGCGGTCCGGATGGCGCTCTACCGCATGCAACACGTCGGCGCGCCGTTCGTGGGCGCGGTCCTCAACAAGGTGCGCGAGCGTTCCACCAGTTACAGCTATTACGGTTATCACTGCCGTTCGGCCAACGGCTACGCCGCCTACGGCCACCCCTACGGCCAGGACGAGGACCCGGACCTGATCGCCTGAGCAGGCGCTCCCCGGAGGATCCATCATGACGAAACGCAAACCGCTCGGCCCGGAACGCCGGCTCGGACTCCTGCTCGCTCTCGGCGCGCTGGGGTCCGTCGCCCCGGCCGCCGACGTAAACGTGCCGGGCATTGCCGAAATCTACTCCGAACCGGAGTGGACCGCCGGCGTTCTGGCCCCGTTGACCCGGAGCGCTCCCGCCACGTCCGCGGCCACCGCCGCGACCCCGGCCGCCCGGACGAGCGCCGCCGGCCGCGCGGAGGACGATTTCCCGGCCCTGATCCCCGGCGTGGCCGAATTCTCCGGCGTGCCCGGCCTGGACAGCGCCCGCACCCCTTCGACCGCCCTCAATCCGCCGCCGCCCGAGGCCCCGGCCGCGCCGGCCGACCAGCCGGAGCGGCCTACGAAACTCGAACCCGCCCAGGCCTGGGCCGAGGTGCCCGAGTACCGCATCCGCACCGGCGACGTGCTGAGCATCTCGATCCCCTACGAAGAGAACAGCGAGCAGTCCGTGCCCGTGCGCCCCGACGGCCGGATCACCTATCTCTTCAACATCGAGTTGCAGGCCGCGGGCCTGACCTACCGGGAGCTCAACGCCCGCTTGCGCGAGGAGCTCTCCCATTACTACAAGAATCCGCGGGTGACCGTGATCGGCACCAGCTTCGCCGGCAACTCGGTCTTCGTCATGGGCCCGGTGGGCAAGCCCGGCCCTCACACCATCCAGAGCGACACCCGCCTGCTGGACGTGCTGGCCGCGGCGGGGGTGCTAAGCGTCGTGCCCCAGGTGAGCGGCACGGACCTGAACGACTCGCGGTTGCAGGAGGTGGTCAACCTCAAGGAGGCCTACCTGGCCCGGGGCGAGCGGATCCTGGAGGTCGACTTCTACAAGCTGCTCTTGGAAAAGGACATGTCCCAGAACATCCCGCTGCTGCCCAAGGACTTCATCTTCATCCCGTCCAACCTGAGCACCGCCAAGCGGGTCTTCATCGCCGGCCTGGTCGGCGAGCCGCTGGCCTACAACTACAACGACTCGATCACCTTCCTGGAGGCGGTGGTCCGGGCCGGCGACACCCTCTCGGCCAACGCCTACGGACGCAAGTGCCTGGTGGTGCGCGGCCAGAGCCACGAGGTGATCGAGGTCAACTATGCCGAAATCGTGATGGGCCGCGCGCCCGACCTGCCGCTCCTGGACCGGGACATCGTCTACATCCCGGAACGGCCGCTCTCGTACACCTCGCGGACGATCAGCACCGTGGTGACCGAGCTGCTGGCGCCGTTCAAGGCCGTGCTCGACGACGGCTACGGCTCGGCCCAGAGCTGGTATCAGCGCGACTGGCAGCTGCGCGCCCGCGGCAAAGCGCGGAACAACTAAACCGGAAAGGCGGCGGGAGAGCCGGTTCCGAGAGTCGGAATCAACCAGAATCAACTTGGTTTGATCTTCGGGGTTACGACGAAATAAGTAGCGCAACTGTCAGTCAACGAGAGTCTCCCGACGCAGCGCATTTCGGCCCGGATTGCGCGTTCGGGAGACTCAACGCCGGATCACGATTGCGCTGGTTGTTTCATCGCAACCCCTCAGCCCGCCAATTTTCACTCGGGGAACCTTGCGCATGCCCGATCCCGCCGCCGACTCTGCCTCCACGTTACCGGGCCTGACGCCCGGGGTGGAATTGCTCACCCAGCTGCGGCCGTACGTGCGCCATTGCGGCGACGAGCGCCGGCCGGCCTGGCGGCTGGGCCGGCGGCGGCTGTTGGATTACCTGCTGGTCTACATCGCCGAAGGCCGGGGCCGGTTCACGGTGGGCGGGAACGAGTATGCCGCCGAACCGGGCGACCTCTTCTGGATTCCCCCCGACACCGACCACGAGATGGAGGGCTTCGCGCCCTCGATGGTCTGCCCCTACGTCCACTTCGACCTGGTCTACCGGCCGCAGACCAGCCACTGGGACTTCACCATCCCCGCCGGGTTGACGGACCTGAGCGAACTGACGCCGCTCATGCACCCGCCCCTGGCCGACCCACGCCTGGCCGGCCTCTGCGGCCAGTTGCGCACCAGCGCCAACCGCCGGGTCGGAGAATTGATCCGGGAGATCTGCGCCGAGGCGGCGCGCGGCCAGCCCTTTGCCCCCCTGCGCCTGAGCGGCTTGATGCTGGAGCTGTTGGCCGAGATTCTGCGGGGTCTGGCGGGAGCCGCGGCCGAAACCGCCGAACACGCCGCCCGGCTGGAGCAGGCGGCCGACTATTTGACCCGCCACTGCGAGGAGGAGGTGCCGCTAGGCCAAGTGGCCGAGCTGTGCCGTCTCTCGGCCAGCCGCTTTCGCGAATTGTTCGGCCGTTACTTCGGCTGCTCCCCGCGCCTTTACCTGCGGCGGGCGCGGATCCGCCGGGCCAAATCGCTGCTGATGGGCTCGGATCTGAACGTGAGCGAGATCGCCCTGCGCTGCGGCTTCGCCAATGTCCACAACCTCTCGCGAGCCTTCCGCGAGGTGGAGGGCTTGAGTCCCCGCCAATACCGCCGCGCCGGCCCCAGCGCCACCCGGGTCGAAGGCCGCCGGACGCCTTACCCTCGCTGACCGCAGTGAGGATAAGGCACGATCAAAAACAAAGCATGCGGTTTCATCCGGCGTCGCGGCCGCGCTCAAGGCGTTTCGGCCCAAACCGCCGGCCGAAACGCCTTTCGCTCCGCCGCTCCTTGACTGAAACTTGCATGCTTTGCTTATTGACGGCGCCTAATATCAACTCAAGTTATTGATGGCCGACTAGCGTTCGGGTCTGGTGAACAGGATGAGAGTTTTTGGCGGGGTTTTGGGGAACCTTTTTTGTAAAAAAGGTTCCCCAAAATCGGCCACTATAAATTTGAATTGATATAAAGTCACGGTTCTCGCCACTGCGACGGCGAGAGCCGAAACCGCCGGCGAAACGCCCGGCTGAAATAG
Source organism: uncultured Planctomycetaceae bacterium (assembly GCA_964389915.1). Lineage (GTDB taxonomy): Bacteria > Planctomycetota > SZUA-567 > SZUA-567 > SZUA-567 > CAYMGG01. The sequence continues at coordinate 9,350 of CAYMGG010000180.1, forward strand.
GGCAGACTGGCAAAACCGCAGGCCCGGGCGATCTCCTTCACGCTGGAGCGGCTTTCGCGCAGCAGCCGGCTGGCTTGGTCCAGCCGCAACTCATCCAAGTATTGTTTCGGACTCAGGCCGTATGCTTCACGAAACCTCCGAAAGACCGTAAACCGCGTCACGCCCAGCCGCCGGGCGATCTCGAGCAGGCTCGGACAGGTCCGATACTCCTGGTCCAGCAAGAACCGCGTCGCCGCCGCGATGTCCCGCTCCAGGCCATCGGGCCGCGGCGCTCGATGCAGGGCAGCCAGCGCTTCGCCCAGCCGCCAAGCCATGGTCAACGGAAACAGCGGCGGACAGGCGATCCCTGCATAGGCCGTCTCCACCTCGCGAAACAAGGGCTCTAACCGCTGGTCATAGCCGCCCTCCCGGCACGGAGTTTCGGCTGTCAATCCGGCCAATTCCAGCACCCACTCCGCCGCCTGCCCCTCGAAATTGAAATACGTATATCGCCAGGGAGCTTCGCGGCAGTCGCGATAGCGCACGTGCCGACCGGGAAAATGGACGAACACGTCACCCGCCTTGACGGGAAACACCCGGCCGGCGGACTCGAACCAGCCGGTGCCGCCGGTGACCACATGGACGGAAAAATGGCGGGCGATGGACTGAAGGTCGAACCCGCCATGGCTGCTTAGCCGGCCCATCACCGGGACGTACAGCTCCGGAGTCCGGCCGGCCGGCCGGACCGGCAGGGGAGGCATATAGGATGCCTGCCGATAGATGGCATTGTCTTCCACGTGCAACATTTGGACAACTCTTTCAACAATTATCCGCCTTCTCAAAGATTAAATCGTGGCGTATTTTTTGATGAAAGCAACATAAAATCAATAAAGGGAGGAATCCATGACCGCCGCCAGTTTGCCGCCCGTTAAAACCCAGAAACTCACCGTGCGCTTCGATGCCGCCCGCCAGGCGGCGGCGCGGGAGCGCTGGACCGCGCTGGCGCGCGGCAGTCTCCCCGAAAGGCCGTTCTTCACCTTCAATCCGGCCGGCGGCCCGGCCGGGGCCAAACCCGACCGCCTGGCCCTCGACGACCGCCTGGCCCTGGAGGTCAAGGTTGCGGGCCTGAACCATCATCTGGCGGAGTTTACCGAGGACGATTTTCTGCCCTGCTTCCACAACTGCGACCTGGGCCAGGCCATTGTCCCGAGCCTGTTCGGCGCCGGCGTGATCGTCGAAGAGACCCAGCCGCCGTATACCGAAGGCCGGCTGATCCAGGATCTGGAGCGGGACCTGCCCAAGCTTAAACGGCGGATCGATCCGGAAGCCGACGGCTGGGGGCCGCGACTCAAGCGCCGGATCCAGACTCTGCTGGAAGGCACGGACTACCGTATTCCCGTGGTCGTGACCGACCATCAGAGCCCCTACGGCGTGGCCACCAAGCTCGTGGGCAACGAAGAGCTGATGCTGGCCATGTACGAGGCCCCGCAGGCCGTGCACGAGCTAATGGCGATCGCGACCCAGGCCATTGCGGACCTGTTGCGCGCCCAGCAGCGCTGGGCCGGCGATCCGGCGCTGATGCTGCTCAATCCGGCCATGCCGGTGCCCGGCGCGGGCCTGATCCTCTGGGACGACTACATCTCGGTCATCTCCCCCCAGCTGCACCGCGAGTTCTGCCAGCCGTACAACGAACAGTTATACCGGGAGTTCGGCCGCGGCCATCTCCACACCTGCGGCCCCTATTTCACCGGCTATCTCGACGCCGCCCTGGCGCACCCCTCGGTCCGGACCATCGACATCTCCGCCTATCTGCGCGGTACGTCCCGGACCCGCGCCGACCTGCTGCGCCTGCGGGAGGCCAGCCGGGCGGCCGGGGTCATGCTCTGCGGCGGCCTCCACGCCTGGGAGGTGGTGGGCGCCGGCACGCCACTGCCGCCGGATCGGGAATTTCTGCGCCAGATGGCCGACGGCGGCCTGCTCTGGAACGAAGGCGGGCCGAGGGAGAAGGGCTTGGAATATCTCGGTTGGCTGCGCGAAGCGGGTTGGCGTTAATCGCCGTCGCCCGAAGCGACCTTTGCCCGCGGGGCGGCGCGGCCGGTCATATCAATTCAAGTTGATAGTAAAGCGCTGTCAATAAATAAAGTATGCAAGTTTCAGTCAAGGAGCGGCGCAGCGAAAGGCGTTTCGGTCGACGGTTTGGGCCGAAACGCCGAAAGCGTGGCCGCGACGCCGGATCAAACCGCATCCTTATTTATTGACAGTGCCTAACCGATTGTGGGGTACCTTTTTTTACAAAAAAGGTACCCCAAACCCCGCCAAAAAACTCTCACCAGATTCACCCGGTCCGGAACGTTCGTCGGCCATCAATACCTCGAGCTGATATTAGCCGAAAATGTCCGGCCGGCAGGATCATGCTTTCAGAACCACCGGAAAACGTGCGCCTGGCGATAAGAAAAATCACTCCCCCTTTTTCCTGGGACCGAGATTCGGCCTTCCGTCAAGGATGCCGAAACGATACAGGCAATAAATCGTCACCCATGACAGCTCATGAACCAGAAAAACCGTGGCGATGATGCCAAAACGGAGCTTGTCGCAAAACACGATCGCCAGCAAGGTCAGGTTCAAATGGCAGCCGAAACATAATTCGTAAAACCCGTTTGGGATCTGCATTGGCTCAATCCCCGATCTAGTTAATCTTTATGGAATTATTAGAAGCAGTTCGATAACCGTTTTCGATAAAAGTTGAAGCAATGCCTTTCCG
>CAYMGG010000181.1:0-12064 GCA_964389915.1 uncultured Planctomycetaceae bacterium
TATCGACCAGATACTTATCTTTATTCACCCTTTTAGGGCTGACGGGATACTAGTGATTCGGCCGAAAGTGCAAGGGCTATTGGCCATGTGCACCCCGCGCTCCGATTTCAGCGCATCGTGCACGGCGGACTTGCGCAGAACGTGCCGGGGAGAGAGAATCCTGTTGGAGGGCATTTCTGCCGCCACCGGGACAGGAGATTGCATGCTCGGTCTTTGGGTCTGGGCCTACTGCATCATCATCGCGACAGAAATTCCTTTCGTCGCCATCGCGGTCATCATGGTGGCGATCTGCAGGCCACGTATTTGGCTGGCGATTCCCGTCCTTCTCTATATTGTCGGTTTGCACTGGGTATACGACAAGGAGTTCAACGGCAGTGCCTTCACGCTCTGGAATCCTTGGCACCACGTTCAGGCACTGAATGCCGCTGCACTTGTCCACGGCATCGCATCGATTCTCTTGCTGGGCATGACCCTTTGCACGGCGGTTGCCACCTACCGATGGCGGCGGAAGATCGTGTCGCTGCCAAAAAGGGGACACATAGCTCTTGGGACAACAGTCCTCGCGGGCCTGATAGTCGCATTCTTCTGTTCCCCCTCGGTCTTAGGCCTCCACTACAATGTCACTGTCGAAGGGAAATCACTTGGGAATCCAGTACGCATCGCCGAGTGGTACCCGCAGGGAATCAGGCTTGAGGACGGTCGTTGCGTCCTATTCGAGTACCCAATCTTGAACAACGGCTTCTGTGTCGATAATTCAGTTGAGTTGGTCCCTGCGATGGATACTCCGGATCAGGTAAGTGTCTTCGCCAAGACAGAAGTCGCCTTTGTGGTTGACCTTCCGTACCGGGAGCCACCGCTCCTAACGATCCCCTTACTCAAGAAAGAGATACCCCGTTACAGCCGGACACTGATTGATGCGAAAGGCAAGCTCGTAACGGCAGACGTTCTGAAGGACGCCAAGGAGTGATGAGGGTACCCGGCCTCCTGTAGACCACGATCTGCAAGGAGTCTACAATGCGCCTGATCTGCCTTGTGCTTATTCCGATTCCCTGTGCTCCAAAAACCGCTTTGCGCTATCAACGGATGCCGCCGCCGCAAGATCGTACTGGTAGTATTCGTGCTTGACCACGGTCGCCATATCGAATCCGAAGAGCGGAACTGTACTGGTCTGCTCGCAGACTACCACCCGCGATGAATCGGGCGACCATTGAAAAGTGAACAGATGGTCAAGTTCTGCCGACCCCATTTCGCCAATCTGACGATACAGACAGAATCCGAGAGCTCGGTATACGCGCAGGCGGGTTGCGTGGCCGTGGTTCTCATTGGCCACTACCAGCCGATGCGCCCCGTTCGGGCTGATGGACTCTGCCTCGGCCGCAAGATTAACTTCGTCGTGATACCAGCCCGGTTTATGTGCAGGAAATGGGGCTTTAAGCGTAATTGAGCGAAAAATAGGCTTTTCGGAGCCGGTTACGGGGCGGACTTTGGCGATTCTTGCGGTTCTGGCTGGCTGACGTTCAGCGGCGCGTGGTCCGCCAGCGGACTCTCGACCGGCAGGGGGCTTGCGGTCTTCACGTTCAGGGCGACGCCGGGACGGTAGTCGACCTCGACTCGGCCGGCGAAGGGGCTGTAGAGGGCGAAGGACACGGCCGCGTCCTGCGGCCAGCAGGGCAGGACGATCAGCTTGTCCGGGTAGTCTTGCAGAAGCATTTCGAGCCCGGGTAGGACGCCGGTGCCCAGCCCCTGCAAACTGGGCGATTCCGGCACCCAGTTGCCCGAGTCGGTCGTGGTGGCGGGATGGTTCGCCGCGGTCTCGCGCGCCAGACCGCAGGGCAGCGTGAAGGTGTGTTCGAAGTACGACGGATATTCCTTTCCGACCTCTTCGCGCCAGCCCAGGCAAGCGGCAAAGGTGGGATCCAGATTCCAGCCGTCGCGCTTGTCGGACCATCGCCGCTCCTGATAGGACGCTCGGGCGGTTTCCCGTTCGGCCGGGCCTCTGAGCATGAGCTTGGCCGGCCAGATGGCGTAGAGCTCGGTCTGCTGGGCGTTGAGCTGGTAATGGGGCTTGCCCTGGGACCACGGCAGTATATACGATTCGCAGGCGGCCATGTCGGCGGCGGGCGCGAGCCGGTCGGCGGGGACGACGACCGGCAGGGTCTCGGCGTCGCGATATTCCAGGCGGCCACGAGGTATTTCCGGCAACGCCGCCGCCAGTTCCCGCCAGCCTTCGGTCAGCCCGGCCGGCCAAGCCGCGATCCGGCCGACGGCGATGAGTTGGGGCAGGGCCACCCGCAGGGCGCAGACCATTTCCGCGGGGTCTCGCACGCCCTGCCAGGTTTCTCCCGCATTGCACGGCGCGATGATCAGTCGTCCGTTTTCGCGGCCGGGATAGCGCTGGCGGACGAACTCGACCAGCTCGGCGGCCAGGGGCAGCAGCGTCCGGCGGGCGAAATCCCGGTCGCCGCTGGCCCGGACGTAATCGCAGAAGAGTTGCAGCAGCCAGATCTGCCCGGCGGGATTTTCGCCGTTGTAGGGTTTACGCCAGACGCCGACCGGGGGTTCGCCCGGGTTTGTTTCGGCCGGCGGCGTCAGCACGGCCGGTCCCTGCCACATCGGAATGCGGGCGCCGCCACAGCCGCAAGCGCGCCGGGCGAAGTGGCGGTAATAAGGAAGCTTGCGCGCGTAGAAATCGGCCAGGCCGCGGATCGCGCCCCAGTCGCCGGTGCGTAGCGCGCCGTAGTAGGACTGATACTGCTCGACCGCGCAGATCAGCCCCGTCAGCCATTGGTGTTGGCGCAGGTGGTAGCGGAAGAGGTCGACCTGAAAACGCGGCGGCGTCTCGCGCCGCTCGCCGGCGCAGCAGGCCAGATAATAGCGATAAAGGTCGAAGGCGGCCTTATGGCGCAGGAGCCCGTCGGCCGTGTCCTCCGGTTCGAACCAGCTGCGGGTCCAGAACTCGCGCCACCACGTTTCATGCGTGGCGACATAGCTTTCCGCCCCGTCGCGTTTCGCCTTGGCCAGGCGCGTGCGCGCGCTGTCGAGCAAGGCCTCCCGGCCGTCGCGAGTGGAGATCCCGGCGATTAGCAGCGAGTGCCGGCTGCCGGCCGGCAATGAAAGCGTATTTTCAACCACTGCCGCGTGGTTGCCTTCGCCGGTCAGGACCAGGCCGAAGGCGCGCCCCCCCAGCCAGGGGCGGTTGTCGCCCGGGACATCCGCGCCCGTGCCGGCGTTCTCGAATTTGTCGGGCACCAGGGCGTCCGGCGGGTTCTCGTGCCAGAAGCCCACGCCGCCCGCGTCGTCCGCGGCCAGGCGCATGGGCGCGTCACCCTCCAGGCGGATCGACAACGCGCCGGGCGTCCGGCGGTCGTCGTGGAGGTCTATCCGCACCAGGTCGCACAGGACGTGCGCCCGGATTTCGACGCGCACCTGGCCGTCGGCGGTCTCGGCCAGCGCAGTGATCACCGAGCGGCGCAAGTCGTGTTCCATGGCGAAGCGGGCGGCGTTGGCGAAGGGGTGGCCGTCCAGATCGAGATGCAGGCGGCCGAGGGCGCGGAGCTTTCCGCCCTCGTCAATGGCGGCCGAATGATTGAGTTGCACCACCATTTCGTCTGGGAAATTTACCGTCAGGCCGGTGATCCCGGTGCCGGTGGCCATGAACTCCCACTCGCGCGCCGGCCGGGCGGCGAACGTCACCCGCCCGTCTGGATGATAGCGCCCGAACGGCCCGCCCGGGGCCAGGCCGCCCAGCGGCAGGCCCTGATCCTCGATTCGCCGATCCTTGCTCATAGGTTGTTTCTCCCGGGTGCCGTCCCCGCGCTCCTCAAGGCTCCCTCGTGACTACGGGACACGAAATATCGAACGCCGTCAAGTTCGGACCGGTTGCGTGGCCCGGGATCAACCGCGGCGTAAACGCCGAGCCGGTTTCGCGGTCAGCCCAAAGGCTGGCTTCGCCGCGGATTTTCGCGCGAGAATTCGACCCGGGGGCACTCGAACCCGAGCGGCAGCCAGGACTGGTAATAATTGCCCGTAGCGCCGGCGCTGGCGAAATCGCAGTAACGGATCGGCCGTCCGGCCGGATCTTTTCCTTCCATCAGTAGCAGCGGCGCGGGGGAGGGGTATTGCTCACCGCCTGGAACCCGGGCGAGCTCGGGGCGCGCCAGCAGGGGAACATCCGCGCCGGAATATCCTCCGGAATTAAACCGGGCGTCGTAAGCGAGCAGCAGCGGCCCGCGGTAGATGGAGGCAAAAGGCTTGCCGCCCGGCGTGCCGGACGCGGCCGGCCCCGTGGGAATGAAATCGCCGCGACCCAGGTCCAGCATCCAGCCCTGACTCCCTGCCGTCACCCTAAAGCCCACCAGGTTGCGCCCGGCTTTTACCGGCAGCAGGGCCGGCATCTGGCGCTCCTTGGACCCGGAATTGCCCGGCACAATGTTCTGGCCGTTGACCAGCGCGGAGTACCACCAGTCGCAACCGATGAGGATCGGAATCACTCCGTCGGCCGGCACTTCAATCTCGGTGAAGCACCAGGCCGCGGCAAACGGTCCGGCGGCCGGCAGGTGGGCACTGAAATCGATCCGGCCTGCGGAGCTGAATACGGTTTTCGCCGGTCCGCGGTCCAGTTTTGCGACCTCCGCCAGGCTGGCGGCTTGATCCAGCCGCAGATCGGCGGGGGCCAGGCCGGCTGGCGAATCGCCGCGATTGACGATCGGCCCGGCCAGTCGCCATTCCGTTTCCCAGGCCGAGGCCGCCATGCCCGCCGGCAGCCGGGTAGGATGACGCCAGAATTGCAGGCGGAAATCCAGTTCCAGCCTGATTAAGTCGCCGTCTCGCCATTCGCGGGCCAGAGAGAGGTAGCCGCCCGGCCGTAACCCGGTCAATTCCGCGCCGTTCACCCAGACCCGCGAGTGTCGGCTCCAACTCGGAATACGCAGGGCGAGCGTAAAGGATTCGGCCGCGTCCAGGTTCAATCGCACTTCGATTTCCGCTTCTGCGGGGTAAGCCGTCTCCTGGCGAAGCGTCACCCGGTTGCCCGAAGGCCGCCGGACCTGTATCTGGCCCGGGCCGTAGTAGTTGAGCGCCAGCCCTTCCGGACTCTGCAAGCAGGCCCATTCGGCCAGCAGGCCCAGGACGCGCGGCCCGTTCACCGAGCAGCAATTCAGTTCGTTGCCGCCGGGCCGGGCCTGAAAGCTGGTGGCGTCGTTGGGGCTGGCGATCCGCCGGCCGTCCATCGGCGTGTTGTAGGTGACCCAGCGCCCGGTGGGGCTCATCAGCCCCAAGCCGCTGTTGAAGAGCGAGAGCTCCAACTCGTCGGCCACGCGCGAGTCGCCCGTCAGCTTGAGCATCTCCACCGACATGGCCATCCAGGCCACCGTGCAGCAGGTTTCGATGGCGCCGATATGATACGGATCGCCCGTGGCCTGTTCGCCGGAGGTGAAGCCGCCGTTGTTGTGCCGGTCGCCTTTGAGCATGCTCCACCAGAGCGACTCGAAGGCCTGGCGACAGCCGGCCTCGCCGGTGAGATAATACAGTTCGGCCAGGCCTAGGATCGGGTGCAGGCTCTCCCAGCGCGGTTTGGGCGTCTCGTGAAACTCCCGGCCGGCCAGCGGCGCTTGCAGATAGTCGCCGGCGAGCGGCCGGTCGGCGTCGTCCCGGGCGGCGAATTCGGCCAGCAGCTGCCGCGCCAGGGCCAGATAGGCCGGCGTGCCGGTCTGGCGGTAGAGCAGGCAGAGCGAGTGAATCGGGGCCAGATTCATCTCCGTGGAGCCGGTGTCCACCAGCCGGGGAGTCTTTGGCCCTAGGTATTTTTCGCAAAGCAGATCGGCCATCCGCTCCGCGCTCCGCAAGGCCTGGGCGTCCGGACGGTACTCATGCCAGAGCAAAAGCCCCAGCATGACGTGGTAGGCCGACCAGGTGTCCCAGGTGGGGCGCGTACAATTCGGCGCCTGGTTCGTGAGCCGCGACGGCTGCGGCCAGCATCCCAGATATCCGTCAGTGTCCTGGCAGGCACACAATTCGGCGACGAACCGCTCCAGGTGAATTTTCAGGTCGTCGTCGCCGGTCAGACGCAGGACCTGCACCGCGTGCGTCAGATACTTGCCGGCGAATTCGCCCGCCCAAGGCACCAGGTCGCGATACGGCCGCCGGTCGCGCTCGCGGAACATGGACAGCAGCAGCGGATTGGCGGCGGGGGTGGGAATGAGCCACTGCTCGGTCACGGCCTTCAGCCGCCGGCCGATCTCGCCGGTCAGTTTGAACTCGACGGCGGCGGGCCTGGTTAAGGCCGGCGTCAGCGGGGCGGGGGGTGGAGATTTTTTATGGCTATCCTGCGCAACTTGCGTCAGCATGGCGGCTCCAGACTTGAGCTAGAGAAAATTATCTTCTCCCGGTCGAGCGGGAGTAAAAAATCAGTTCATTCTGCCAACACGGCGGCTTCGCGTTCGCGAAAATAGCTGGCCGTCTGCGCGACCAAGTGATCCAGCAGGGCCGGATCAGGCCGGCCGTGCATGGCCGGATAGGGATCGCCCCCCGGCCCCAAAGGTTCGGGCGTGACGTAACAGCCGGGCCGATTGTAACCGATCAGGTACAGGGCCATGATCAACGTGTCGACATCCAGGCTGCCCTCTCCCAAAGCGCCGCGCTGGCTGTCGGCCAGATGCAGATTGACCAATTGCTCGCCCGCCTCGAGCACGGCGGCGCCGATGTGCGGTTCGCCGGCCTGCATGTGGAAGACGTCGCCGTTGATGTGATTTGCTCCGGGAACGGCGACCGCGGCGAGATATTGTTTGGCGTCGGCCACGGTATGGCAGAAGCTGACCTCGGCCGCTCGGATCGGCTCGATGGCGGCCTTGATCCCGCGGGCCGCGAATTCCTCGGCCAGCGGCCGCAGGGTGGCGACGCTGCGCTCGAACTCGCAATCGTCATAGCGGGTCGGCCGGCCGACCGCGCCCGGCACGACCAGGATATATTCCGCCTTTACGGCGTCCGCAAAATCCAGCGTCCGCTTGAGATAGTCAACCGCCGCCTGCCGGATCCGCCCGCTGGGGCTGGAGAGGTCGTTCTCGGCCGAAAACATGCCGCAGACGCCCGCGACCCTCAACCCGTGGTCCGCCAAGCGGCGCAGGGTCTGGGCCGGGCGATAGCCCAGGTCCGGCCCGTAGTGGTTGCCGTGCAGCTCAATGCACGAAATGCCCGACCGTTCCAATCGGGCGGCCGACGCTTCCAGATCTTCGGTCCCGAATCCCCAGTTGCTCCAGGAGAGCTCCAGGCGGCGCGCAAAATCGGCCGGCCGGGCCTGGCGCCGGGCGCGAAACCGTTCTCGGATCGACTCGTTGGTGAGGATAAAATTCTGAGGTTTCATATATTTTCCCGCGATTTTGAGAGTTTCGGAAATTTGAAATAGCGTCGAGCCGCTTCCCACCTGGTTTCGCCCCGGCGCGCGGTCAACTTCGCCGCCGACTTTCTTTCCACTCTACAACCGTTTCGGGCGGTTCGGAATTGCTCGTTTGGCATTTAGCATGTATATTTTGACATATGGAATACGACCGCAACCTCTACTTCAGCACGGCCGGGCCGGTCACTATCAACGCCTTTCAGCCCGTGACCTCGCCCCTGGGCGGCATCGTCTATGCCGGCACCAAATGGAACAGCCTGGCCACCTACGCCCACGCCGAACCGCCGGATTATCTGCGGCCCACCCCGCATTACCTGCTGGTCTATACTCTTGAGGGCGAGGCCGATTACTTTGACGACACGGGCGTAAAGACGGTCATGCGGACGGGGAGCCTGATGTGGGCCGCCCCCGGAGTGAACCAGAGCTACGGCCCCCGGTCGGCCGCGCCGTGGAGCGAATTCTTCTTGGGGTGCGGCGGCCCGCTCTTCGATTTGTGGCAGGCCAGCGGCGACCCCGGCCCGCAGAGCCGCCATCTACAGTTGGAGCCGCGCGACTATTGGCTGGGGCAATTCCAGGGACTGGTGGCCCCGGTGGAAACTGCTTCGCCCGGCGCGCACCTCCTGCGTCTGGGCCGGCTGCAACAGATCCTGGCCACCGCCCTTCAGCGGCAGGAGCAGCGCAGCCAATCGACCGAGTCGTGCGCCTGGCGGGAGACCGCGATCAAGCATCTGACGGCCGGCACGCTCAATTCCCCGTCGCTGGAGGAGGTGGCCGGCCGGCTGAACTCCTCTTACTCCCTGTTCCGCAAGAAATTTCTGGCTTTGACCGGAAGGACGCCCGGGCAGTACCGGGCGGAATGGATCATGCAGCAGGCAGGGCGGCGGTTGGTCGAGACGACAGATTCGGTCGGCCAGATCGCCGCGGAGCTGGGCTTCTACGATCAGTTTCACTTCTCCCGGCGCTTCAAGCAGGTCATGGGCCTGGCTCCGGCCGATTTTCGCCGCCAGACCGTGCGTCCGCCCGTAGAAGGGAAATAGCTGGTCTGGGAAAAAGCCCAAGCCGCCCGGCAGTTGAGTTGCCTGTGGCGGCTTGGCTGGAGGGGGAAGACCGTTTCAATCGGCGGCGAAAGATCGATCAATTCGTTACGGGGACGGCCAGTTCGACGGTTCCGAATTGGGAAGTGCTCCGGTGGTTGTCGGCGGTTCCGTGCCACATCAACTGGCGGAGCCTCCCGGCGAGCGGCTGGTCCTGATCGTCGAGGCCCAAATCGAATCCCAGGGTGAGCCCCGCCCGGGGCCGGCTGATCCCAAATTGTTTCCACGGGAACGACATTTCGAAATTCCAGCCGGTGGCGGTCAGTTTAGCGGCCGTCGCCGGCGCGGTCGCCAGGCCGCTCATTTCCGCAATGCTCCCCTGGACCGTCAGCGCGCCGGCCGGCGTGTACAGCAGCTGCCCGTCGCCGAGGACATAGCCGCCGCCGGCAATCTCCCGCCCCTGGAGCAGGCTGAAAAAGATCTCCGCGCAGTCGCCGTTCCAGGGCTGGCCCGCATCCTGGGCGGGGCAGACTTGGTCGTCGTTGACCCGGCCGGCCAGATACAGGGCCTGCTCGTCCCAGGCCAGGGCGAAGCTGGCGGAGAGGTCGGCCGGCCCCTTGCCTTCCCCGCCATAGACCACGCGCGAGGCGGGAATCTCCGCCCATTCGGCCTGCCCCCACTCGCTCAAATCGCCGTCGATCGTAACCGGGCCGGTTGCGGGCAGGACGCGGTAGTCCGCTTTCAGCGCCCGGTCGAGCGGGCGCGCCAGTTTTTCCAGCGCTTGCAGGCGGGTCAGTTTCTCCCGCATCTCCAGCACGGGAAGCTCCTGCTCGATGGCGCTGCGCAAGCCTGCGGCCGCGCGGCCGATCAGTTCCGCCCGGAAGGCTTCGGCGGATTCTTTGGGCGAATTCACCGCCAGGGCGGCCACCGCCCGGTCCGCGGCCGCGCGGAATTGCCGGCGCAGTTCGGCCGCGGCGGCCGGGGCCGGAATCTCCGCCTGCCGGTCGGCCGGCCCCAGGTCGAAGAGGACCGCGCCGCCCGGATGGAGGTCGAGCGGCAGACGGGTGACGCCGGCCGCATAGCTTAGGTTCACCGCCGGGCGCGCGTCGCAGGTCAGGTCGGCCACCCGATCGTACTTGCCCCGCACGTAAAGCCTGCCGGAGTGCGCGGCGGTCGCGTCCAGGTTGATCACGAACAGCAGCTGGTCGCCCGCCGGCAGTTCCCAGGGCACGATTTCGACGGTCGTCAGATCGGTCGTCACGAACGGGACGGGGATCAGCTCGCCCAGCCGGGTCAGAATCGCCTCGCCGCTCTGCCGCTTGACGGCCCGCTCCGGCCGGACGATCACCCGCCCCTGGCCGTATGCAGCGACCATGAACCCGGCGGGATCGACCGGGAGCGCGCCTTTCTCCAAGCGCCACTGCGCGCCGGCATCGGCTTTCGCGTCGTAGACCCATTGGCTCGGCCCGAAAACCTTGTCCAGCAGCCGCGCCGCCGGCCGGCCATACTCGTCGAACAGGCCGAAGGGGCCGGTGGCCAGCAGCTTTCCCCCCTTTTCGACCCAGGTCAACAGGTTTTCCTGCACTTGGGTCGGAACGTTAATCGCCCACGGCGCGATCAATACCTTCGCCTGTTTCCACTCGCCTCCGGCGGTCAGATGCTCTTCGGGGACCATCAGGGCGACGATGTGGCGCTTGAGCAATTGGCCGGCCAGGTAGGTGCCCTCCTGGCGGACGCTCTGCTCCGGGGCCGCCACCAGGGCCGCCGTGGTCGGATTGAGGATCGCCACCTCGCCGAATTTGATCCGGGCGTCCAGGAAGCGGGCGCCAAACCGGTTGGCCTTGCGCTCGACCGTGGGGATGACGCCCGTGCTGTAGCGGGGGATCTCCAGGTCGGCCTCAAGATTCAGCAGCGAGTTGTTCCAACTCCGGGCCGGATTGTCGTGCTCCCACTCCGACTCGAGGTTGAAGAGCGAGATGGCCCGCTTGCCCCAGGCGATCTGCCGCCAGAGGTTGCGCTCGCAGGCCGCCCGCATCACCGGCTCGGGCGTGCCCTTCTTCTCCCACTGGCTCCAGATGAACTCGTCCTCCCAGTGCGGCAGGTTGGCCCGGCGGTTCATGGACACCATGTACAGCGAGTTCACCGCCACGTCGGCTCCCGGCCAGTCGTGCGTGCCGTAATAGTCGTAGGTGGAGTTCTCCGTCATGTCGCGCAGGTCCAGGCCGGCTTCCTTGCGATCCACCGACGGCCCGTTGAACTGCGAACAGACCGGGCGGCGGGCGTCGACCGCGTGCAGCGCGTCGAGGCTCAGGCGGAACCATTCCGTGTGGCTCTGGGCGCGGAACAACTGGAAATCCCGGATCGGCCCGACCGCCACGGGGGCGTCGCTGCGGACCGGAACCGGCGCGGTCAGGTCGGCGGGCGGCTCGGCCTGGTCGAAGCCGGCGTATGCCGTCCGCCAGGCGGCGTTCAAGGCCTCGACCGTTGCGTACCTGGCCTTGAGCCACTCCGCCCAGGCCGCCCGGGCCTGGCGGCTGTAGCCGCCCACCCCGCAGGGTTCATACTGATAGCCGTGGACGCGTTTCTCGATCGTCAGCGACGGTTCGTTGGTCATCTCATAGCAGACCACGTTGGGATTGTCGCGGTAGTGCTCGGCCAGCTGGCGGGTGGTCGCGGTGGCGAGGGCCCGGACCTGGGGATGCCAGATGTTGACCGTGGAGTGGCAGTTCCCGCCCGGACTCCAATCGCCGGCGCTGCTGTGCAGATAGACGTCCTCGCCAATGGTCTTGAAGAGGGCCGGCACGCCGAAGAAGTTGCTGAAGTTCACATCGGTCCGCAGGCCGTGGGCGGCCAAGACCTGGACGGTCTGGTCCATCTCTTCCGGTTGCAGCCGGCCCTCGGTATCGCAGTCGATGCGCGCCCAGTTGCTGCCTAAACGAAATCCGAAGGGGCGCAGGATCTCCCAGTTGCCTTCGCCGGTCAGAAAGGTCCGGCGCGTCAGGCAGGGGAAGATGATGATTTCACGGGCGAGCGCCGACTTGTCGATGTTTTCGGGCAGGGCCGGCGGCTGCCACTCCGTAAAGAGGGCTTGCAGGTCGAGGCCCAGTTTCTGCCAGATCGTCTTGAGCAGCTTCTGGGCGGCGGCCGAGTTCGCCGCCAACCGCGCGTAGTCCAGCCGCCGGTAGTCCGGCACCAGATAGGGGGCGTCCAGCCCGCCGGCGACCGCCTCGACCGCCAGGTGCGCGGCCGAAACCAGGCCGGCGATCTCCTTGTCCTCGCTTTTGCCGGCGTATTCGACCAGCCGCCGCGTCTGGGCCAGCACATCGCGCAAGCGGGCCTCGGCGATGACGGCCGCGGCGTACTGCGGCGCTTCCTTGGCCGGCGGCGGTACGGCCAATGCGGCCGGATCGGCGTCCCTCAATTCATATGCCGTGGCTTCCGGGCCGGCTTCCAGTTGAATATCGCCCCACCAGACTTCGCCTTGGCCGTGAAACAGCAGGTGCGCCTTGATGAAAGCGCACGCCGCGGGGGCGGTGAACGAGGTGCTGACCCGAACGAACTCATCCCCCCCTCCGGCCGCGACCGCCTGGGGCGACAATTCATAATTCTGCGTCTCGTACGCCGCATCCAGCGCCCAGCC
>CAYMGG010000182.1:0-12046 GCA_964389915.1 uncultured Planctomycetaceae bacterium
AGAGAACTTTTTTGAAAAAAAGTTCTCTCAAGCTCTTTCAAAAAACTTTATCCAGGCGTGCATTTTTTAGCGTTCGTATAGATGAAAAGCGGGAAGTTTATCCGCGCCGGCAAGGTTCACGGGCCTTTGCGGCCCCCAAGATAAGGAAGACTAAAAATGATTAGATTCGGCGGTCCCATTCTCAATCCCCGCGCCCGGGCGGCCGGCGCCGGCGAGAGCCACGGCGCGGCGACCGACGATCCCCGGGAGCTGGCGCGCGCCCACCGGGCCAAGGGCTATACCGCCGCTTACGCCCCGCGCCTGACCCTCAAGGACACGGCCGGCATCCGCGCCGTCCGCGAGGCCTTCGCCGCCGAGGACGTGACCATCGCCGAGGTCGGCTTCTGGGAGAACCTGGTCGACACCGAATCCGCCACCCGCCAGCAGCACCGGCAGAGCATGACCGAGGCCCTGGCCCTGGCCGAGGAATTGGGCGCGGTCTGCGCGGTCGACATCTTTGGCTCCTACTGCCACGGCAACGGCAACTCCCGCCACGTCGCGGCCAACTTCTCGGCCGAGGCCTTCGAGGAGGCCGTGACCATGGCCCGCCACTTCATCGACACGGTCAAGCCCAAGCGCAGCTACTTCACCTACGAGATCTTCCCCTTCAGCGTGGTCGACTCGCCCGAGGCCATCGCCCAACTGATCGCCGCGGTGGACCGGCCGCAGTTCGGCGTGCACCTGGACTTGGTGAACCTGATCAATTCGCCCCGGGCCTACTGGCAGAGCGGCGCGATCATGCGCGAATGCGTAAAGCTTTTCGGCGACCGGATCGTGGCCGCCCACGCCAAGGACATCAAACTCAAGGAGCCGGCCATCAGCGTGATTCTAGAGGAAGTCCTGGCCGGCGAGGGGGCGCTGGATATCGCGGCCTTTGTTCGCGAACTCCACCAGTTGCCCCAGGCCGTGCCCCTTATGCTGGAGCATCTGAAGAGCGATTCCGAATATGACCGCGCCGCGGCCCATTACCGCCGGGTGGCCGCGGCCGAAGGCATCATGATTTGAAAGGAACCGCGAGAAACTGACGTTTGATTTGAGAGAACTTTTTTGGAAAAAAGTTTTCTCAAACTCTTTCAAAAAACTTTATCCGGCTTCGCCTGCTTCGGCGTGCAGAGGGATAAATGCGGGGGTTTGACCCGCTCCCGGCAATTTGCCAAGGCGCTCGGAAAGGAAAGACCATGCCTCAAGTCACGGCCAACGGCATTCGCATCAATTATGAAGAACGCGGCCGGGGCGAACCGCTCCTGTTGCTCATGGGCCTGGGCGCGCCGGGCGGGCTCTGGGCCGAACACGTCGCCGAATATGAGAAACATTTCCGCTGTCTGCTCATGGACAATCGCGGCGCGGGCGAGAGCGACCGGCCGGCCGGACCCTACACCACCGCGCAAATGGCCGAGGACGCCCGCGATCTGCTCGACGCCCTGGGCCTGGAGCGCGTCCGCGTGGCCGGCATCTCGATGGGCAGCGGCATCGCCCAGGAACTGGCCCTGCGCCACCCCCAACGGGTCAGCCGGCTGGTGCTCATCAGTTCCTGGGCCCGCTGCAATCAGTACGCCCGGGAGATTTTTGAGCACTTCGCCCGGATGCGGGCCGTGGCCACGCCGGCGGAATTCACCCAGCTTTTGCAGCTTTGGATCTTCGCGCCCGGTCGGTTCGACACCCATTTCGCCGAACTGACTGAGGCCCGGGCCAAGGCCGGCGAGAAGCCCATGCCGCAGGCGGCCTTCGCCGCCCAATGCTCGGCCTGCATCACCCACGATACCTTGGACCGGCTGGGGGAACTGACCCAACCCTGCCTACTCACCGTGGGCGAGGTCGACATCTTCACCCCGCCGGCGTTCAGCCACGCGATGCACGAGCGCCTGCCGAATTCACGGCTGGAACTATTCCCCGGCTGGGGGCACTGCCACCACTGGGAAGACCTGGAGCGGTTCAACCGGCTGACGGCAGAGTTTCTGAAGGCGAAGTGACTTCATTTAATTGCCTCGGGGGGAACTTTTTTGAAAAAAAGTTCCCCCCGGACCCCGCTCAAAAAACTTTGGCCGGCTTCGCAGTTTCGAACGTTCAGTTGGGTGAGTTTAGCGTCAATCTCATACGTTCGACTCACCCATCTGAACCTGTCGGGCGCGCGAAGCGGGTTGTGAAAATTTTTTGAAAGGGCGCGGGAGAACTTTTTTATAAAAAAGTTCTCCCGAAACAGGTTTATTCCTCCGCAGGAGTGCAAATGAACACCTTCCGGTTCGGCTGCCAGACCTACACCTGGCAGATGTCTTATGAAAAGTATCGCGACGGGCTCGACGGGATTCTGGACACGGTGCGGGACTGCGGCTTTGCCGGGCTCGAGCCGGAGGTTTGCATGCTGGGGAAATACCGGACCGAGCCGGCCCGCTTGCGTGAAGCGCTGGTTGCGCGGAAGTTGGAGTTGGGGGCTCTCTGCCTGGTCTGCGACTGGCGCCAGCCCTCGGAGACGGTCGAGGAGCGCGCCGAGGCCGACCGGGTGATTCGTTACCTAGCTGAGTCTTTTCCGCAGACCGTGCTGGCCCTCTGCCAGATGCCGGGGAAGGACCGGCGCGGGCTGGCCGGCCGGCAGGCCAACTGCCTGAGCTGCATCAACGCGGTCGCGGCGCGCGCGGCCGGGGCCGGCCTGACGGCCGCGTTCCATCCCAATTCGCCGGCCGGCTCGGTCTTCCGCACGGCCGAAGATTACCGCGTCATGTTGGACGGGCTGGATGAAAAAGTCTTGGGCTTCGCGCCCGACGCCGGACACATCGCCAAGGGCGGCATGGACCCGGTGACGATCTTCCGCGACGCCCGCCGCCTGATCCGTCATGTGCATTTCAAGGATTTGGGCGCTAACGGCAAGTGGGCGCTGCTGGGGGAGGGGACGATCGACTATCCCGCCCTGCTCGCGGAATTGAAGGCCGCCGGCTATCGCGGCTGGGTGATGGTCGAGGACGAATCCCCGCTGGCCGAGACCGACCCCAACGCCGCCACCGCCCACAACGGCCGCTACCTCCAGGCGGTAGGCTAAGATCGATATCAATTGATAAGAGCAATTCCGGGGAACCTTTTTTGCAAAAAAGGTTCCCCGGACCCCACCAAAAAACTCTCACCTGGCTTCGCCGTTTCGAGCGTTCAGATGGGCAGACTCAACGTCTGTCCCATTCGTGCGACCCACCCATCTGAACCTGGTGGGTGCGCAAAGCATTTTATGGGCGTGCGGCATGCACTTCTCCCGGGAAATGGCGGTCAGGCCGGCTCGGCGGGGGCGAAGAGCAGTTCCACGCCTTCGCGGCGCAGGGCCTCGTAGGTGGCCTCGTGGTCGGGGTGGGAGTCGGTGGCGAGCACGTCGATCTGGGCGGCGTCGCAGACCCGGCACATGGCGAGTTGGCCGATTTTGCTGTGGTCGGCCAGGATCACGGTCCGGTCCGAGTTTTCGATCATGATCTGTTCGCATTCGACCACGATCTCGGTGGTGTTGAATACGCCCGCCGGGCCGATGCCGCCGGCGGAGAGGAAGGCCCAGTTGGCGTGGTACTGCCGCAGGCAGCTTTTGGCCAAGGGGCCGACGAGCAGGTTGGACTGCGGATAGACGAAGCCGCCGGTGAGAAAGATTTCCAGCTGGGCGTCGTGGCCGCGTTTCTCGGTCAGGTAGGCGGCCAGGCGCAGCGAGTTGGTGATCAGGCGCAGCGGCAGGTCGGGCAGGTGATCGGCCAGGTGGAAGGTCGAGGTGCCGCCGTCGACCATGAGCACGTCGCCGCTGCGCAGGAGCGTGGCCGCCTGGCGGGCGATGCGGTCCTTCTCCCGCGAGTAGAGCTGTTCGCGGAAACCGAACGAAGACTCCTCCCGATAGCCATGCAGGCGGCGCACGCCGCCGTGAAAGCGCTCGGCCTTGCCTTGGGCCACGAGTTTGGTGAAGTCGCGGCGAATCGTGGCCGGACTGGCTTTCAGGCTGGCGACCGCCTCTTCCAGCGAGATGGTCTCGTGGGTCGAGATATGATTCAAGATCCGCCACTGTCGCTCGATTTGGTTCATGTCCTGCCTCTTTCGCTCACCTGCCCCAAATAGCTGAACTGTTCTAGCCAAAGAAAAACCCCGCTCTCCTAGCAACATCTGATCGCTTAAGGGTTAGGATAGCCTAATCCGGCTCGAAAAGCAAAAATTCCATTCCTCCGCATCACATTTTCCAATCCGCACTGCGAAACCGAATCCTACCGAGCCTGGCTCGGCTGGAAAAAACATAAACTGTTAATTTAAAAATAGTTACTGGTAAATTAGGCATGCTGGGCACTAATCTTTGATTGAAAATGAGCGAAAAGAAGGCAAAGTGATTGACAATGATCGATTATGGTGTAGTATTCATGAGTGAAAAAGATTGAAGGAGCAATCGATGAAAACTTTGCGGCTTGAACTGGGCATCAAGAGTGATCCGATCGAATATCGTTATTCCTTTCCCTGGCTGTTCCGGCTGATGGAGGAGGAGAAGGTCGGCAATCTCCAACTGGGGACTTTTTTCGAGATCTATCAATTGCCGGATGAATATTTTGTCCGCCTCCGGCGGCAGGCCGAAGAGTTCGGCGTGCGCATCCGCAGCGTCTTCACCGCCCACCGCGAGCTGGGCGGCTTCTTCTCTCCCGATCCCGAGTGGCAGGCCGTGGCCCGCCGCAACTACGAGCGGCTGATCGAAATCGGGGCGCTTTTGGGCGCCGAATCCGTTGGTTCCAATCCTGGCTCGGTCCTGCGCGACTGGTTGGGCACCAAGGCCGAGGGGTTGCGTTGCTACGTCCGCAACTTGAAAGAACTCATGGCCCTGGCCCATGCGCGGGGCGTGGCGTTTCTGGCCATTGAGCCCATGTCCTGCCTGGCCGAGCCGCCGGCTCTACCCGAGGAGATTCTGGCCCTGGGCGAGGAACTGCGGGCCTATCATCTGGCCCATCCCCAGACCAGCCCGGTCGGTTACTGCGCGGACATCGCCCACGGCTATGCCGACCGGGCGGGCGTGGTGCGTTGGGACGGACGGCAGTTGCTCGAGGCTGGGTTGGACTACACTCACGAACTGCACCTGAAGAACACCGACGCCCAGTTCGACCGTACCTTCGGTTTCTCGGCTGCGGAACGGGCGCGCGGCGTGGTCGACATCTCGACGGTGGCCGCGCTGCTGCGCGAACGGGCCGAGCGCTTGCCGGTGGAAGCCCTGGTCGGTTATCTCGAGATCGGCGGCCCCAAGCTGGGCCGCGACTACAGCGACGCGCAATTGGAGGCGCAGTTGCGCGAATCCCTGGCCTATCTGCGCGAGACCTTCGTCAACTCGACCGCTCCGGTCGCTTCAGTCGCGCCGGCGGTAACGGTGACCGGCGAGCGGCCGGCGGTCGAGGTCTCGGCCTCGGTGATGTGCTGCGATCAGTTGCACCTGGAAGAGAGCGTGCGGCGGCTGGAGGCCGCGGGCGTGGACAGTCTGCACATCGACATAATGGACGGCCGGTTCGTGCCGAATCTGCCGCTGGGGTTGGAGATGCTGCGCCAACTCAAGCAGCAGACCGGCCTGCCGCTCGACCTGCACCTGATGGTCGAGGAACCGGACCTGTTCGTGAATCAGGCCATCGCCCTGGCCGCGCGGCAGGTTTCGGTGCATGTCGAGACAGCCCGGCACCTGGACCGGACCCTGAACCAGTTGCGCGAGGCCGGCTGCCGGGTGGGGGTGGCCCTCAATCCGGCCACGCCGGTGACCAGCCTGGAGTACGTGCTCGACCGGCTCGACTATGTGCTGATCATGACCGTCAATCCGGGCTTCGCCGGACAGAAGCTGGTTCCGGCCGCGCTGCGCAAGATCGCCGACTGCCGCGCCTTTCTGGACGCCCGGGGGCGAAACGACATCAGCCTCCAGGTGGACGGCAATGTCAGCTTTGCCAATATTCCCGGCATGGTCGCGGCTGGCGCTACCAGTCTGGTGGCCGGCACGAGCAGCCTTTTTCACCCGGACCGCTCGATTGCCGAGAACGCCCGCGCCCTGCGCGAGGCGGTGGCCGCCGGGCAACGCGCCCGCCAGTCCCAGGAGGTTCTGGCATGAGCGCCCCCATGCCGGCGATCCGGCTTCACGCGGTGGGCGATCTGCGCCTGGAGTCGTTGGACCGGCCCCGGCCGAAAGCGGGCGAGGTGCTGGTGCGGGTGGCCTGGTGCGGGGTCTGCGGTTCCGACCTGCCCCGGATGTTCGTCAAGGGTGCGCATCGTCATCCGCTGGTCTGCGGCCACGAGTTCGCAGGCGTGGTGGCCGAGGTCGGTCCGCAGGTCGAGAGCTGCCGGCCGGGCGACCGGGTCGCGGTCTTCCCTCTGGTCTGGTGCGGCCGCTGCCCGGCCTGCGAGTTGGGCGAGTACGCCCGCTGCGCGGATTACGATTACCTGGGCTCGCGGCGCGACGGCGGTTTCGCCGAATATGTGACCGCGCCGGCGCGCAATCTGATCCCCGTGCCCGCGACCGTTCCCCTGGCCGCGGCGGCGCTGGTCGAACCGGCGGCGGTGGCGTTGCACGCCCTGCGCCGGGCCGGCGGAGTCGGCCCGGGCCAGAGCGTGGCCGTGTTCGGCGCCGGGCCGATCGGCCTGTTGGCCGCGCAATGGGCCCGGCTCTACGGCGCGGCGGTCCTGCTCTTCGACCTCGATCCGCGCAAGCTGGAATTGGCCCGGCAACTCGGCCTGACTTCGGCGTACGATCCGCGCGAAGCCGCCCCCGAAACCGTTTGCCGGCAGGCCACCGGCGGCCGGGGCGTGCATCTGGCCATCGAGGCCGTGGGCGCGCCGGTTACGCTCGTGCAGGCTTTGAGCGCGGCCCGCTCCGGCGGCCGGGTGGTGCTGCTGGGCAATCCGAGCGCGGACGCGACCCTGCCCAGCGCGCTGCTTTCGCAGATTCTGCGCGGCGAACTGAGCATCTATGGCACCTGGAATTCAGTCTATCGCCCGGCGGCGGAGGACGACGACTGGCGCACCGCCTTGGAGGCGATGGCGGACGGCCGGTTGCAGACCGAACCACTCATCACCCGGCGGGAGCCGCTGGCGGCGGGCATTCCCCTGCTGCGGGCGTTGAGCGAGCGCCGCGAATGGGCGGTCAAGGTTCTGCTCGGTGGAGGCGAGAACTAAGGGCCGCCCCGGGAACCTTTTTTGCAAAAAAGGTTCCCGGACCCTCCAAAAAACTCTCACCCGGCTTCGCCAGCTCGGATGTAAAGAGGGGGGATTTCAGGGTTGAGGGTGAGCCGGAGTAAATTCGTCGCGCTATATGAATTTGCTGCAAATAAAGAGTTGATGAGAGTTTTTTGAAAGAGCCGGAGAGAACTTTTTTTGCAAAAAAGTTCTCTCCGGTCCGAAGGTTTTGAGGTTCTTGAAAAGGATAAATGATGAAAGTCGCAGTCCTGGAAGATCTGAACCGTCTGGTGATCCGCGAGTTGCCCGTGCCGGAGATCGACGACGAATCGGCGCTGCTGGAGATCAAGGCCGCCTGTCTGTGCGGCTCCGACCTGCGCATCGTGCGGTCGGGCAATCCCCGCGTGCGGCCCCCGGCCATCATCGGCCACGAGGCCGCCGGCGTGGTCGTCAAGGCCGGCGCCAAGGTCAAGCGGGTCAAGGTCGGCGACCGGGTCGCCCTGGGCGCGGACGTGCCCTGCGGCCAGTGCACCTGGTGCCGCCGCGGCTTGGGGAACAATTGCGCCATCAACTACGCGGTCGGCTATCAGATTCCCGGCGCGTTCACCCAGTACATGAAACTGGACCGGCTGCTGTTGGAGGAGGGGCCGGTGACGCCGATTCCGAACGAGCTGGGTTTCGACGAGGCGGCACTGGCCGAGCCGCTGGCCTGCGCCATCAACGGCCTGGAGCTGGCCGGGCTCTCGCTCGGCAAGAGCGTGGCCATCGTCGGTCTGGGGCCGATCGGCTGCATGATGATCGACCTGGCCCGGATCATGGGCGCGACGCGGGTGATTGCGGCTCAGCGCAGCGCCGGCCGGATGGAGCTGGCCCGCGCCTACGGCGCGGACGTCTACATCGACACGGCCCAGGAAGACCTGGTGGCGCGCTGCCGGGCGGAGACCGGCGGCGCGGGGCCGGACGTGGTTATCACCACCTGCGGCTCGGTGGAGGTCCATGAGCAGGCGGTTGAAATGGTGGCCCAGCGCGGAGTGGTCAACCTCTTCGGCGGACTGCCCAAGGGATCGCGGCCGCTGAGCGTACTCTCCAACACCATCCACTACAAGGAATGCTTCGTCACCGGTTCGCACGGCAGCACGCCGCGCCAGCACGAACTGGCCGTATCGCTAATCGCCCGCCGGCAGGTGCGGGTCGCCCCGCTCATCACCCACCGTTTCCCGCTCGACCGGATCAACGAGGCCCTGGCGGTGATGGAAGGCCGGCAGGGGATGAAGATCCTGCTTGAGCCGTGAACCACGTCCGCTTCGCCGGGGTCGCCAGGAGGGGGGGGTAAAATAAGGCATAATAAATGGAAAGGGGATTGGGGCGATAAAACAGTGGGGCGTGGATCAGGGATGTTTTTGGCTGTTCTCAAGCCCAAGCTTTTGGTTGAGGCGCTGTATTTGGTTAAGCCATTCGCCCTCATTGCGAATTAGCACTCCATTCTTGTTTTCTTTGTCCAGCAGGACGGTTCCGTTTATGTCCCATTCGCAGTACTGCCAATTTGGCTCCTCGACCTCTTCATAAGCGGAGAGTCGGCCGTTTGAATGCCATCGCCAAACAGTGTGGTCGTTCGCGTTATATACTCCATACCATTGTGTTCGGCCGGATTCATAATAAGCAATCATGCGAATCACCTGGCCTTGCGCATATTGGCGCTTACTGGCCAGTTTTCCGCTTTTGTACCAAGTCAACCAGGTACCGCTGTAGTTGCTCGGCGGTATTAGGCTGATGTTGTAATCCGAATTCAGAATATCAAGGTGCATTTCGCGTATACCCTTTCGGGGGTAGACATAAGCTTGGGTCATATATATCCACTTGTGTAATTGGGGCGGGCCGAAAAACATGACGCCCGCGACGATCAAAGCCACGAGCAGAAATGCTCCGATGATTTTGAATAATTTGGCCATAAGTTCAGTTGTTAATTTCATTCAGGCCCAGAGTTTTGCCATTGGGACGAACAATAAGGTGTTCTTCCAGGCGCTCCAAGCGCCAGCAACTCGGGCCATAGGCCGTGCCGTCGATGCGCAGCGCCTCGGGGCCGGCGGCAGAGATTTTAAGTTCGATGGTGACGGTTTCGTGGCCTAGACGGATCGGGCTTTTGGGCAATTCGGTTTCTGTCAACGCCAACAGCTCGGCATAAGGAACGGCGGCGAGTTGATTGATGGCCTTTGAAAGGGCGGCGTAGGCCTCGGCTTTTTGCACGCTTTCTCCCTTACTAAAAAAGTCGCAGAGCCGTTTTCCTGCCTGCCTGTGAAATTCATTCTGCTGACGGCTCAACGTTCCAACCTCGGTCGCGGGCGGCTTGGACCGCGCGGCGTTGAATCTCGCGCAGGTCCAGGTCCAGGGCCAGGGCCGCGCGGCGGCAGTCTTCGTATTCGGGTTTGACCGCCGTCAGCCGGCCATTGCGGTAGCCGAGTTTGACGCCCACGGCGTGGCCGGACACGTCGACCTCTTCCTGCCGCCGGTCCAGGCGCAGGCGCGCCAGGCGGGTCTGGCGCAGGCCGAAGGTCGAGCCGTTGCGGAAGAGGCAGTCGGCCAGGGGCGCGGCTCCGTCCGGTCCGGTCAGGGCCACTATCTCCCAGCCGGGTCGGCCTTTTTTCATCACCGCCGGCAGGGCGTAGAATTCCAAAGCTCCGGCCGCGAACGCCCGCTCCCCTAAAAAAGCCAATTGCTCCGGCGTAAGGTCGTCGAGGGCGGTGCGGAATTCCACCACCTCGTCGGTTTCGCTTTCGGCCGGGATTTCGGCCGCCAGCAGCGTGGCCCGGACCACATTGGCCCGGCCGGGCGTCTGGCGCGTGCCCGCCCCGTGGCCGATCCGCAGGGGGGCGCCGGCGGGGAAGGGGCCGAACTCGTCGACCATCTCGGCCAGGATGGCCGCGCCGGTGGGGGTGAGGAGTTCGCCAATCCCGTCCGGAGCGGGCGCCAGGGGGATGCCCCGGGCGGTCAGGATGGCCAGCGTCGCGGGCGCGGGCACGGGCAGCACTCCGTGGGCGCACTCCACCGTGCCCGAACCGGCCGCTACGGGCGAGCTGGTGACCCGGCCGGGCGCGAGCCGGTCCAGGGCCCAGCAGACGCCGGTCACGTCGACGAAGGTGTCCACGCCCGAAATCTCGTGAAAATGGATCTCTTCCGGCGCGCGGCCGTGCACCTGGCCCTCGGCCTGGGCCAAACAGCGGAAGATACTTTCGGCGCGTTCGCGCACTGCGGGTGCAAATCGGCTCTGCGCCAGCAGATCGAGCAAGTCCCGCAGATGGCGGCCACGGCCGGCGTGGTGGTGATGGTGGTGCGCGCGGGCGGGTGCCGGTTCCGCAGGGTGATGATGGTGGCCGGAGTGATGATGCTCGTGATGACTTTGGTGGTGGTGATGATCGTGGTGGGCGGATTCGGAATGGTCGCTTTCGGCTTCGCGAAGGACTAGCTTGCGGGCGGCCAGGCCGCCGCTCCGGGTCGGTTCGGCGGCGAGTTCGGTCAATTCGGGCAGCAGCCGGCGCAATTCGGCGACCAGTTCGGCCGGATCGAGACCTAAATCAAGCAGGGCGCAGAGCAGCATGTCGCCCGCCGCGCCGGAATAGCAATCGAAATGCAGCCGGTTCATGATTCGGACTCCTCTTAGCGGGACGATTCGCGGAGCGGTTTTTTTTAGTGTCGCGAAACCAGGAAAAAGGTAAAATAAAAACCGGGTATATTTATAGTTTCCCAAGCGTCGGCGGGACGGATGGGCCGGCCGCGGGCGGGCAAGGTGCGGGCAGTCGGCAGTTTCCTTAAAATCAAATAACTAAATTCACGTTGTTGCGGAGGCAGGAACGGCCATGAAAAATGGACGATTGGCAGGATGGATGGGACTTTTGGCCGGTTGGCTGCTGGTGCTGCCGGCGGCGGGCGGGGACATTCGCATCGACGCGGACGATTTCGCCGGCGTGACGCGCCTGGGGGGAGCCCGGGCCACGAGCAGCCTGCCTGTGGTGACGCTGGCGGCCGCCGACGCCGTGGCCACCGAGGCGAACACCGGGGCCGGCGAGACTGCGGATCCAGCCACCTTCACCCTGACGCGCGTGAGCGGCTCGGGCACGGTGGAGGTCGGGTATACCGCCACCGGTACGGCCGCCGAAGGTGCGGACTATACGCTGAGCGGTCCCATGTACGATCCCCAGGCGGCCACCACCACGGTTATCGTCGGCACGCTCTCGGGCACCGTGGTCCTGCCGGCGGACGTCTCGAGCGTGACCATCAGTCTGTTGCCGATTGACGACCAGTTGGCCGAAGGGCCGGAGGCCGCGGTTCTGACCCTCAAGCCCGGCACGACCTATACCGTCGGCACGCCGGGGGCGGCCACGGTTGAGCTGGCGGACAATGACGCCTCCGTGA
This sequence comes from uncultured Planctomycetaceae bacterium, assembly GCA_964389915.1. Classification (GTDB taxonomy): domain Bacteria; phylum Planctomycetota; class SZUA-567; order SZUA-567; family SZUA-567; genus CAYMGG01. The sequence goes on from CAYMGG010000182.1 coordinate 11,575, forward strand.
CGGTCGGAGTGACCACGACCGACCCGATCGCGCGGGAGGCCGATCTCCATCCGGCCAAGCTGCTCTTCGCCCGCAGCGGCGATCTGACCCAGCCGCTGACCGTGCCCTTCACCGTCGGCGGCGACGCCAGCCCGGGCAGCGATTACGTGACTTTGCCGACTTCGGTCACCTTTGCGGCCAACTCCGCGCAGGTGGAGCTGTCCTTGACTCCGCTGGACGATACCGAGATCGAGGACCAGGAGACCGTGATCGTCACGCTCACGGCGGGCGAAGGCTACGCCCTGGGCGCGGCCGGCAGCGTGACCCTCTACATCAAGGACAACGACGCGCCGGTAGCGGTGACCATCGCCGCGCTGGTCGAGCGCGGCAGCGAAGGCTCTCTGGCCAGCAAGGATGTGGTTACGCCCATCCCGGCCACCTGCGAACTCTCCCGTTCGGGCGACACCACCCTGCCCCTGACGGTGAATTACCC
>CAYMGG010000183.1:0-11994 GCA_964389915.1 uncultured Planctomycetaceae bacterium
CCCGCCGGAGCCTGGCATTCCGCCAGACTCCGGCGGGCCTCACTTCAACCGCGCCGGGTAGCCCGAACTTCGCTCAACGCGACAATAACTGCTTAGCCGAAAAAAAGTTGGCGATTCGAATGGAATCGGCTGGACGGCCGCGCATTTTTTGGCACGCCGTTTGAATTAAAACCCTCCAGAGCGCGAGCCACCGGTTGGCCAACCCGGAATCAGGCAACGCCACGATTGAGGAAATTTGAAAATGAAGGAGGGCAAACCATGTATTGGAGATGGCATGACCAATGGGAACCGCTCTTCTCCCAATTGCGCCGCCTGGAGCGGGAGTTGAGCGATTGGCGTACCGAAGCCGATCTATCCGGCCCGGCGCTTAACTTCTGGGCCAACGGCGACGACCTGGTTCTGACCACGGAGCTGCCGGGCTTTGCGCCCGAAGACGTCGAGGTCTCCCTCGAAGGCCAGAGCTTGACGCTCAAGGGAGTCCGAAAGAACGAGGTGGCGCCGGACGGCCAGTGCCTGCGCCGGGAACGCCGCGACGACGACCGCTTCGCCCGAGTGATCGAACTGCCCTATGCGGTCGATCCCGACCAAGTCGAAGCCCGTTTGGACAAGGGGGTGTTGGCCGTGGCCCTCAAGCGCTCGGCCAGCGACCGCCCCCGGCAGATCGCGGTGAAAAAATAGGACCTTTAACCAAGGAGGACGTGATCATGACCGCCAATTGCGAAATGACGGAACTGCCAAAGACCTCGGCCAATCCGGTGACGGCCGAACGCGAAGCCAATGCGTCCGCCCCGGAGCGCCCCCGCCGGCAGCCGCGAGCCGACATCTACGAATCGGACGAACGGTTCGTGCTGCGGGCCAACCTGCCCGGCGTGGACGAGAACTCGGTCGAGATCGTGCTGGATAAGGACCGGCTCACCATTCGCGGCCGGGCCGCCGCCCAGGCGCCGGAGGGCCTGACCCTGGTGTACGGCGAATACGCCGCGGCCGACTACGAGCGTTCGTTCCTGGTCTCCGACGCCATCGACCGCGACCAGATCACCGCGCAGGTCCGCGACGGAGTGCTGGAGCTGACCCTGCCCAAGGCGCAGGGCGCCCGGATGCGCCGGATTCCGGTCAAGGCCAGCTGAAGGCCGGACCATCGAGTCAGAAAAACCATCCGTGACAAGGAGGGCTGAGGATGTCGATCCGCGATTTGGCCCCCTGGAATTGGGGCAAAAAGAACGTGCCGGTGCGCCGCGAGGAGCGCGGTCCCCTTTTCGATCTGGAACGGCCGCCGGCGGGCTGGTTGGACGACTTTTGGCGCGACTTTCCCCTGGCCGATTGGCGCGAACCCTTCGCCCGCCTGGGCGATTTCTCCCCCCGCGTGGAGCTGGAGGAGACAGCCCGGGAGTACAAGGTGCGCGCGGAGCTGCCGGGCCTGACCGAGAAAGACATCGAGGTGACTTTGACCGACGGCGAGCTGACGCTCCGGGGCGAGAAGAAGTCCGAAACCTCGGACGAGCGCGAGGGCTACAGCTATACCGAGCGCCGCTACGGTTCGTTCTCGCGGCGCCTGGCGCTGCCGGGGACGGTGGAAGCCGAACAGGTGCAGGCCGAGTTCAAGAATGGCGTCCTGACCGTCAGCCTGCCCAAATCGGCCCAGGCGACGGAAAAGGCCCGCCAGATCAAGGTCAAGCGCAACTGACGGCCCGCGCCACGCGCCCGCGCCGCGGGGCGGCCCAAAGGCCGCCCCGCCGGTTTTTCCGCCCGCCGCATCGGCCCGGAGCCGAACCGCCGCACTCTTTGCCCCCCCGCCCGCCAGAGCATTTTAATTTTGCCGGGAGAGCGATTAGCGGTTGCGGCGAGGCAAAACCCTTCCCGTTGGGAAAGGACGAACTCCGTTTCGTCCCCCAGTTCACGCCCGCCTCGGTAGCGCTTGAGCCAAAGTAGTCGAGATGGAGCTCGACCCTCCCAAATTGCGGCCCCCTCTCGGCTCTAGGCTCAAAATTAAAATGCGCTCGCGCCGATCGGTTTCCGAGAGCCTTTTTTACAGCCCCCCCGGAGGTTTTGCCCCCGGAAGGGACTTCACTCCAGATCGTAAAGCGTCTCGTCCCGGCGCGGCGGCCGGCGGGCCTTGAGCGCGCGGGCCAGTTGGCCGGGCGTTTGGAAGGGGTCTTCCGCATCCAGGCGGTCGCCCATTTCGGCCTCGACCTGGTCGGGATCTTCGCCCCCCTCCATCCGGCGCAGAGCCTCCTCCATGGCCGAGCCGACCGGCAACCCCATCTGAGCGGAAAACCGCCGCATCAATTGCGCGGCTTGGCGGGGATCCTCGTCGTTCATCCCTTCCGCCTCGGCGGCCAGTCCGGCCATGGCCGCCTCCAGCCGGCTTTCGTCGAACGGCAGGTCAGGTTCCGCTCCCGGCTCCCGGGCGCGGCCAGTGATGGCGAAGAGCGAGATTTCCCGCCGTAACCGATTTCCCGGCCCACAATTGGGACAATCGGGGAATTTCTCGGTTTCCACCCGCCGGCTGAAAAATTGATATATGCAATGGCATTTGGCACAGTAAAATTCATATATTGGCATGGTTCATCCTCACTCGCTGCGAATCTCTTGACCCGGAGGAATAGCTCCGGCCCCTCTCCCCTCCGCTGAACTGATTTTAGGAATTGTCGCCCCATGGACAAGCCTCTTACCCAACGCCGTGCCGAACGCTTTCCGGCCGACCTGCCGGTACGGGTCACGCTGCTGGAGCCACAGGGCGAGCGGGAACTGCTTGACTGCCGTTTGCGGGACATCTCGACGCTGGGTTGCGGGTTGGCCGCCGCCGGCGACCAACCCGAGCCTGAAGCCGGCCGGGCGATCCGCGTGGAACTGCTCGATCCATTTATTGAACTGCCCGGGCATGTGGTGCGCAAGACCACCCGCCTGCCCGACGGCCGCCTGAACCTAGGAGTGTTCTTCCACGAACTCGACTTGCAGCACCGAATCAGCCTGGACCGGATCATAGAACAACACATGCCCGTCGCGGAACCCCGGACCACCCGATTCGAGCGGGAGATCTGGCGGCGGCGCTGTCTTTCCGGCCTGGTAGTGTTGGGCGCCTTGCTGGTGGGATTGCTGCTGGTGGTAGCTTATAAAAACTGGCCCGAGTTCGAGTCCGAGCCGGCCGCCAAGTCCGGCGCGGCGGATGCCCCGGCCCTCGACCCGGCCAAACTTCGCGATTTGCTTAAAAAATAAGCCGGTTTCCGCAATCAGCCCATCTCCACCGTAAAATTACGCCGCAGATAGGCCAGGCTCCGGCGCAGGCCGTCGAGCACGTCCCCCGTCGGCTCATACTCGATCAGGTACACGCCGGCATAGCTTAGCTGGGGCAGAAGACGGCCGTAATCCAGATCGTCATCGCCCGGCGCGGCGGGCACAAAGCCCGGCCCCCGGTAGATCCAATCCTTCAGATGACAATAATTGATCCGGGAATCCAGCAGGTCCCAGGCGTACCGCCGGTCTTCCGGAGCGGCGGCCTTGAGATTGCCCGGATCGTAATTGAAGCCGATCCGGGCGGGCAGCCCGGCCAGCAATCGCCGCAACCCCTCGCGGTGGGTGGTGGCGGTGTGGACGTGGACACAGGTTCCGCCGACCGCTTCGATCCGGCCGTGGGTTTCGATGGCGATGGTCAGCCTCAGTTCCGCCGCCGCCTGGTCGGCCCGGTCGAAGGCCGCGAGCAGCCGCGCCCAGATCGCCTCAGTCAGTTCGGCATACGGCGTGAACCCCGCAAACAGCCGGACCTGCCGGCAGCCCAGGTCGGCCGCCAGTTTCATCTGGGTCAGACATTCCTCCAGATTGGCCGCGTGGGCGGCGGCATCCGGCAGCGTGAAATCATTTTCCAAACAGCAAAAGGGCGTGGCGATGCCGAATCGCTCGCCCAGGGCCCGGAAACTGGCGATCTCGCCCGGCGTCAGCCGCGGCGACAACCGACCGGGCAGCTCGCCGCCAATACCGATCTCCAGCGATTTGAACCCTAGTTCCCGGCAGATCTCGAAATGCCGTTCCATTGGCAGTTGCCGAAAACCCCATTCGCCGCACCCCACTTTGAGCTTCACCGCGGATTCCTCCTCAGGACAGGGTGTTGCCGCCGTTGACGGAGAGCTTCTGCCCGGTGACGAAACCGGCCTCGTCGCTGGCCAGATAGGCGACCGCGGCCCCGATCTCGGCCGGGGTGCCCTGGCGCTTCAGCGGCACGCCGGCCTGATACTGGGTCAACAACTCGGCCGGCCAGTCGGCCGTCCGTTCCACCGGAATCCAGCCCGGCGCGACCAGGTTCACCGTCACCCCCCACTCGCCCAGCTCCCGCGCCCAGGAGCGGGTCATGCCCAGCAGCGCCGCCTTGGCGGCCACGTAATGCGCAAACCGGATGTCGCCCATTTCGACCACTTCGCTGCCGATGTTGATGAACCGGCCGAAGCGGCGGGCTTTCATGTCCGCCGCCACGTGTTTCATCAGCAGGAACGGCGACTTGACGAAGAAATCGAGCATCTGCTGGTAGTCGTCCCAGGTCTGGCGTTCGATCTCCTTCTTCTCCTGCACGCAGGTGGCGTTGACCACCACGATGTCGAGCGAGCCGAACTCGGCCCGCACCGCCGCGACCAGCCCGGCCACCCCGGCCTCGGCGGTGACGTCGGCGGCAAAGGTCCGGGCGGTGCCGCCGGCGGCGGTTATCTGCGCGGCCACCTCGGCGGCGGCGCGGGAGTTGTTGAGATAATTGACGGCCACCTGGGCACCGGCCGCGCCCAGGCTGCGGCAAATGCCACCTCCCAGGCCGCGCGAGCCGCCGGTGACCAGGGCGGTCCGCCCCTGCAAGCTGAACATTTCTTCGCATCTCCCTTGAAGTTTACACCGAGGTCGAGCCGGACGGTTTTCGAGATTCGCCTGAATCCGAGACCGCGCCGGCTTTCGAAAACGGGGCGATCGCCGTCACCCGCTTGAGCCAGAATTTCCGCCAAAATCTAGAAAGGATTGACCATCGCCGGCACCTGGGCCGTGCCCCAGATCGTGACCTCCTGGATGAAGCAATTGTCCGGCACGTCGAGGCAGTGCACCAGCGTCCGGGCGAAGTCGGCCGCGCCGGGCAGCTCCCGCTGCCACTCGGTGTCCAGCCCCGCCGCCTGGGCAAAGCCGGTCCGGGCCGCCCCGGGGGTGAAGAGGCTGGCCTTGCCGCCCCAGGCGCTCATCTCCATGTGCAGGCACTTGGTGAAAGCGATAAGGCCGCCCTTGGCGGCCGAATAGGCGCTCCAGCCGGCCCAGCTGTGATGCGCGCAGGCCGACGAAACCGCGACCACGTGCCCGCGCCCCGCCCGCTTCATCACCGGCAGCACTTCGCGCGCGCCCCGGATGACCGAACCCAGATTGACGTCCAGCACGGCCTGGATGGTCGCGTCGTCCAACTCCGCCAGCTCCGCGATCTTCACCCCCGCGCCGTGGTTGAGCACCAAAACGTCGATCGTGCCCCAGCGGGCGCAGACCGCCTGAACCAATTTTTTCCAGTCGGCCGTAACGCAGGCGTCGGCCTGGACCGCCAGCAGGTTCGCCCCGCCGCTTAACTCGGTTTCGGCGGCCTTGAGCCGGCCGGCATCCCGCCCGGTGACCGCCACCCGCGCCCCCAGCTCCAACAGCAGCCGCGCCGCCTCCAAGCCGAATCCGCTGCTGCCGCCCGTGATCAGAATCACCTTGCCCTCGAGATAGTGCTGCATGATCGGCTCCTTTTCAAAAATCGGAAGTAAGGGGGTCATTGATTGGCTTGCAGATAGGCCGCGAGCTCCGCCGGCAGCGGATACTCCAACTGGACATGCTCAGCCCGCAGCCGCGCGCGCAGTTCCGCCGAGGGGACGTCCGGCAGTTCACAGCCGCGCTCAGCCGCCAGAGCCACGGCATTGCCCGCCGCCTGGCCGAGTTGAATCAAGGTCCGCGAAAGGCGCGCGGAGCTGGCGGCGATCGAGGAGAAACCGGCCGCGCGGCAGGCCACCAGCAGGTTGCGCCAGCCTCGGGGAATCAGGCAGCGGTAAGGGATGCCGTAGGGGAATTCCACCTCCGGACAGCCGCCGCCCTGGCCGTGGCGGTCGAGGGCGTGGTCGGCGATGGCGATCAGATCCGGATCGGTCTGCCGCCGCAGGGTGAGGGTAATGTCGTTCTCGGTCAGCATCTTTTCGCAGACCGTCCGGAAGGATTCGCGCACGCCCAGCAGCGGGAAGATCCGCGCCAGCCGATAGCGGCTGAACTCCGGGAAATTGGTCTGTAAAAAATGCCAGTGGCAATGGACCCGCCGCCGGCATTCGGCATAGGCTTCCTCCAGGCTCAATGCGATAAACTCCGCCGACTCCATAGTGGGCAGCATGTTGATGCACAGGTCGCCGCCGGGATAGCGGACGATATGGCTGGCGACGGGCGTTTCGCGCCACCAGATCTTCTCCGGCACGTCGGCGGGCAACGGCTCGACCATAGGCTCGCCCGCCCAGTCGGCCCGGAAGATCAAAGTCGGCGGGTTGACCTGCGGCGTGGCCGACTCCGGCGCGCCCGGCTCATTGAAAAGCGAACGCGGGTCCCGCCCCCACAACTGTTCGCAGCCGGCCAGCCGGCAGAAAGCCCCGTCGCCCGTGCCGTCCACCCAGGCTTTCGCCTCCACCTCGGTCCCATCGCTCAGCCCGGCCGCCTCCACCCGTCCCGCCTGAGTCCGCACGCGCTCGACGCTCGTATTCAAACGGACGGTGCAGCCGCCGGTTTCGGCCAGCAACTCGCTGACCGCCTCATGGAAGGCCTCCGGCTCGAACGGCACGCCGTGCCAATGCTCCTGCGCCCAGCCGGCCCAAACGTTGGTCCGGTGCTCGGGGTCCGGATGCCGCCGCAAAGTGTCCAGATAGGTCCGGTCCGGATCGATGACCGCCTCGCCACCAGGGAATTTAACCCGCTGCAGGTCATGCGGCCACGCGTCGAAGCCGCTCCCCGGAGTACACATATGCCGCCCCATCGAATAGATGCCGACCGCCTTGCGGGTCTTCAGCCGGCGGTAGAGGTCGAAGGGAATGCCGGTCCCGCCCACCCCCATCGCCCAAACATTGACCCCGCCCACGGTCGAGATCCCGCCCAGGCGATCGAACTTTTCCACCAGCAGCGTCTTTACGCCGCGCCGGGCGGCGGCCAGTGCAGCCCCCAGGCCGCCGGAACCAGCGCCGACCACTACCAAGCCGTAACTTTCAGCCATTTGGGAACTCCGTTTCCGGGGGAACTTTTTTGCAAAAAAGTTCCCCCGGCCCCTTCAAAAAACTCTCACCAAGCTTCGCCCTCTCAAGCGCTTAGAGGGATAACTTCCACATCCACCTCGTTCGCGCGACTCACCCATCTGAACCTGCCGGGCACGTGAAGCTTTTTATGCCTGTGCGGCACGCACTCTCATCCGGCTTCGCCGATTCCGGCGCGGCTAGACTTTCGCCTCGTAGCCGAAGCGACGGGAGATTTTTAGCGCGCCCTCGCGGACCAGCGTGCCCAGGCGCGTGAAATCAGCCTCCGGCAGCGCCGCCGCCATCCCGCCGAACCAGATCGCCGCCAACGGCCGACCGTTGTGATCGAAGATCGGCGCCCCCACGCAATGCATGCCCCCCACCTCTTCGGCCCGATCGAGCGCATAACCCAACCGGCGGACCTCGGCCAGCTCCCGCCGCATGGCCGCAACCGAGGTGATGGTCTGTTCCGTGAATTTCGGATATTTCAATCCGCCCAGCGCCTCGTTCAACTCGACCTCGGGCAGCCAGGCCAAAAGCGCCTTGCCCGGCGCCGAAGTGTGCATCGGGAAACGGTGACCCAATTGCAGCAGCACCTTGATCGGCCGCAGGCCGGGCACCTGTTCGACCACCACTCCCTGGCGTTCCAGCCGGACGGCCAGAAACACGCTCTCGCCGACCGCATTGCGCAGCTCGCGCATCACGTCGAGCGCTTTTTCCGCCAAACTGCTCTCGTCAATGGCGGCATAGCCCAGGTTGAGCAGTTTGCGCTCCAAACGATAAGTCTTGCCCTCGTCGTCACGGGCCAGATAACCGTAATCCGCCAGCGTAGTCAGGATGCGAAAGGCCGTGTTCTTGGGGATTTTCAGATGCTCGGAGATCTCGGTCGTCCCGGCCCCCTTGGGCTGTTCGGCCAGAAACTCCAGCACCCGCAAAGCCCGCACGATGATCGGCACGTGATACCGTTTGAAAGGAAATTCCGCCGGCATGGACTCTCTCTCCTTGTTTGCTATTTAATCTACTGTCCCATTAGACAAACGCAAATCAAAAATCTCTTTTCCGCTGAAAGTTGACTACCCGACCAACGGGAGCGCCCGTAAGGCGGTTCCAAAAGATCGCGCCAGCGCGACGAAAATTTCTTTGCGGGGGGCCGGTGGGAGCTTTCTTTATAAAGAAAGCTCCCACCGGAAGGGGTTGCCCGCTTGCATTGCCGCCGCCAAAAGCTAACATGCGGACATGTACATATTTCCGCTAGCCTGGCGCTACGCCACCTGCCGTCTGGTGAATCTGGTGGCCGTGCTGGCCGTGGCCCTGGCGCTCACGGTGCAGATCGTGGTCATGGCCGTCCTTGACGGCATGCTTCTGGACATGGAGCAGCGGGTCCGCGAGCTGGGCGAACAGATCACCATCTCCTTCCAGGGCGAACTGCCCGGCCGGGAGGATTTCGCCCGCGCGGCCTCGGCCTGCGCCGCCCTGCCGGGCGTGAAGGGGGCCACACCTCTTATCCGCCAGTACGCCCTGGCCCGGCGCGAACCGGAATACGCCCTGACCCTGGTCTACGGCATTGATCTGGCGGCCGAGACCGCCTTCTCCCGCCTGCCCCAGCACCTGGTGGACCTCAAGCTCGATCCGCGCACGGCCGACTGGTTCGGCGGCCAGCCTCACCCGAGCAACCGGCCGCCCCTATACCTGAGCGCCCGGGTGGCCGAACAGCTGACCGCCAAGCCCGGCGACGAGGTGGAGTTGGTCTTTTACAAAAACGGCGCGAAAGACGAACCCGCCCGCCGGACCTTCCGCCTGGCCAGCACTTTCCGTAGCGGTTCGCCCTATATGGACGAGATGGGCGCTTACATTCCGCTCGAAGACGCCCAGGCCATGTTCCTAAGCGACGCCCGGCCGGTGGTCGAAAGATTCTCGATCTGGCTGGACGATCCGGCCCGGGCCGGCGAGTTGGAGCAACCGGTGGCCCAGGCGGTACTGAACGCCCTGGGGCCCAATTCCAAGCGACAGGCCTATAGTTCCACGTGGCTGACGCGCTGGCGCGATCTGTACGAAGGCATGGCTCATGAGAACATGTTGCAGGAGATCGTGCTGGTCCTGATGAACCTCTCGGGCGGGTTCTGCGTCTTCGCCATCCTGGCCACGCTGGTCAGCCGGCGCGGCCGCGACGTGGGCCTGCTGCGCTGCCTGGGAGCCCGGCGCCGGACCGTGGCCGCGGTCTTCCTGCTGGTCGGCCTGCTGATCGGCCTAGCCGGTACGGTCCTAGGCGTGGCCGGCGGCTATTACAGCGCTCCGCGCATCGACCGCTGGTACGAACTGCTGACCGGCCAGCCGCTCTACCCGCCGCGCATGTTCGGCATCACCTCGCTGACCATCGCCATCTATCCGGCCAAGGTCGCGCTCTACGCCCTGGGGGCGGTAGTAATCTCGGTCGGGGCGGCGCTCTACCCGGCCCTCTGGGCGGCCGCCCGCCAGCCGGTGGAGGCCCTGCGCGATGAGTGACGATCCTGTCCTGCTGGCCGAAGGATTGGCCAAAATCTATCATGACGGCGAGCGGCGGCTGGAGGTGCTGCGCGGAGTGAACCTGCGCCTGACCGCCGGCCGATCATTGGCCATCATCGGCCGCAGCGGCACGGGCAAGACCACTCTGCTCAACCTGCTGGGCCTGCTGGACCGGCCCAGCGCGGGCGAGTTGCATCTGGCCGGCTATCCCACCTCCACGTTGAGCGAGAATCAACGGGCCCGCCTGCGCGGACGGGCCATCGGCTTTGTCTTCCAGCATTATCATCTGCTGGCCGAGTTGACGGCGTTGGAGAACGTGGCCCTGGGCCGGGCCGTGGCTCACGGCGGCGGTTGGGGCGGGGCCAACGCCGCGCGTGCCCGCGAACTGCTGGCCACGGTCGGCCTGAGCGAACGCGCCGACCATAAACCGGCGCGCCTCTCCGGCGGCGAGCGCCAGCGGGTGGCCATCGCCCGAGCCCTGGCCAGCGAACCGGCCCTCCTGCTATGCGACGAACCGACCGGCAACCTCGATCCGCAGACCGGCGCGGCGGTGATGGACGCGCTCTGGAGCGCCGCCGCCCAATCTAACGCCGCCCTGATCGTGGTCACCCACGACGAACTGATCGCCCGCCGCGCCGACCAGACCCTACGGCTGACCGAAGGCGAGTTGAGACCGCTCGGCGAAGTGAAGACTGCCTGACCGCTTTCCGGGAGAACTTTTTTGACAAAAAGCGCTCTCGGCCTTCTGCAAAAAAAACTCTCCCGACTTCGCCGGCTCTGGCCTTGGACTAATGAATTCGCTGCTGACGTCCGCGGGCCGCAAAAACAGCTCGCGTTATCCGCCAACCTCCATCTGTTTATAATGTTATCCGCCAGACAAAGCCGATCCGGCCGGCCTTTTTGACTTGCCGGGCGGCAAATCATGAAGTAGGCTATAGATGTGAAATCATGTGGGCGCCAGGGAAGGCGCCTGCCTTCGGTTGGTTGATTTGGGCCGACCGCAAGGAGGAAAGATGAATTTCACCTCCGCAGGCGAAACCAGCTTCTCTTCCGCCTTCTCTCCGCTGGCTAAAACTGCGGGCACGTCGGCCGTTTCCCGGGCCGAACCGGCCGCTTGGCGCGACAATTTCACCCAAGCCCCCCTGCGCCAAAACAGCCGTCTCGCCCCGCGCCTCTGGACCGCCGAAGAGGTGGGCGTGGGCCTGGCCTACGGCCTCTCCTCCCGGCAACTCACCAACCAGTCCGCCGCCTGGCAGATGGCGCGCAAGCAGCCCGAAATCTGGACCGACGCCGCCGCGAACGTTGACGGCGAAGGCACCGAAACCGCCACGGACACCGAAGGCAACGGCGACACCGAGGCGCCGGCCGAGACGGCGTCAACCGACGGATCGGACGAAACCACGAGCCAGGATTCCACCGCGGCCAAAGGCCCGGACGGCGAACCGCTCGACGACCAGGAACTGCAGCTGCTCAACGATCTGAAATCCAGCGACCGCGACATCCGTCAGCACGAGCAGGCCCATCTCTCCGCCGCCGGCGGTTATGCCCGGGGCGGGGCGCGGTTCGAATATGAACGCGGCCCGGACGGCAATCAGTACGCCGTAGGCGGGGAGGTGTCGATCGATTCTTCGTCCGAATCGACCCCGGAGAAGACGATCCAGAAGATGCAGGTCGTCCAGCGGGCGGCCCTCGCCCCCCGCGAGCCGTCTTCGCAGGACCGGCGCGTCGCCTCGCAGGCCAAGATCCGGGAGAACGAGGCCCGGCAGGAGCAGGCCCGGCAACAGGCCGAGCAGATGACCGGACAGCGCGAAGCCCGCAACGCCAAGACCGAAGAAGCCGCCCGCCGGCGCAGCGACACGGAAGACGCCGCGGCGGATTACGAACCCGACGCGGCCGGTCTGTCCAGCCGGCGCGAGGCCGGGCGCGCTTACGCCCGGCAGGGCCTGGACGAGAGCTGGCAGCCGGAAACCCGGGCCATGCAGCCCGGAACCGGCATCCGCAACGCCAACCTGGGGCTGATTCCGACCCTCGCCCCCACCCCCGGCTCGGCCGCCGACATCGGAATGCTGGGGGCGGCCTAAAAAAGGCTGAACCGCCTTTCCAGCCCTTAATATCAATCCAAGTTAATTGAGGCCGATTCAGGGGAACCTTTTTTACAAAAAAGGTCCCCCTGACCCTTCTAAAAAACTCTCGCCCGCTTCGCCGTTTCGAACGTTCAGATGGACAAATTCGGCGCGGATGGATTTCG
>CAYMGG010000184.1:0-11949 GCA_964389915.1 uncultured Planctomycetaceae bacterium
TGGCCGCGGCGCTGTACGAGCGCTTACTAGCGCTAGAGTCGCCAGAGTGGCGGCCCGCGCCGGAGACGATTGATCGTGAATTCTGGGGCAATCTGGCCGACGGAGTGGCGGCCTATTACGCCAAGAAGTCTACGCGCCGGGCGCAGGCCTTGGCCTGGCTGCGCACGGGCGGCAATTGGGACCGGCTGCGGGAGGACTTGGCCGGCTTTCTGCGGCCGGCGGCGCGGATTCGCGACTGCCTGCGCCGGGCCGGGGCGGCCTGGCGAGCCGAGGAGATCGGTTGCGAGCGGGCGCGCCTGGTCAAGGTTCTGGTCCACGCCCACGAGTTGCGCGACCGTTTCACCGGTTTGGATTTGGCTTATCTGGCCGGTCTGCTGCCCGCCGCGGCCGAGGAGTTGGTGGCCGAGTGGGTCGTTTGAAGCCGGACGATTCTCGGGAACCTTTTTTACAAAAAAGGTTCCCGAGACCCTCCAAAAAATTCTCATCTGACTTTGCAGCTTGAGCGGTAAGCGGGCAGAATTCGCTCTGGCCGGCATATGTTTGCAATTGGTTTTGCCTAAATTGCCCTTTCTCTCCGGCAATGCTTAGGAGAGTTTTTTTGAAAGGGTCTGGGAGAACTTTTTTTGCAAAAAAAGTTCTCCCAGAATGTGGTTGGTAATGTTGGTGGTTTTCCCGCTCAGCCTATGCCAGCCACAAGCTGACCGCCCACAAGCCCAGGATCGCCTCCGCATCCTTTAGCCGCCAGATAATCCGTTCCAGTTCGACCGGTTGGGGGAAACGGGTCTCCCAGAGGTCCAGCCGCAGCACCTCATAGGCCGGATGCACGACCGCCTGCGCGGCCGGCCGGGTTTCGGGCGCGCGCGGCGAAGGCGTCCACCAGCGGCAGATATTGTTGGCCCGCAGGACTTCGAGCCCGTGGCGCAGGGGTTGAACGATGCCGCCTTCGGCGGTGATGAATTTGTATTCCGCCGCCGGATCGCCCGGCTGGCGGGCGGGTTCGGCGTCGCGATGATGGACGGAATAGACGGTTGAACTGGGATAGCCGCCGATCAGGGCCACCTGGCCGAGCATGGCCAGGCCGCAGATTTTTCGCCCTACAGGAATAACCAGTTCGGTTCGGCCCGCGCCCAGGAGCAACGGATGGGCCAGGTTCGGCGCGGCGTCCCGGCAGCGGAAAGGCAGGCCGTCGGCCAGCAGTTCGCCGAAGCGGGGCGGGCGGCGAACAAGCGGGGCTTCGGTGCAGTGCGCGGCGTCATTGGTGTCGTACCGGCTGCGCAGCTGATCGATTCGTTCTTCCAGTCCGGTCTGATCCCCGGCCACTTCGTCCAGGGGCAGCGGTTGCCAGTTCTCCCGCCGGCGCGGCGCGGGGGCCAGGATTTCGATGCGCGGTTCCGGCGGCGGCAACGGATAATCCTGCTCGAAGCAGAGTTGCGAAAGAGTCAGCAGGTCGGGCTTGGGCTGGCCCGCGCGGTCGACCAAGCCTTCCATAGTCCAGCCACCCGGCGCGGCGTAGCGGGCCCGGCTGTGCTCCTCGTAATCGGCCCAGACCCAAAAGCAACTACCGGCCATTCGCCGCGGCTCGTCTTCGCGCGAGTGAAGGGCGAAGGCGGCGCACAGGCTGCGCAAGGTGCGGGCGTTCTCCTGGCCCACGCAACCGCCCCATTCGGTGAACACCAGCGGCCGGTCGGCATAGATTTCCATCAATTCGGCGTAAGCGCGGGGGGCGCCGTCGTAGCGGTTGATGCCGTAGAAGGAGAGGTCGGCCGCAGCGACCATGCGCTTGATCTCTTCGTGGCGGCCGGAGCAGTCGGCCATGGCCACCAGCCGGCCGGGGTCGAGTTCGCGGCAGAGTCTGGCCAGGCGGACGGCGTAATCGACATGGGGCAGGCATTCATTGTAGATCAGCCAGGCAAAGACGGACGGCACGTTGCGGTCGCGGAGCACGGTGCGGCGCATGGCTTCGGCCGCCGGGCCGGCCAGCCGCTCGTCGCCTAGATCGTGGAAACAAGCGCCCGGCTCTTCGCTGACCAACAGGCCCAGTTCGGCCGCCAGTCGGCAGACCAGCGGCGACTGCGGCGAATGAACCAGGCGGACGAAATTGAAGCCCGCGTGGCGGATCTGGGCGAGTTCCCGCCGGAGCTCGGCCGGCTGAGGGGCGTAACCTCCGGCGGGCGTGAATTCGTGGCGGCAGACGCCTTTGAGCAGCAACCGCTGGCCGTTGAGCCAGAAATCGTGCCCGTGCGTCTCGATCCGGCGAAAGCCTACGGCTTCGGTCCAAGCTTCGGCCGGATGATTCAGCAGACTTACGTGCAGGTCATATAGCTCGGGCGTCTGCGGCGACCAGAGACGGGGATGCTCGACCGCGAAGCGGACGGCTTGGCGGCCCGAGGTCTGGAGGCGGACCACTTCGCGGCCCGTGGCGCGTTCGATCAGCGTGACGTTCAATTGCTCATCGGCCGGACCATCCAGCTTGACCGTAAGCGAGCATTCGGCCCGGGCGTAATCGGGCGAGAGTTCGGCCTGGAACCAGACATTTTCGATAAACGTCGCGGGGCGACGTTCGAGCCAGAGGTCATGGTGCAGACCGCCGTCGAACCGCCGGCCGGGCGTGGGGCCGAAGAGCACGGGCATGTCCCGGACCGTGACCGCCAAGCGGTTGCGCACGCTCAGGCAACCGGCGGGCAGTTCGAAGCGGTAGCCGCAGTACGGCCCGGCCTGACCGATCAGTTGATCATTCAACCGGAATTCCGCTTCGGCCAATACGCCTTCGCTGACCAGGAAGACGCGCGAACCGGGGTCCTCCGGCCAATTGGCGGCGAATTCGCGGCTGAGCGTGCATTCGCCCACGGGCGGATAGCTGCCCGGCACATTTACATAGTCGAGATCCCGGCCGGAGATGGACCGCAGCCACTGGCCGGCCAGGTCGATGCGGTTAGCCTTGGACATGGCAAGTTCCTTCAAAGCGGGCGGAGATGGGCGGCCGCGATTCTGGGGGAACTTTTTTACAAAAAAGTTCCCCCAACAGGCCGTTGAAAAAGGCCGTCTCGCCGTTTGATCCGGCGTCGCGGTCGCGCGAACGCGCCTAAAACCTCGAAACTACCGAGGTTTTTGGCGCTGCCTCGCGCGCCGCTCCTGGTCTGAAACGCCGAGCCGATCTTTTTCAACGGCCTGCCAACCCCCTTCAAAAAATTCTCGACCAGATTCCGGTTTCAGGCCGGAAGATATTCGGCGTTGGCGGCGAACAGTTCGTCGGCCAGTTCGCGGATGCGCGGCAAGGTCAGAATCGCTCCGGTGAGCGGGTCAGCTTGCAGCGCTTGGCGTAGCAGCGTCCGGTCGCCCTCCAGCGCGCCGCGCACGGCCAGTTCGTGGACCGCGATGTGCGGCGTCATGACCGCGGCCAGTTGCGGCGGGATCGCCCCCACCCGGCACGGGCGGATGGCGTCGGCTTCGGCCACGCAAGGCACCTCCACCATCGCCTGGGGCGGCAGATTCTCGATCAGGCCGCGATTGGGCACATTGCCGTAAAAGGTGCTGGGCTTTCCGGTCGCCAAGGCGTGGATGATGCCCGAGCCGTATTCCAGGCTGCGCTTATATTCGATTTTTCTCCGGCCGGCTAGAATCTCCTCGGCCTCGTCGACCTTGGTCTTGAAGTGGGTCGAGTCGTTGCGGTAGCCCCAGCCGGTTTCGGCCGCGTAATGGGCGACCATTCGCTCATCCTTGCGGAACCAGGGATAATACTCGGACTGATGATAGGGCCCTTCGGCCGGGAAGTGGCCCAGCGATTCCAGCAGTTCGAACCGGGCGCGCTCGGCTGGGGCTTTTTCGAGGATACGCGGCGCGGCGGCCAGCAGCTCCGGATACAGGTCGCGTCCCTGGTGCTCCAGGGTCAGATAGAAATCGAGGTGGTTGATGCCGCCGGCGGTGTAGCGAATCTCCCGGGCCGGGAGGTTGAGCCAGGCGGAGAGCGTGTGCTCGACGCAACCCTGGATGCTGTGGCAGAGGCCGACGGTGCGGGCGTGGCCGCAGCGGTTCAGGGTCCAGACGTTCATGGCCATCGGGTTGGCGTAGTTGAGCACCCAGGCCTGGGGCGAGACGGCGCGTAAATCTTCGGCCAACTGGCGCAGGACCGGGGCGGTGCGGATGATCCGGCAGATCGCGCCCGGCCCGATCGTGTCGCTGACGGTCTGGTAGATGCCGTGGCGGGCAGGGATCTCCACGTCCCGGCGGTAGCACTCATAACCGCCGACCATGATGGTGATGACGACGTAATCCGCACCGGCCAGGGCTTCGCGCCGGTCGAGCGTGGCGCTTACCGTGGCGGGCACACGCAATTCGGCTATGATTTTTTCGACCACTCGGCGGGTGCGTTCCACCCGCTCGCGGTCGATGTCCATCAGGACGAACTCGACGTTCTGCAACTCGGCGTGATCGAGAATGTCGATCACCAGGGTCTGTACGAACTTGGCGCTGCCGCCGCCGATGAAGGCGATCTTGGGCATTACAAGGCTCCTTTTTCTATCAAAGATAGCTATGTGTTGCGCAACTCTTGAACTACGTTCAATAGGGCGGCAACGTTGACCCACGCAAAGCCGGGGTCGATTTCCACGTACAGCCAGGATCCGCCCCCGCTGATGTCGAAAATATCGCATAGCCGAAGGACTTCGGCGCGTACCTGATCAGGCGTGCCTCGTTGCATGAGGTCGCCCCGATCCGGGTGGAGTTGTACGGCTAGGCCTAGTTCCCGACAGCGGCGCGCCAAATCACAGTGGTCGAAAAGCGGCAATTGCGGCCAGATGGCGTCTACTCCGACTTCCCGAAGATCCTCCAGCAATTGGCCGATCGCCCCGCAAGAATGGAAGATCACCTTCAGGCCGGCGCGTTTGGCGGGCGCGAACAACTCCCGGTAGCGAGGCGCGAAAAATCTACGCCAGATTTCGGGCGAAAGGATCAGGCCCTGCTGCGTGCCGAAATCGTCGCCTACGCCGATCGCGTCTGCGCCGCAGGAAATGGCGTTGGCCACGCTGGCGGCGCATCTTTCGACCAATTGGTCCGCCAGCCGATGCAAGGCCGGCTCGTCGTCGGCCAGACCGATGAGCAGTTCCTCGTAGGGGACCAGATTCTGCAGGGTTTCGAACAGGCTGATGAAGCCGCCATGCAAATACCAGCGCTGTTGATGCCGCCGCGCGGCTTGGCGGGCGTTTTCCAAGGCTGCGCCGGTCAGTCGTTCCGGGCCGGGTGGGGGGGCATAGGTTTCGGCCTGGAGCCAATCGACGATGGGATATTTGAGCCGGTGGCCCCAAATGCCGAAGATGCGGTATTCCCAGGTCGTGCCCCAGTCGTCGATGGCAATTTTATGATAACGCCCGTCGGCGTCGAAATCTTCTTTCGGCGGCACGAGTACGGCCAAGTCGTCCAGCGGCCCGAAATCGTGGCCGCAGGCGCGCATCAGGTCGAGGAGTTTTGGTCCGTGCTCGTAAAGGCCGGCGGGCGAAGGGTGAATCTGCAGGGGCGGACGGTCCACGCTTTGCCAATCCAGCGCCCGCCGCATCCGGTCGCGCGAACTAAGTCCGACGCCAGTTTTTGTGGTTGACATTTATCAGGTCTCCCGCATCTGTCAGTTCAGAGCGCGCCTAGGGCATTTACTCCCGAAAGGTTGAACAGGCGCACATAACGGCGGATCGATTCCTTGACCCGGCTGAGCACGTGGTCGGCCGCGCGCGACGTGCCCCAGAGTTGGCCGACGTTGGCCTCCAGCCGGCGGCGGGCTTCGGCCACTTCAGGTTGGTCGAAGGCGTAATGGCCGCAGACCTCGGCGATCACCCGCGCCATTTTGGCATCGGCGAAGAGGGCCGTTTCGGGCGTCTGCTTGAGCGCAGCCGGCAGCCACTTGCGCCACGGGGTGCGGGCCCGCACTTCGGCGGCCAGCCGGGCGGCGAAATCACTGGAGCCGCCGGCGGCGCGCCAGCCGACGCGAAAGGCCTTTTCCTCGAACGCCGCCAGCTCCAGCAGGGCCGCGGTTTCGATATAGCCGAATTCGGGCGCGACGTTGGCCCCGGTGATGCCGATGTCGGGGTGCAGGCTGAGCGAGTGGTCGTCGATGTAATCGGTGTTGTGCTCCTTGAAGCCCAGCCCGTGGCGGCGGGCCAGGGCCGCCAGCCGCCGGGCGGTGTCGGCGTGAAAGCCGCCTTCGTTGCGGTTAAGCTTGGTCAGGGTGCCGGTCTGCCCGACCACGCACTGGGGCTGGGGCAATCCGCGCCGCCGTATCTCGGCGGTCACCTGGGCCACGAAGCCGGTGAAGTGGTCGTCCGAGGTGTCGCCGCCCTGGATATCCTCGGTGCCGATCTCGTAGTCGATTTCGGCCAGTCCCTCCGCCCGCCGGATCTGCTCGCAGTACTCCAGCAGTTCAACGGTCCAGGCGATCAGGTCGGCCGGCTGATGCGGATGCGGGCACTTGGTCGGATCGATGTGCAGGTAGTTGAACCCGGCCAAAAGGTCACCGTGAAAACTCCGGCGGGCGATTTCCATGGCTTCGGCCACGGGCAGCTTCTCGTCCAATTCGCGATTGCGCTGCCAGGGACCGCCGTGGTCGCGGCAGATGAAGAGCGGGCCGTCGTAGCCCTCGGCCTCGGCCAGACGCTTGAGCAGTTGGACGAAGCCGGCCTGATCCAATCCGCCCAGCAGGTAGCCGGAGCCGAATTCGGCCAGGTCGACCTGGTTGCGCGAGGCGATGAACATGGGCGGAGCGCCCTCCTCGCGGGCGACCTGGAAGGCGGCGCGGACGACCAACTCCGAGACCGGGCCGATGCCCAGGAGAGTGGCCGACCAGCCTTGCTCGGTCATGCGGCGGCGCAGTTCGCCGAAGGTCAGGGCGTTACGGGGTTGCGACAGAACCGAGTTCATCTTCAATTCTCCCGAGAAAAGAGGGTGTAGTGATGAGGAATGCCTTCGTTCAGGATGCGGCGGCGCACTTCGGCAACCGCGATCGGCCGACCGTCGAGACTCAGCCGCCCGGCCTTGCCGAACGAACCGGTGATCTGCTCCCCGTCGGCCGGCAGGATCTCGCCGTCCAGGCGGAATTCGTCGTCCAGCGCGCCCAGCGTCCGCAGGAGGGCGACCGGCCCCGGCCGCAGGGTCAGGTCGTGGCAGGCCGGATGGCCGGCCCGGGGCTGGCCGGCCGCGTCGGCTCCGTCCACGGCATGCGCCACCAGGTTAAGTTGGCGGTCGGCCGCGCAGGCCGGGGCCGAGGGGCCGCAGTGCCAGACCGAGAGCGTGTCGCGCGCGTCGTCGAAATCGATGATGTCCAGCAGCGTGGACGGACGCTTCGAGAGCTGGCCGGCCAGCAGCATGTCCAGCGCTCCGACCGGGTCGCCCTCGCAGGCGGTCGGCAGTCCGCCTTCGCAGAGCCAGCCGACCGTGCCGCAGGGCCAGAAATCGGCCTGGCTCTGGAATTCGGGCCAGCAGCGGATGGCCAGGGCCGAGAGGTTGTCCCGCTGCGCTTCGGCCCGCAGGGCCAGAACCAGGCGGGCCTGCTGCTCCAGGGCGGCGGGCGGAACCTGGATCGCGCGGTAGGCGGCGGCCTGGCGTTCGGCTTCGGCCCGGGCGGCGGAGGCCGCGATGGCCCGCGCTTTAGTCAGGACTTCGTCCAGAGGCAGGCCGACGAAGCGGATGTCCCAAGCTTCGGCCAGACGCGCGCGTTCGGTCTCGGACAGGTCGAGGTCGTTGAACTTGGGCACGATCCCGCCGCCGACCAGGCCGATCCGCGCCCCGCGCACGGCCTTGGCCGCATTCAGAGTCTGGAGCGCGGTCCGGACCTGGGCCAGGAATTCCGGTGAATCGGGCGCGCCGAACCAGGCCCGGCAGCGGCGGCCTTCGCGACGCAGGTTGGCCATGATGAAATTCGCGCCGCAAAAGCTGTTGTGTCCGACCGGGCCGTTCTTGCGGGCTTCCGGCCGGGACCAGAGGATGACCGGCAGGGGCAACTGGCTGACAAACGCCTGCCAGGCCTTGCCTTCGGGAAAGGTGCAGACATCCAGCACCACCGCATCGACCGCTTTGGAACGCAGGAAGGCAGCGCACTCCCCGGCTTCGGCCGCGGTCCGGAAAGGGCGAGGAGCCCATTCGACCTCGCAAGTCAACCGATTGACTTGCGAGGCAAAAAATTTTGCCCGGGTCTGATATTCTTCATCGCCGAAGGCGTAGAACGGCCCGAAAGCCACCCCCGCCAGTCCCAGCCGCACAGGTTTTGCCGCCATGTTATTCTCCGTTTACCCAAAAGTCAACCGATTGAATAATAATCCGTCGCCGGCCGTTTGTCAAGCCCAGCCCAAAAAAATCATTTAAAAAAGACAAATCAGCCCGCGGGAGCGATCATACACTATGAAACGACTGACTGGGGCCGGGAGAAAGCGGCGCATGATCGATCTAGCGAGCATCTTTGATGTGCACGCGCGCGAGCTGCTGGGCTATCTGCGGACTCTGCTGTTTCGCGAGGAGCTGGCCGAGGATGTGCTGCAGACCGTGTTCGTGCGGCTGGCAGAAAAGAGCGCGGCCTTCGAGCAGGTCGAAAACCGCCGGGCCTATCTGTACGCCATGGCACGCAACGAAGCCTTGCGCCTGCTGGCCGGCGAACGCCAACGGCAGGCCACGGCCCGGGCCAGTTCGGACCGGCCGCTGATCGAGCCGGCCGCGCCGCCGGAAACCGCCATCCAACGCGAACAATTCTCCCGGCTGGAGGCGGCCTTGCGGCAGTTGCCCGAAGCTCAGCGGGAGGTGGTGATGTTGAAATGCACCCAGGGTTTCACCTTTGCCGAGATCGCCGAACTAACCGGCGTCTCGCCGGATACGGCCGCCAGCCGCCACCGTTACGGGCTGGAGAAATTGCGGCAATTGCTGGAGGCGGAACGCCATGACAACTGACGAACTGGAAAAAATGCTGAACCAGGCGGCCCTGCCCGAACCGCGGGCCGGTTTGCGGGAGCGGATTCTCGCCGGCCCGGCCCAGGCCCGCCCGGCGAAAATCTTTCGCCTGCCGGCGCTGGTCAAGTGGGCGGCCGCGGCGCTGATCTGCCTGTCCGGGCTGCTCAATTGGCTGGCGGAAAGCGCCGTGAATCGGCAGATGGCGGAAATAAACGCCCTGGCGGCGGATACTGCCCCGGCCACGGCGGCGGGGGCGGATTTGACCCGGGAATTTGGCGTCCAGGTCTGGGGGTTCGGAGGGGGAGCGCGCGCCCCGCTGGTGGACCTTAAGACCTGGCAGGAGCGGGTGCGATTGGTGATCGCGGAGGATGAGAATGACCAGGTTTGAGGCGGCCGAGAATACCGCCGTCACGGAGGCGGCCGGTCCGGAAGCGATCGCCCGGCGGCCCGGCGGATGGACGGTTTTTTTCCGAATTTTAAAATGGGGAGGAGTGGCGATGGGTTTGACCACGATTCTGCTGATTCTTGCCATCGCCCTGAGCAATTTCCAGGGCAGCCGCAAGTGGGTGCAGGGATTTGAGGAACTCAAGCAACGCGGTGAACCGTACACCCTGGCCCAACTGCAAAAGCAGTACGGCGAGATCCCGGGCAATGCGGCCAAGTACTATCTGGCGGCGGCGGAATTGGCCGAGGACGGCCAGGCGAGTCCCGAAGTGAAGGCGCAGCTCGCCCGGCTGCCGCTGGTCGGCGAGGAGCGGCTGCCGGACCCGGGACGCCCGTTGCCGCCGGAGCAGCTGGCCGCGGTCCAAACCTATCTGGCCACGAAAGCCGAGGTCTTCCCCCTGCTGGCCAAGGCGGCGGAATTCGACCAGTGCCATTATCCGGTCGATTTCGCCCAAGGCATGGCCATGCGCCTCGATCATCTGACGAAGCTGCGCCAGCTGGCCCGGGTGCTCGCACTTAAGTGTGCGGTCGAGGTGCAGCAAGGCCAGAGCACTCAGGCGGTCGAAACCGTGGATCAAATCTTTCGCTTGGGCGAGAGTCTGGAGGCGGAGCCGGTTCTGATCTCCCAATTGGTACGGTTCGCCGTGAACGCCCTGGGGGCCCAGAGTCTGGAGCGGGTGCTGTCGCGCGGCGGGCTAAAGCCGGCGGAGCTCGCGGCTCTGGGCCAGACGCTCGGGCGGCAGAAACCGGACTTTGCCGAACAGGCCCGGCGATGCTTTGTGGGGGAACGGGCCTTCGGCATCTCGGTCTTCATTCAGGTGCTGAATCGGGGCGACCGTGCCGGGGCGCAGGATCTGCCCTTCCTAGCCCGTTGGCTGCCGATCACTTATGCCGGCTTGGTCGAAAGACAATTTCCGGATTATTTAAGATTTATGAACCGGATGATCGACGCGCTCAAACTGCCGCCAAGCGAAGCCCGGACCGCGATTCAAGCGGAGCACGAGCAATTGCAGGCGCGATTCGAGCGGGGCGGACTGGCAACGGCTGATTGTTTCATGCTTGAGCTAATCTGTCCGGATTTGTCGCGGGCCTACAACAGCTTTTTGAAAAATTACGAAATCCTGGCCGCCGCGCGGGTGAGCCTGGCGGTGGAGAAATTCCGGATCGACCGGAAGCGCTTCCCCGAGACGTTGGCGCAGCTGAAGCCCGCTTATCTGGCCGAGATTCCGCGCGATTATTTCCGCCCTGCCGGGGAGCTGCAATATGTCCGTAAGACCGGGGGCGAGGCGGCCGAAGGCCCGGACTTCAGCGGCTACTTAATCTATAGCGTCGGGCCGGACGGTGAGGATAATCATGGCGGCGTCAACCCTTCGGGCAACAATTTTAACGGCTATGCGGACAGCGACCTGGTCTTCCGCCGGTTCGAACGGGCGACGGCTGGCGAAACTTTCTAGCTTTGACAGAATTTGGCCAAGACCCATTCCGGGGAACCTTTTTGCAAAAAAGGTTCCCCGGTCCCCGCCCAAAAACTCTCATCCGGCTTTGCCTTTTCAAACTATCTACGAGATGAGTTCCCGGGGGGCGGAGTTTGAGCCGATTGAGTCTTCAGTAAATGGAAGCGATATGAGCGCAAAGTCGACGAGAGTTTTTTGAGGGGGAGCGGGGGAACTTTTTTGCAAAAAAGTTCCCCCGCAAGCAGTTCCTTTGACTCGCCTAGTATTCGGTTCAGGCAAATGAAGCGGGGACGAGCTCGGCTCGTCCCCGCCTGGTTTTGGCGCTTTGAAAAGCGGAGTTCAATCGACCCAGCGGGGCTGGCCCGGGTTGGCCCGCAGGTTGGAGACCTTGCCGGTCAGGCCCAACTGGAACTCCGCGAAGGTTACGGTGCCGGGGTGGTCGAGGTCCACGGTCAGCTGCCAGCGGCCGGCCAGGTTGCGGACCATGGTGAAGCTGACCGGACGGAGGCAGACGATCTTCCAGGGCGTGCCGTCGTAGTCGTGGCAGATGAGCGAACGCAAATTGACGAAGGCGACCGCGGCCAGCTTGCCGGCGTCGACCCGGAAGAGGGCCAGTTCGCCCGCGAATTGCAGGTCCAGCTGGGTCGAGAGGACTTTGCCCTCCGGCTGGCCCCAGACGATGATGTCGTGGCGCTCGGGGCCGAAGGAGATGGTCAGCAGGGCGGGCTTGCGCCGGGTCAGGTCGTGGCCGCGCAGCACCTTGATCGGCATCGCCGCCGGGTTCGAAACCGGCTGGAGCACGGTGGCCAGGTCGGTCGGGCCCGAGACCCGAGTCTGCAGTAGGGCCGCCGGGGTGGGCACGGTCCCGCCGGCCGGACTGAAGAGCTGGCCGCCGCCCTGCCGGCCTTCGCCGGTGACGATTTCCGTCTGCGTGCTCTGGTCGGCCGGGATGACCCGCAGCGAGGGGCCGCCGGGGGCGATGGCCACGGCCGCCTGGCCCGCCTGGCGGACTTCCAGGCCCGGCCCGAATTGATACTTGGCCGAGAGCAGACGGGCGTGGGTGTCGTCGCGCGGGGCGAAGCGGTCGAAGACCACCCAGTAGTCGGGCAGGACCGTCACGCCGTGCTCCTTGACG
>CAYMGG010000185.1:0-11814 GCA_964389915.1 uncultured Planctomycetaceae bacterium
CCTGTCTGACCAAGTCCGCCAATTGGGGGATTGACTCCCCTTGGATGTATTACGACACCTCCTATGCCAACAAATGGTGCTCAGTCAGTCTGCAGCCCTTCAAGGAACTTGCGCTGGTCATTGGGACGGCCGCGTAATGATTGCGATCCATTCGCTTTTCACCCGTCAGGCAGGGGTAGCGGTTGGAGGGAGAGGCCAGTCCATAAAAATGGGGAAGGCCGAATACATCGACCTTCCCCATTGATAGCTGGCAGGGACGGAATTCACACCGCGGCGTACTGCCCCCGGCCGGCCCGGGCAATCTTGCTGCCGGATACCAGCTTGGACAGATAGGTGCCCAGGGCGTTGACCACGATGCCACGGTCGCGCAGGCCCTGGTCGATGTCCTTGACCGGCTTGGCGCCACCTTCCGCCAGGATGGCTACAACGGCTTCGGCCACGCCGGTCTGCTTTTTGGCCTTCTTGGCTTTGCGCGGTTTCGGGGCGGAAACCTTTTTCGCCGCGACTTTGGCGGGCCGGCCAAGTCTCTTGGCCTTGCCGACCTTGGTCGGGCGTCCACGCTTCTTGCCGGTCGCGGGTTTCACTTCGCCACCCAGATCGGCAATGGCCTGGAGAACCTTGTCGAGCTGAGCCTGGATCTTGCCGCGCTTGGCTTCCAGCTTCGCCAACTTGCCACTGGACCGTTTTTCCTTGGTTGCCAGCGCTTGCTTGAGTTGACTGACGGACAATTGAGCTAGATTCAGTCCTGCAGCTTTCCGAGCTACCTTCTTCCGTCCCATTTTCTTCCGAGCCATGTTTTTCTCCGATTCCAATCGACAAGAGATTTTGGCGGGTTCGCCAGTATCGAAATGTTTGTGTCCTGCGGATGGGCCAATTTGTCAACAAGTCAGCATCATAATGATCCCGCTTGCCACTTCAATAATATTCCGGCTGAAATCTGAGCAAAAAACGGGAGTAAATCATGCGTGATTTTGATCTGACCGACACGGAAAGATTAGAAGAAGTCGGTCGGATTTTGGCCCTTGGCGCTATCCGGCTATGGCGCGATAAAATGGCCAAATGCAGTAAAAAACCACTGGCTGGCGGGCCAAAAGCAGGGCTCAGTGTCCGTGATAGAGAACGGTTCGCAAGGCTAAAGCGCTTGCCGAATGGTCCGGAACGAACCTTTCTCAATTAAGCGGGAGAGACATCATGGCTCGGACATTGGTGGCGCAAGTCGCGGAATTGAACCGCATGTCGTTCGAGGAATTGCGAAAGAAATGGGAAGCTCTATACGCTGGACCGCCACCAAACAGTTCCAATCGTAAGCAACTGCTAGCGCGGCTGGCCTACCGTATCCAGGAACTGGCCTTCGGCGGGCTGTCCCGTGAAGCGCGGGACAAGCTGGACAAGATGGCAGAGGTGGATTCGTTCATAGGCGTAAACAACAAATCCGCGGGGCGCGACACCAGCATAGCCATTCCCGGCACCAAGCTTATCCGCGAGTGGCAAGGCAAGCGAATCGAAGTAACTGCGCTGGAAAAGGGCTTTGAATATGCCGGCAAACGTTACCGGTCGTTGACGGCCATCGCCACGGAAATCACCGGCACCAAGTGGAATGGTCCGGACTTTTTCGGTCTTCGCCAGAAAGATGAGAATGGTAAAGCCGGCGAACTCGCCGTCTCGGGTTTGAGATCTACTGCGAGGGATAATTGATGAATATTATTGGTGAAAAGCCCAAAATTGTCCGCTGCGCCATTTACACAAGAAAATCAAGCGAAGAAGGGTTGTCGCAAGAATTCAACTCCCTGGACGCTCAGCGCGAAGCCGCGGAAAACTACATCAGCAGCCAGAAACATGAAGGCTGGCGTCTGTTGCCCGAACATTACGATGACGGTGGTTTCACCGGCGGGAATATGGAGCGTCCAGCCTTGGCGAAATTGCTAAAGGACATCGAAAGGGGGCGAATAGACGCCGTAATCGTGTATAAAGTGGACCGGCTTTCCCGTTCGCTTCTGGATTTCGCCACTTTGATGGGAATATTCGAAAAGCACAATGTCTCATTCGTCAGTGTTACGCAACAATTCAATAGTGCAACTCCGATGGGCAGGCTCACCTTGAATATTCTATTTTCTTTTGCTCAATTTGAAAGAGAAATCATCAGCGAGCGCATCCGTGATAAAATCGCTGCCGCCAAGCGCAAGGGCAAGCATACCGGTGGCACACCGATTCTGGGTTATGACATTAAAGATTCCAAATTGATCGTGAATCCGCGTGAAGCGAAGATCGTACGCGATATCTTTCGCCGGTTTTTGGTATTGCGCAGTCCCCTCAACTTAGCCAAAGAACTGAATGGACGCGGCATTACCTCCAAAACCTGGACTACCAGAAAAGGTAAACGACGCGCCGGAGTTCCTTGGAACAAGACCACGATTTACAACCTGCTTACCAATCGCAAATACGTCGGCGAGATTACCCATTACAAACAGGTCCACAAAGGCGAACATGAAGCCATCATCGATGTGAAGACTTGGGAACGAACTCAGGCTGTTTTCCAGGAACATAGCCGTATCCGCGGCAATACCGCACGCAGCCGTACTCCGGCCCTGCTGAAGGGACTTCTCCGGTGTGGCCATTGCGGCGGCGCGCTGGGCATTACCTACACCCGCAAGAATGGCCGGACCTACCATTATTACCACTGCATCGCCGCCAGCAAAAACGGTTACGATTCCTGCCCGGTGCGCAGCATCCCGGCGGGCGAGATCGAAGCTGCGGCAGTTCGGCAGATCCGGGGACTCCTGCGCGCGCCTGAAACCCTGGCCTTGGCCCATCAGGCGCTGGCTGAGGAACGCGCACAAAGCCAGGCCAACCAATCATCGGAAACAGGCGATCCCACAGGCGCACCGATAGAATCAATCGATCTACCCGACCAGAAAAAATTCGCCCAAGCCCTGAACGATGTCGATGCGGTGTGGGAGCACCTCTTCCCGGCCGAACAGGCCCGTATCTGCCGGCTTCTGATCGACAAGATTACGGTCAACCCGGACGGAATCGATCTGCGCCTGCAGAACTGTGGCATAAATTCGTTGTTTACGGAATTGAAGAACCCAGAACCTGAGGAGCTGGAAAATGTTTGAAAATGCCCGACTGGTGGATGGCGGTAAAATCATCGAAATCCACATTCCCATGAAATTCAAGCGCCGCGGCGGTCGCAAAGAAATCATCCTCCCACCCGGCACGCAGCCGGAAAAGCCGCCGACGGCACTGCAGCTTGCCCTGGCCCGGGCTTTTCGGTGGCAGAAGATGCTCGACGACGGTGACGTGAACTCCGCCAACGATCTCGCTCAACGCCTCGGGCTGGATGCTGCCTTCGTGGGTCGTACCATCCGCTTGGCCCTCCTGGCTCCGGATATCGTCGAGACGATCCTGGATGGTAAGGAACCCGAAGGGCTGTCCCTAAAAGACCTGCGCGGGCCACTGCCGCTGTTGTGGGAAGAACAGCGGCGAGTAATCGGAGGCGGCTGGGAAGTTTTAAAACAGGGGCATTAGGTTTTTTACAGTTTGGCGTAATCGTCCACAAACCTCCCTGTGGCGCAACGCCGTTGCCGCTTGACGTTTCTTTTTTGCTTTCAAAATACCCCCTATTTTGCCCTCCGCATGGTTTTACGGTAAGCGAGTGTTAGTTTAGGGCCTAAAGCCGGGCTGTGGCTCAAAAAGTGAACATTTTGTTTATGATTGCAACATAACTGAGCTATTAAAGGCATGGGCGTTTTTTGCCTGCAGTCCACCCGGTGCGCTGCAAACCAATATAAGTCAATTGGTTGGCATATTTACAGGCTTGAGGGAAGCGAATGGTCCATCGCTTGCTTGTAGAGGCCATTGTGGCAAAATCGTGAACCCACTTTTTGCGTGTTTGCCATCTTATGATCAACCTCCTGATTGTGGCATCTCTGACGTTCAGTTTGGCTCCATCGCAACAGACGTGGATTTATCTTCGGCCAAGACAAGCGCGGCTGAATCGGGAGGAATGAAAATGGGAATCCGCCGGGGCGAGGAGTGGGGCAAGCGGTGGGGATGCGGCTTGGCGTTCGTGGTTTGGCTGGCGACGAATTTGGCCGGCGGCGCGGAAGTGGATTTGGCCACCGCGAAACAGGCCTTGCAGGGCTGGCTGAACGAAGGCCAGATCCGGCTGGGGGAAAGATTCGTCCGGAAAACGGCCGACGCGGCCGAGTGGCAGACCGTGAATGATGCGGTCGGCCGAACCCTGTACCATGTTGCCAACCTGACGGACGGCGGCTACGTGATTCTGGCCGGCGACGACCGGGTAATACCGGTGGTGGCGTTTAGCGATAAGGGCAGCTTTTTGCCCCAGATGGACAATCCGCTGCATGATATTTTGCAGGCCGACCTACCCGCCCGGCGGGCGGAGCTGGAATCGGATACGTCCCTGCGGAATGCCCCCTGCACGCGCCAGATCCAGGGACGGAGCCCGGCCGGCCAACATTGGCAAAAGCTGCTCTCGCTCGGGCAGTCAGCTGCCACGGCGCGGCCCACGCAAAGCCTGACAGAAATCGACGATCTGCGCTGCGCCCCCTTGCTCAAGTCGAAATGGAGCCAATGTACGAAAGTCAAAATCGACACAGACTGGGTCTATGTCTATGAATATTATACGCCCAATCATTACCCCTGTGGATGCGTCAACGTGGCCACCGCCCAGATCATGCGGTACTGGCAGTATCCGACCCGCGGCGTGGGCCTAAATGCCTCGACTGTATATGTAGATTACACGCCGACCGTGCTTTCCACGCGCGGGGGCGACGGCGCCGGCGGACCATACCGCTGGGATCTGATGGATCTTGAGCCGGACGCAAGCATATCGGAAGCCAGTTGCCAGGCCATCAGCGCCTTGTGCTTTGATATCGGCTTGTCTTTTGGCACTTTCTATGCGCCAGACGGGAGCGGTACGAAACTGTTTCCAGATAAATTGAAAAACCGCTTCTTCTATGCTTCGGCCAACGGGCTTTCAGTTGGCGGCGGGCAGTATAACGACAAGGTTTTTCAGGCCATCTATTCCAATCTGGATGCGCATCTGCCTGTTTATCTGGCGGTCAACGGTTTTTTAAGCGGACACGGCGTGGTGGCAGACGGGTATGGCTATCAAGGTGCGCTCTATACGCATATCAATCTGGGGTGGGGAGGATATGAAAACGCTTGGTACAATCTGACCACCGAGGCGATCGATCCCGGTGTCTACCGCTTCACCGGCGTCACCGACATCGGCTATAACATTCGCCCGGCGGGTGAGGGAGAGATTGTCAGCGGCCGGGTGCTGGACGAAACCGGCCGACCGGTGGGGGGCATGAAGATTCTGGCTCAGGGCGATGCTTACGCGGCGTCAACTGTTTCCGCAGCAAACGGGGTTTACGCCTTTGACTGTGTGCCCTCCAACCTTGAACTGCGGTTGACCGCGGTGCGCAACGACGGGACGGTCTTTCAATCCCTCCGCGCCAAAACCGGACTATCGAGCAGTGATTGGCGGGTCAACGCTTGCGGAAATCTCTGGGGCGTGGACTTCGGGCCTTCACCAATTACGGTTACGGCCCAGGACGCCAACGCTTCCGCCGTCGGGTTGTACTCCGGAACTTTCATCATAGCTCGGTCAGGCCTCGGCCTGCCGCAGGACGATCTGACCGTCAATTTCATCCTGGGCGGCACGGCCGGCAACGGAGATTACCTGGCCTCAGCCACTTCTTCCGTTACCATTCCCTGCAACCTCCATTCGGCCACGGTTACAATCACGCCGCTGGCTGGCGCGGCTGTGGAAGGCGGCAAAAATGTGACTCTGACCTTGGCTCCAGGGTCGGGCTATTCGTTAGGTTCGCCTGCCAGCGCTACGGTCGTCCTCTGCGCTTCACACGGTTTGGTGGCGGCTTGGGGGAGTGACGACCACTGCCAACTGGGAGATGAAAAAATCGCGAATCAGCTTACGCCCCAAGTTGTCCCACACCTGTTTAACGTGACGGCGATTGCGTCTGGCTATAACCATTCTTTGGTTTTGTTGGCTGACGGCACGGTCAAGGCCTGGGGAGACAATAGCCACGGACAACTGGGCGACGGCACGGGGACCAACCGGCCGACACCGGTATTGATTCCCGGGCTCTCCGGCGTCACGGCCACCGCCACCAGCCGGGCAGCCGACTCAATCCATTCGCTGGCTTTGCTGGCCGACGGCACGGTCAAGGCCTGGGGCAAAAACAACAACGGACAACTGGGTGACGGCACTAGGCAAGACCGGCTTGTGCCGACCTTGATACCCGGACTCGCCGGAGTGACGGCCATCGCGGTAGGTGACGGTTTTTCATTGGCCGTGCTAGCCGACGGTACGGTCAAGGCCTGGGGAGACAATTACTTTGGCCAATTGGGCGACAGCACCACCGAAAACCGGGACTCACCCGTCTTGGTCCCCGGCCTGTCCGGCGCGACGGCCGTTGCGGCGGGAAGCAGGCATTCATTGGCCTTGCTGGCGGACGGCACGGTCAAATCCTGGGGGTACAATAGTAGCGGGCAATTAGGAGACGACACGACCCAAGCCCGACTCACGCCAGTCGCGGTTTCCGGGCTGTCCGGCGCGACCGCCATTGCGGCCGGCCTATACACTTCGATGGTTTTGTTGACTGACGGTACGGTCCGCGTCTGGGGATATTGCCATTTCTGGATCGATGGCGCGCATGGTTATACGAGCCATACCCCATTGGCGATCACGGAACTATCCAACGTTGTGGCGGTCCAAGCAGGGGTTTTCCATAACCTGGCCTTGCTGGCGGACGGCACGGTCAAGACTTGGGGAACAAACGGGTGCGGCCAACTGGGTGACGGCACGACAACCAACAGGGTTAAGCCGGTCCTCGTCGCCGGGTTGAAAGGGGCATATGCCATCGCGGGCGGGGGGCAATTCTCGCTAGCGCTGTTCCGCGACCTTCCGGAAGTTACGGTGACGGCAAACGATGCTCTGGCTGCCGAAACCGGCTCGGACGCGGGGTCCTTCACCGTCGCCCGCACCGGCTCGACCGCCTTGGCGCTGACGGTTAATTTCGCCTTGTCTGGCACGGCGGGCAGCGGCGATTACATTGCCTCCGCCTCGACGGCGGTGACCATTCCCGCCGGCAGTTCCACGGCCAGCGTGACGCTCACGCCGATCTTCGACGATTTGAGCGAAGGCAGCGAGATTGCAATTTTATCACTTCAGGCCTGCTCCGACTATAGGGTCGGCTCGCCTGCCAGCGCCATGCTGACCATTGCCGATGCCATTGACCGGCCCGCGGTCACGGTCACGGTCGTGGCTGGTGACGTCCTGGCTTCTGAAACCGGGCCGGATACGGGCGAATTCACCATTTCTCGCACCGGCTCGACCGCCGCGGCTCTGACCGTGCACTTCAGTCTCTCCGGCACCACCGACAGCGGCGACTACAGCGCTTCCGCCACGACCGACCCGACCATTCCGGCCGGCTGCGCTTCGATCTGCGTAGTCATCACCCCCCTGGCCGACCAGTTGGTCGAAGGCGACGAGACCGTAGTTCTCACTCTGACCACCGGTGCCGGCTACACGCTCGGTTCTCCCGCCAGCACCACCGTGACCATCGCCGACGCCGACGCGATCGATCCGAACGACCATGTGGCGCAATTCATCGCCCGGTTCTACCAGGTCTGCCTGCAGCGCCAGCCGGACGCGGCCGGTCTGCGTGAATGGGTGGCCAACCTCAAATCCGGCGCCGCCACCGGCGCGAACGCGGCGGCGGGCTTCATCTGCAGCCGCGAATTCCAGGCGCGGAACCTGGATGATTCCGCCTGGCTGGAGGCCTTGTATCAGGCGATTTTCGGACGCGCGGCGGATGAGACTGGCAAGAACGATTGGCTGACGCGGCTTTACGCCGGAACGAGCCGGACGACCGTGCTGGACGGATTCGTCCAGGCTCGGGAATTCGGCGAACTCTGCGCCCGCTACGGCATCGCTTCCGGACAGGGCGGGTCGGATCAGGTTTCGGCCTTCGTGGCCCGCTTCTACCGCCTCTGCCTGCAGCGCGAACCGGACACGACCGGCCTGGCGGCCTGGAAACAAAATCTCCAGTCCCAGACCTGCACCGGGGCGGACGTGGCGACGGGCTTCGTTTTCAGCGCCGAGTTCCAGGCTCGTTCCCTCGCGGGCGACGCTTTCCTGGACGTGCTGTACCAGGCGGTCTTCGGCCGCGCGGCCGATGCGGCGGGAAAGAACGGCTGGCTGGAGCAACTCTCTGCCGGAACGAGTCGGCAGATTGTCGTGGCGGGCTTCATTCATGGCGCGGAATTTTCGGCTCTCTGCAACCAGTACGGCATCAGAGCTTATTAGCCTGACCGCCGAAAACGTGGCCATTGCAGAGGACAAAATCAAAGGAGGCGAATTCATGAACCAATGCAACGTACTTGCCCGTCTGGCTCTGACCGGAAGTTGCGCCTGGTGGTTTTTGACCATGACCGCTCCAGCGGCCGAAATTCTGCGCGTCGGCCCGCCGATGAAAATGGTCATCCAATCAGCCGCCTCGGTCTCCGCCGGCGTTCGCCAGATCCAAGGAACCCGCGAGCCGAGCATCTACGACCAATACATGCTGGAGCTCATCAACCGCGGCCGCGCTGACCCCAATGCCGAAGCCGTGCGCTACGCTTGCGATCTGAACGAAGGCCTGTCAGCCGGGACCATCTCCTCCGACCCCAAGCAGCCGCTCGCCTTCAGCCCCAACCTGATCTACGCAGCCAACGAACATTGCCAATGGATGGTTGACAACAACACCTTCTCACATACGGGCGCGGGCGGCTCCACGCCCGAGGGCCGGATGACCGCCGCCGGCTATGCCTGGACGAGTTGCGGCGAAAACCTGGCCCAGACCAGCATCCCCAGCCTCACCGCCGATCTGGCCGCCCAAGCCGATCAACTGCATTTGAATCTCTATGTGGACTCGAGTGAGGCCGGGCGCGGCCACCGGTTGAATCTGATGAATGAAAATTGGCGCGAAATGGGCGTCAGCCTGTGCGAAGGAGTCTACACCGTCGGCGTCACCAATTACTTCATCCTGATGGAGACCGAAGATTACGGTGTCCAGAGCGGCAACCCCTTCTTGACCGGCGTGGTCTACACCGACCTAGACCGCAACAACTTCTACACGCCCGGCGAAGGCGTAAACTACCCGACCATCTCCGCCGTCAACCAAAGTACCCAGCAAGTCTATACGACCACGGGCTGGTATTCCGGCGGCTATTCGCTGCAAGTACCGGCCGGAACCTATTCGGTCACCGCCTCCGGCGGCGGCCTGAGCGCCAGCCTAACCCACACCGCCACGGTCGGCAGCCTTAACATCAAGGTCGATTTCGTGCCCGCCAATACAGACAACGTCGCCCCGCTCATTCAGTCCGGCCCCACCGCCGGAATCTCGGGACTGACCGCGACCTTGAGCGTGACGGCCAGCGACGCAGACGGCGACTCGCTCACCTATACCTGGTCGGCGCTTTCGGGGCCCGCCGCCGTCGTTTTTTCGCCCAACGGCACCGACGCCAGCAGCACCTCCACAGCCACTTTCACCGCTACCGGCGATTACGTGATCCAGATCGCCGTCTCCGACGGCCAACACTCTGCCACCGACACTCTCCCGCTCACCATCAGCCTGGACGGCACGGCCCTGGCCAACCGTGTGGCGACCGCCGGCAGCACCGCCACCGGGACCCCGTTTTACTATTTTGACGTGCCCGCCGGCTGTGCCGCGGTGACTTTCGCCACTTCCGGAACCAGCGCCAACCTTCTCGACCTGGGTGTCAACCTGCCGACCACCGGAACCTATCCAACCACGGTCTCCGGTTCCGACTCCCACCAGCAGGGCCAGACTTACAGCGGCAACGAAACCGTGATTTTCGCTTCCCCGTCTGCCGGGCGCTACTATGTTTTGGTCAAGGCCCTCGCGACCGGGAACTTCACCCTGACCGCCAGCTACAACCGCGCGCCCACGGCCGCCACTCAAACCGTCAGTGTGGCCACCGATACCAGCGTCGCCGTTACTCTCTCCGGCAGCGACGCGGACGGCGACGCGCTTACCTACACGATCGCCAGCTCGCCCATGCACGGCGCGCTGAGCGGGACCGCCCCCAACCTGACCTACACTGCGGCCGCCGGCTATGCGGGAGTGGATTCCTTCACCTTCACGGCCGGCGACGGCCAGACTACCAGCGCGGTCGCCGCGATCACCTTAACGATCTTCGATCCAGCCGCCGATCCGGTGGCCCAATTCATCACCCGCTTCTATCAGCTGTGCCTGGGACGGACTCCGGACAGCGCCGGCCTGAACGGCTGGGTCGGCAATCTCAAAAGCGGTGCGGACACCGGAGCGGACGCGGGCAACGGCTTCATCTTCAGCGCTGAGTTCCAGGCCCACAACTTGGACAATTCCGCCTGGCTGGATGTGCTTTACCAGGCTTTCTTCAATCGCGCGGCCGACGCGGCCGGCAAAAGCGGCTGGCTGGCTCAACTCGACGGCGGAACGAGCAAGGCGGCGGTTTTAAACGGCTTCACCCATGGCACGGAATTCGTCACTCTCTGCGCCGGCTACAGCATCACCCCCTACGCCGGTTATGGCAGCGACCCGGTCGAGCAGTTCGTCACGCGCTTTTACCAGCTGTGCCTGGGCCGCGATCCGGATACGGCCGGCCTGAATTCCTGGGTGAACAACCTGAAAAGCGGCGCGTCTACCGGCGCCAACGTCGGCAGCGGCTTCATTTTCAGCGCCGAGTTCACCGGTCGCCACCTGGACAATTCAACTTGGCTGGACGTGTTGTATCAGGCGTTCTTCAACCGCGCGGCCGACGCGGCCGGCAAAAATGGTTGGCAGACGCAACTCAACTCCGGAACTAGTCAGCAGGCGGTCCTGGACGGCTTCACCCACGGCGGGGAGTTTTCGACTCTCTGTAACCAATACGGGATCAGGGCTTATTGAGAAGCGCCTGAATCGCCGGTTTTTCGGCCAGGCATTAATTTGCACATTCTTTTCGTCGGTTAAATGATTCGTCCAATCCAGATATAGATGATCGCATGGGTGGGGAGAAAACAAGATGAAAAATATGAATATATATCTCAGCATGAACATGTATTGCCGGCGGGGCAGGGTTTGGTTGCTTCAGATAGTGCTGCTTGGCATGCTGGGCGGATTTCTTCGCAGTTCCCAGCTTCAGGCCGCCGCCAGCGGTTCGATCAAAGCCTGGGGCTGTGTATACTCCAATGTGGGAGGGGGATGGTGGAGAAACGACGCCCACTCGATTCCGTTTTCGGTCAGCGATCCGACGAGCGTAACGGCAATCGCGGTCAGCCGTCTATTTTCTTTGGCTTTGCTGGCCGACGGCACGGTCAAGGCTTGTGGCAGCAACACATATGGCCAACTTGGTGACGGCACGACCGATGACCGCTCCACGCCAGTGACGGTTTCCGGCCTGTCTGGCGTGACGGCCATTGCGGCGGGGGAAGATTTTTCGCTGGCTTTGCTGACTGACGGCACGGTCAAAGCCTGGGGCTATAATGAATACGGCCAACTGGGCGACGGCACGACCACCAACCGCTCCACGCCGGTGACGGTTCTCAATCTGTCAGGTGTGACCGCCATTGCGGCCGGGCAGTGGTTTTCGCTGGCATTGTTGACAAATGGCACGGTCAAGGCGTGGGGCTATAATAAATACGGCCAACTGGGCGAAGGCACGACCACCAACCGCTCCACACCCGCGCCGGTGCCCGGTCTCTCCGACGTGACGGCCATAGAGGTCAGGGGACAC
>CAYMGG010000186.1:0-11794 GCA_964389915.1 uncultured Planctomycetaceae bacterium
GCCGGCGCGCAGCAGTTCGCTCAGCTCCCGCTCGTTGGCGTAACCGGTGGCGATAATGATCGGCAATGAGGGCATCAATTGCCGCAATTCGCCGAACAGCTCCGCCCCGGACATGTCGGGCATGATCATGTCGATGATCGCCAGATCCACCGCCGGCATCTGACCGCGTAGGTAGGCCAGGGCCGCGTGACCGTTCGCAAAATCCTTTACCTCATAGCCCAGCCCACCCAGCAGTTCGACCAGATTGCGCCGGATCAGATCTTCGTCATCCACCACCAACAGCCGCCCCGTGCCGCGGCGCAATTGCGTCACGACCGCCTCGGACGTGGCCGGGTCGGCGCTCAAAAACGGCAGGAAAAGCGAGAATGTCGTACCCTGCCCCGGAACGCTTTCAAACCCCACATGCCCGCCGTGGGCCTGCATGCAGGCGAAAACGTTGGCCAGCCCCAGGCCAGTGCCGTGCCCGGCATCTTTGGTAGTGAAGAAGGGATCAAAAATCCGCGGCTGGTTTTCGGGGTTGATGCCGATGCCGGTATCGCGTACATCCAGGCGCAGATACTGGCCGGCGGGCAGGATGGCGCCGATCTCACGCATTTCCGCAGTCGTGTACGAACGCGAACCGGTGGTCAGGGTCAGTTCCCCCCCGCCGGGCATGGCGTCGCGGGCGTTAACGGCCAGGTTGAGGATGGCGTTCTGCAACTGGGCCTGATCGCCGCGCACTGTGAATTCGGTGGCCAGCAGGCTCTCGACGACCGTGATCCGCCGGTCCAGCGTGTGCCGCAGGATCTCGGTGACCCGCCCGATGGTTTCGTGCACGTTGACCTTGACCCGTTTGAGTTGTCCCTTGTGGGCGAAGAGTTTGATCTGCCGCACCAGCTCTGCCGCTTGACCGGCGGTTTCGATAATGGTCCGGACGTTGCGCCGGTCCTCGACGGGAACCTGCCCCCGCAGTTCCATCAGCTCCGCGCAGCCCATGATCCCGGCCAGCAGATTGTTGAAATCGTGGGCAATGCCCCCGGCCAGTTCTCCGATCACCCGCATCTTCTCGGCTTGGATCAGCTGCTCCTGCAACAGCTCCGCTTGCGCGCGGGCCTGTTTTTCGGCGGTGATGTTGGTCGCGACGATGTTGACCACCGGCTGCTCGGTGGGCAGATCGAACCCGGCGGCCAGATGGGTCCGGGCCCAGTAATATTCGCTCGTCGTCGCGTTAAGGACGCGGAACTCGATAGTCTGTTCGCGGCCGTCGGCCAGCACCTCCCCCAGCGCCCGGCCAACGGCCGCGGCGTCATCGGCGTGGATATAGCTGCGCCAGCTGTCGCCGCCAACCAATAGTCGGTCGGAGGAGACGCCGAAGATACGCCCGATGTTGGCACTGGTATAAAGGCAGTGGCCGGAAGCCGAAACGGTCTGTAGCACGACCGGGGCGTGATTCAAGACCTCCGAGAGCCGCTGCTCGGTCCTTCGCTGATTCTCGTATTGCTCGCGTAGCGCGGCCTCGGTTTCGCTCTGCCGCCGTTCGGCCATTACGCCCCGCCAGGCGATAAAGGCGCAAAGTAGACCGATTAGCAGCAGAATCGTGAGGGTGCTGAATGTAAACCGCTGTCGCAGTTTGGCCAGCTGGGCCTCTAGATCATTGAGATAAGCCCCGGTTCCCACCACCCAATCCCAAGCCTCGTACCGTTTGACAAATGACAATTTCGGTTCGATCCGTTTGGCATCATCGTACCATTGCCATTGGTATTTTATGAAGCCCTCGCCCGGGTTGCGCGCCGCGGCCAGCATATCGTGGAACATCATGTGCCCGGTCGCATCGGGCACATCGAGAACCAGGCTGTTTTCCAGATCCGGCCGGTAGGGATGAACTAGCATCCGCCCGTTCATGTCGATCACCCAAAAATAATCCTGCCCGTCCGGACCGTAGCGTAGGTCGCGAAAACGCCGCAAGGTCCGATCCTTGACCTGCTCGAGCGAATCGCGCCCGCTTATGATGTCCTTTTGTCGCGAGGCTAGACTGCTGCAAATCGTCTCGACCAATCTCTGGATGGTTTCGCGCTTCAAGGACATGAAGCTATTTTCCAGCGCCGGATAAAACACGTAAAAGGCCGTAAAAACAAACATGGCCACCGTTAACAGTGGCGGCAACATGGTCCGCAAAGCCAGTAGCAACCACTGCCAAAATAATGGGATTTGGCGCTTGGATGGCAACATGCGTATGTTCCGTTGGGTTAGCTTACGCGACGCGGGATATTGTGGCGGAGTGGCCGGCCTAACGTCAAGCGAAAAGCCGCCGGCGCCTTTCATACACCGCCGCGGAAAACAGTTTTCCCCGCTGGCGAAACCTGTCATAATCCATGAATTCAGACTGCGCGGGATGCAATGGATGATCACAATCCTCTATCTCTGCGCCAGCGCCGAGGTGGGCGGGGCCGAAGAGAGCCTCCTCGGACTGCTGGGCGGACTCGACCGCCAGGCCTATCGGCCGATCCTGGCCTGTCCGGCCGGAGGTGCTCTGGCCGACCGGGCCGCGCGCCAGGAGGTGCCGGTTTTCGAGCTGCCCTTGCGGCGGCTTCGGCGCACGAGTTGGCCGCCCGCCTTGTTGCGCTTGCGGGGTCAGCTTTCCCAGACCCGCCGCCAGACCGATGAATTGGCCCGGCGACTCGGCGCCGATCTGGTCCACGCCAACAGCCTGACGGCCGCACTTCAGGCCGGAGGGGCCGTACCGCTGATCGCCCACCTGCGCGACGCCCGCCTCTCCTGGCTGGCCGCCCGCGCCCTGAGCTCCAGCCTGGCCGCCCTGATCGCCCCGTCCCGGACTCAAGCCGAGAACGCCCGCCGTTACTTTTCCATTCCGATCCGCCACCTGCCCAACGGGGTCGATGCGGAGGTTTTCTCTCCGGCCAAGGCCTGCCCCGCGCACGGGCACCCGTATCTGCTGATGAACGCCCACCTGACGCCCTGGAAAAGCCACGACCTGTTCATCGAGTGCCTGGCCCGGTTGCGCGCCCGCGACGCCGCCTGGCGCGGGGTGATCGCCGGCACGGATTTATTCGCGGAAAACCGGGCCTATCAGGACCACCTCCGCCGATTGGCCAATGATTTGGGGCTGGAGCACGCCCTGACCTGGGCCGGAGCCGTGCCGCCCGCCGAGATGCCGGCTCTGGTGGCCAGCGCGGCGGCCTTGGTCCATCCGGCCGCGGCCGAACCGTTCGGCCGGTCCCTGCTGGAAGCCATGGCCAGCGAAACCCCGATCGTGGCCGTCGACAGCCCGGGAGCCCACGAACTTTTAGCCGACGGGGGCGGGGTTCTCACCCCGGCCGGGGAAGTTCCGGCCCTCGCCGCCGCAGTCGAGCGCTATCTCGCCTCGCCCCAGCTTGCCGCAGCCCATGGCCGCGCCGGGCGCGAGTCTATCCTCAAGAACTACCGCCTTTCCGCACATGTCGCCGGCGTCAGCGCGCTTTATCGCGAGCTGCTCCAAAAACCGTAGGGGCGGCGCTAGCGCCGCCCCTACGGGATCAGCCATTCAAGCAATCCTACGCCCTACGGCTTAGGGTGGACCAGCACCCGCAGGCGCTTGACCGAATACGAATCCGCATTCCCGATGAAGGTCCAATCCCGGGTCTGCCCCTGACTGTTGCCGATGCCCAGGTTAGCGCCGCCGCCGGCCTTCCAATTGTTGATCGCCAGCAGCGTCTGCTTGGCCTTGGCGTTATGCACCTGCATGCACCCATAGCCGTCGACCGGATCGCTAGGCTGGTCGCCAAAGTCATAAACCCCATCAGACGCGCCCGGCACTTTGGCGCTGTTGTAGGGGGCATAGTTGTGGGGCCAGAACTCGATATTGCCGCCGTCGAACCCCACGCCGGCCTGGATGCCCGCCACGTTTGAGGCTACGTTCATGTTCTTGACTGGTTGCTGGAACTTGACCCCGGAGGTGGCCGTCGGAATGCCCAACTGCTTGGCCTGATCGGTGAAGGCCTCCATCGACACGAAGACGTACTCCGTCTCCCCGCCGTCCTTTTGCAACTCCAGGAAATAGGCGACCCGGTCAAAGGCCCCGATCGATCCGGAATTATCGGCCTCATACTTGATATCCGCCCCCAGCTTGGCGAGATCCAGATCGTAGACCAGCTTGTAATCCCCGGCCTCCGGCACGCGCAGGGCCAGGAAGTCGCGCACCGGCACCTGCCCGGCGCGAAAAGCCCCGGTCGGCAGGCCGGCTTTGTTCATCAGATTCGGTACGGCCTGTTTGCTCCAGGCAAAACGCACCGCCACCGGCCCTTTGACGCCCTGGGCCGAAAGGACCACGCTATCGCCGTCGATCGTCGCCTCGGCCTTGGTAAAGTCGGAGTCCGGACCGATGATCTCGAACCACGAGAGCGGCTGGCCATCGCGCGAAACCAACCCTCCGGCCGTATTCTCGAAGGTCACCCGCAGCTTGTCGCCTTCGGTCGCCAGAGACTTGAAGGTCGGACCGCTGCAAACCACGTCCTTGCGGCCGTAATCATTGACCAAAGCCAGCCGGGCCAGGCGGTCGCCCACATCCTG
Organism: uncultured Planctomycetaceae bacterium; assembly: GCA_964389915.1. Classification (GTDB taxonomy): domain Bacteria; phylum Planctomycetota; class SZUA-567; order SZUA-567; family SZUA-567; genus CAYMGG01. The sequence continues at coordinate 4,546 of CAYMGG010000186.1, forward strand.
CTTATTGCGCGGGTGGATGTCGGTAAGATTGCCGATATCGTTGATGACCACCATGCCGGTATGCGGAATGCTTTGAATGGCGGCCTGGGCTTCCCAGAAGACCGGCAACACCGACGGCGTTTCATTGCCATACATGAAGGGGGCGATCTGCACGTAATAATAGGGGAAATCGCCCTGCCCCCACAGCTTGCGCCACCCCTCGACCAGGGCCTGGGTCTTGTCGCGATAGAGCATGCCCTCGTAATGGTTCGACTCGCCCTGATACCAGATCGCGCCGCGCAGGGCGTAACCGACCAGCGGATGGATCATGGCATTATACAAGGTGGTCGGCACCTGTTCCGGCTTTTCGACGTTGGCCAGCGGAGCCGCTTCGGCCGGCATGGCCGGTTGTGCGTCGAGCAATTTCTCGGCGTTGAGTCGCTCGCGGGAAGTTTTTAGCCAGGCCTCGGTCTTGTCCAGGTGGGTGGTCATCAGCGCTTTGTATTCGGCCGAACGCGGATCGGCGGCCATGACCTGCTTGTAAATATTCTGCAAGCTGGGAACCCCGGCGAAACCGACCGGCGGGGTCCAGGGCTCGATGCGCGTGCCACCCCAGGAGGAGTTGATCAGCCCCACCGGCACCTTCAACTCCTGGTGCAGTTTGCGGGCCATGAAATAACCGGCGGCGGTGAAGTTGCCCGCCGTCTCGGGCGCGCAGACCTGCCATTCGCCGGGGAAATCGGTCTGCGGCTCGCTGGCCGTCAGTTTGGGCACCTTGATGTGGCGGATCTGCGGGAAGTTGGCCTCGGCCATATCTTTCTCGGCGTTGTCGCAATTGCGCACGATCCATTCCATGTTGGACTGGCCCGAGCAGAGCCAGACCTCGCCCACCAGCACATCCTCGTATGTGACCGTGGCCGCCCCGGCGGTTATGGTCAGGTTTTTGCCGGTAGAACTGGCCGACAAAGGCGTAAGTTTGACCTGCCAGCGCCCGTCGTTGCCGGCCGTGGCCTCCTGGGTCTGCTCGGCGAAGGTAACGGTCACCTTGGTCCCGGGATCTGCCCAGCCCCAGACCGGGACCGGCTTCTCCTGCTGCAATACCATATGATTGCCGAAGATGTGCGGCAGCTTGAGCTCGCCCGCCTGAACCGCCAGGCTCAGTCCCGCGACCAGAAAGGCCAAAAGCAGGCTTCGCCCCGCCCCACCCGGCCGATGCCGCCAAACCATGCCTCCTGCCCGTGCAATTTCCCGAGTCATAAGTCAGTTCTCCGAGTTTGGTTCGCGCCGGCCCACCGGCCGGCCAGCCAATCGTCGGCGCCCTGCGCGCCCTGCCGAACATAATACCAGAATCAGCCCTTGGCGGGGGATTTCCAGGTAAACTTTTTGTCAAAAAGTCACCCCATCCGCGGGCCGACTACCTTGATGAAACGGACTGGCCGGCCGATGTGACCGTTTTTTCAGTCACGCCGCTATGATTTGCTCGAATCTGAGGGGGATTTTTGCAGATGGAGGGCGAACTTTTGGCCTCGAAAGTCCGGCCACGAAAAAAGATTATTCTTCCGCGGCTTCCGTCGCCGCATCACGGAGGGTAACGGTGAAGGTGGAGCCCTGCTCGGCGACGCTCTGGACCTTCGCCTCGCCCCCGTAGAGCTCGGCGACCTTTTTAACGATCGACAATCCCAGGCCGCTGCCCAGAATGTTCATGGTCTTCTGATTCTTGATGCGCACGAACTCGCCGAAGAGTTTGCCCGCCTCGGCCTCGGTCAGGCCGATCCCGGTATCGGCCACGGTCAGCGTGGTCAGGCCGTCGGCCTGGCTCAGCTTGACGTCCACCCGCCCGCCATCCCGGTTGTATTTGACCGCGTTGGAGACCAGGTTGTTGAGCACGATTTGCAGCTCGCCCAGATCCCCGCGCAAAGGCACCTGTTCGGGCGCATCGAGCGCAAGGACGATTCCCCGCCGGGTCGCATCGGGCGTGACATTCTCCAGCGCTGCGGCGGCCACCTCGCGCAGGTTGATTTCAGTCAGATCACGCCGCTTGACCCCCGACTCCAGGCGGGTCATGTCCAGCAGGTCCATGATCAGTTTACGCATGTATTCCAACCGCAACAGGCTGCGGTCGAGCATCTGATCGTAGACGGCCTGGTCGTCGCCGACCGTACGGTCGCGGCAGATGCGCAGGTAGCCCTCCACGGCGTTGAGCGGGGCCTTGAGCTCGTGCCCCAGGACCCGGACAAACTGGAAGCGAACCTGCCGGCGCTCCTCGGCCAGCCGCCGGGCCTCGCGCGAAAGGACCAGCCGGTGGGTGGTCTTGTGCACGGTGGAGCGCAGTTCGGCAGGGGTGAAGGGCTTGGGCAGGAAGTCGTAGGCCCCCAGGCGCGTGGCGGTCACCGCCGTCTCGATGGAAGCATAGGCGGTGATCATGATGACCAGCAGGTCCGCGTGCCGGAAGTCGATCTTCTCCAGCAGCTCCAGCCCGGTCATGCCCGGCAGCTTGTAGTCGAGCAGCAATAAATCCGGGGGCTGCGCCTCGATGAGACGCAGCCCCTCTTCGGCCGTTTCGGCCTGATTCACCGCGAAGCTGGCCCGCAGGTTCAGATCCGGCAACTCGACCACGAAGTCTTCCAGCGCCCGGGCCAGGCCCAGGCGCATGCCCTTCTCGTCGTCGACCACCAAAACCCGCAGCGTTTCTTCCTTGAACCCCATCGCTATTCCAGCAGCCGGGCCATCTCGCGCAGCAGCTCCTCGAAGCGTACCGGCTTTTGCAGCATGACGTCGGCCTTGACCCAGGAGCGTTCCTCGGGCGTGGTCACGTCGAACTCCATGCCCGTGTCGCCGGCGACATTGCTGATCATGATGATCGGCACCTGGGGGGCCTTCTTCTTGAAATGATAGCAGAGCGTGAACCCGGCGTCGAGATCCTCGAGCATCAGGTCCAGCAGCACCAGCTGCGGCAACTCGCGCGCAAACTCGGCCTCAGCCTCGGACTTGGAACCGACCGCCCGGACCTTGAGGCCGGCGGCCTCCAGCTGGGTCCGCTGTTGGAAGACGAAGTCCGGATCGTCGTCGACCATCAATACGCTCTTGCCTTTGATGAAATCGGGTACGTTCATGTTAGTCGTGCTCTCCTTTTCTGGGCAATCTCACGGTGAATATCGCTCCGGTCGGTCCGGCCGCGTCATCGGCGTTGGATTCGACCGTCAAGGCGCCGCGATGCATTTTAACGATTCCATAGGTCACGGCCAAGCCCAGGCCCGTGCCTTTGCCGATCTGCTTGGTGGTGAAGAACGGCTCGAAAATCTTGTCCCGGATCGACTCGGGGATGCCCGGGCCGGTGTCGATCACCCGCAGCACCACCTCGCGCTCGTCGCCCGAGACCGAGAGGGTGAGCACCCCGCCGGCGGCCTCCATCGCGTCGCAGGCGTTACCGATCAGATTGGTCAGCACCTGGGTGATCTGGTCGGCGTCGAGCGCGGCGTAAGGGTCGTCGAGCGAAACCTCGGTCCGCACCTCCAGCCCCGGCCGTTCGGGCAGAGCCCGCAGGCAGCGCTGGACCAGCTCGGGCACGTTGACCGGCTGGCGGACGACCTTGTTCTGCCGGGCGAAGTGCAGCAGGCCCGAGACGATCTTTTTGCAGCGGTCGGCCTGTTCGGCGATCAGACCCAGATCCTCGCGCAAGCGCGGATTGTTCCTCTGCTCCTCGCGCAGCAAGTGGGCGTACATCAGGACCACGCCCAGCGGATTGTTGACCTCGTGGGCGATGCCGGCGGCGAGCTGGCCCATGCTGGCCAGCTTCTCCGACTGGATCAGGGCCGCGCGGGTGGCCTCCAGCTCCCGGTGGGAGGCGTCGAGGTTGACGATGGTGGCGTGGAGCTGGTCGATCAGGTTGGGCAGGCACATCTCGGTTTCGGCCAACCCCTTGAAGATCGCCTGGGCGTGATCCACGCAGGTGGCGTAGCCGCAGGCGCCGCAGTTTAGCTCGTCCTCGGGATAGAACTTGCCCATTCGGTGCAGGATGCCGGCCAGCAGCTCGGGCGAAGGCTGGGGCGAGCGCTGGTCGTTGGCCTCGAATTCTCGCTCCAGATCGAGCTCGGCGCAGAGGGCCATGTTTTCCTTCCACTGGGTCAGATCCAGCCGCGCCAGTCGCTCCCGGGCGTAGCGGCTGACCCGCGAGCGCCGGGTGAAGAGGGGCGCGGGATTCTCCACCCCCGCCCCGGAGATGCAGCCGTGGCAGCAGAGAATCTCCAGCAGCCGCGTCTGGAGCGTGCCGGCGGCGAACTCGTTTAGCGCTTCGGTGAAATGCGCCTGCCCCTGGGCCGTGACCACCTCCTCGGCCAGCAGATCCTCGCGCAGGTCGGCGGTCTGGAGCAGCCCCCCGCTCAAGGCGAAGAGCGCCCCGGCCGAGCCGTGGGGCGGATCGAAGTCGCTCTCGGCGACGTCGGCGGGCTCGAGTCCGGCCTGCTTGAACATGGCGCGCAGCTCTCCGAAGGTCAACGCCTCGTCGACCTCGCCGGCCAGCCCACGGCTGGCGGCCTCGCCCTTCTTGGCGATGCAGGGCCCGATGAAGACGGCCGGCACCGGCTCGTTAAGCAGGTGCCGCAAGGCCCGGGCGGTGGCGACCATGGGCGAAACGAACGGCGCCAGGTTCTCCACCAGCTCGGGATGATAACGCTCGACGTAGCCGATCACGGCCGGACAGGTCGAGGCGATGTAGCGCTTGCCATTGTCCTGGGCCATCAAGATCCGGTAGCGGTCCGCCACCAGATCGGCCCCGAAGGCCACCTCCACCACCCGGGTGAACCCCAGGGCGCGGACCATGCCCACCAGCTGGCCGGGCGTCAGATCCGAGAACTCGGCCGGAAAGCTGGGCGCCAGCAGCGCCGCCACCTGGCCATCCCCGGCCAGCAGCCGCTCGACCTTCTCCACCCCGTTCTGCACCTGCTTGGCGTGCTGGGAGCAGACGCGGACGCAGTTCCCGCAGCCGATGCAACGTTCGGCCAAGACCTCGGCCTGGCCGTCCGCAATGCGGATGGCCTGGGCCGGACACTTGCGCACGCACGTATAACAGACGCGGCAGCGTTCCCGGATAGTGGTGACTAACGCGGGGGACTTCTCCGGCTGCAACACCCCGCCACCTCCCTGGCGGCCGCCTTGGCCGCCGCTTGACTCGCCTCCTCACCTCTCGGGCACGCCCAAGATAGCTCGGCCCGTATTCATCAGCCACGGCGCGACCCGCCAAGCTCTCTGGCGGTCCGCGCCGCGGCCGTTATTCCGGTTTTCGCCTCGGCGCCCGGCCTCAGGCCAGACCGGTCCGGGGCGAATAGCTCGTGTGCAGCAGATGATGGCTCTTCTCGCCGAGCGGTTCGCCCAGGAACTCCTTGTACAGGCGCTGGACCTCGGGGTTGGCGTGCGAGACGCGCAGCGTGTCGTCGCGGTCGAGGTTGTAGAGCGCCTGCATGCGCGAGCGGATGGCCTCGTTGTCGGTCACGAAGGGCTGGCCGCCGCCGTTGATGCAGCCGCCCGGACAGGTCATGACTTCGATAAAGTGCAAGTCCTTGCGGCCGGCCTTGACCATCTCCAGCAGGGCCTTGGCGTTGCCCAGGCCGCTGGCCACGGCCACGCCGACGTCGATGCCGGCGACGTTGACCTTGGCTTCCTTGACCCCGTCCAGACCACGCACGGGCTGGATCTTGAGGTTCTCCAGCTCCTTGCCGGTGATGAGGAAGTAAGCGCTACGGATGGCGGCTTCCATCACGCCGCCGGTGGCGCCGAAGAGCTTGCCGGCCGAGCTGCGCTGGCCGAAGGGGCTGTCGGCCTCAGAGGGCTCGACCCCGTTCAGGTCCAGGCCGCGCATGCGGATCAGGCGGGCCAGCTCGCGGGTGGTGAGGACCGCATCGATATCGGCCATCCCGTGTTCCATCATCTCCGAGCGGCCGGCCTCGAACTTCTTGGCCGTGCAAGGCATGATGCTGACGCTGAAGATCTTCTTGGGGTCGACCCCCGCCCGCGGGGCGTAGAAATGCTTGATGATCGCCCCCATCATCTGCTGCGGGCTCTTGCAGGTCGAGAGGTTGGGGATGAACTCGGGATAGAAGGTCTCGACGAACTTGATCCAGCCCGGCGAGCAGCTGGTCAGCATGGGCAGCACGCCACCGTTCTTGATCCGGTGGACGAGTTCGGAGCCCTCCTCCATGATCGTCAGGTCGGCGGTGAAGCTGGTGTCGAAGACCTTGGCGAAGCCCAAGCGGCGCAGAACCGTGGTCATGGCCCCGATGACGTCGGCGCCGGGCTTGATGCCGAACTCCTCGCCCAGGGTGACCGAGACGGCCGGGGCGTGCTGCACGACCACGTGCATGCTCGGGTCGTGCAGGGCGTTGACCACCTTCTTGAGCGAGCTCTGCTCGCGCAGGGCGCCGGTCGGACAGGCGCGCACGCACTGGCCGCAGTTGACGCAGGTGGATACGTTCAGGCCCTGGTTGAAGGCCGTGCCGACCATGGCCTGGCTGCCGCGGCCGATGAAGTCGATGGCCCCGACGCTCTGGATCTCCTCGCAGACGCGCACGCACTTTCCGCAGAGGATGCATTTCTCCGGGTCGCGGTCAAGCGCCGGGTTGGAGACGTCCATCTGATGCTCGCTGCGCGCGCCGCGGATACGCCGCTGGCGCACGCCCAGCTCGGCGGCCAGCTCCTGGAGCTGGCAGGAGCCGTTGCGCACGCAGTAGAGGCAGTCGTCCGGGTGGTTGGCCAGAAGCAGCTCGACGATGGTCTTGCGGGCGCGGATGGCCCGGTCGCTGTGGGTCTTGACCTTCAGCCCGTCGGCCACGGGGAAGGCGCAGCTGGGCACGAGCCCGGGCCGGCCTTCCAGCTCCACCACGCACATCCGGCAGGCGCCGGTGGGGAAGAGCCCTTCCATGTGACAGAGGGTGGGTACCTTGATGCCGGCACGGCGCAAGGCGTCCAGCAGCATCTCGCCGGACTTGGCCTCGATCTTCCGGCCGTTGACTTCGATGGTCAGCATGGTCACGATTGTTTTCTCCTAACGCTCCAGGCCTGGCCTGGCGGAAAAATTGGACGATCGGTTCCGGCCCGGATTACAGCGGCCGGAACGCCCCTACTCCTTGATCACCGCCGCGAAGCGGCAGACGTCCACGCAGGTGCCGCAGCCGATGCACTTGTCGGGGATGATGTAGTGCGGGCTCTTGGGCGCGCCCATCACCGCCTCGGCCGGGCACTTCTTGGCGCAGAGCGTGCAGCCCTTGCACTTGGCCGC
>CAYMGG010000187.1:0-10586 GCA_964389915.1 uncultured Planctomycetaceae bacterium
ACGCCTACATCAGCGACGACCAGCGCCTGCTGGCCCGGGGCATTCCGGTGGAGATCGCCGACCGGCTGGCCGAGGCCTGCGGCTATGGCCAAAAATGGCGGCAGCATAAAGGGCATGTCATCTACGATGTCGAACAAGCCAAGCTGATCCTTGGGGAGATGCTGACCGAGGCCGGCGTCGAGCAGTGGCTGGGCCTGCCCGTGACCGGCGCGATAAAAGAAACCAACCGGTTGGTTGGTTTAACTGCCTGGACCAAGACCGGCCCGCTGGAGCTGCGGGCCAAGACCGTGGTCGACGCCACCGGCGACGCGGACGTGGCGGCCCTGGCCGACGCGCCGCTGCACTCGACCGGCAGCAAGGGCATACACAGCCTCTGCTTCCGGCTGGGCAACGTTAACGTGGACGAGTTCGTCGACTACTTCCGGGCTCACCCCGAAGAATACGCCGACTACATGGACGTGAACTGGACGCTGAAAGAGGCCCTGGCCCAGTACGACGACTGCGGCACTTTCCTCTTTCCCCACGGCGGCGGCATGCAACTGACGTCCTTCAAGCGGGCCAAACAGGACGGCGCCCTGCCCGCGACCGTGGGCTGCCACGACACCACCGACGCCTGCCAGATGCACGCCCTGCGCCAGAATAAAACGATCCACGTCATCACCGGCTTCGTGCACAACGGCGGGGTGGACGCGGCCGAACTCAGCCGGGCCATGCTCGACGGCCGGCGGATGGCCTTCCAGGTGGCCGAGGTCTACCGCCGCTACCTGCCCGGTTTTGCCGACGCCTTCGTGGCCGACACGGCCGTTAATCTGGGCGTGCGGATCTCGCGCTATCTGGACGGGGAATTCGTTCTGACCAAGGCCATGACCGCCGCCGGCCAGCGGACGCCCGACGGCGTGGGCCGGCTGGTCGGCCTGCACGAAAAGATCAAGCATCCGGGCGAGCGGGCCTGGGGCGTGCAGGTGCAGAACGCCGACACCTTCGACCTGCCCTGGCGCTGCCTGCTGCCCAAGCAGATCGACGGCCTGGTCATGGGCGCGGGGCGCAGCATCTCCTGCGACTGCCTGGGCATGCTGCGGATCATGGTCCACACCATGGCCGTGGGCCAGGCCGCCGGCACGGGCGCGGCCGTGGCCGCCCGGACCGGCCAGACGCCGCGCGAAACCGACGTCGGCCTGATCCAGCAGGAACTGCGGCGGCAGGGGGCGTTGGCCGAGTAGGCCCCGGCCCGCTAAAATTCAGATTGAGAAAGCGCATTGGGGATTTAAGAGAACTTTTTTGCAAAAAAGTTCTCTCAAACTCTTTCAAAAACTCTCGTCCGGCTTCGCCGTTTCGAACGTTCTGAGGGGCGAATTCGGCGTCATTTAAATCTGCGGGTAAGGGGGGTGGCAAGCGCCGGAGTCTCTCAGCTTAACCGGCCGGAAACGCGAAGCGCGGATAAAGTTTTTTGGAAAGGGTTCGGGAAAACCTTTTTTTCAAAAAAGGTTTTCCCGAAAGCGGTTTGTCCTGCGCTTACGACTCGCGTTTCTTCCGTCGGCGGGGCCGCTCCAGGCGGGCGGAACTGGAAGGCGGCGGTGTCTCGCGCAGCACTTCGCATTCGAACTCGTAGCCACGGCGGATATGTTCGCGGATGGCCTTGAGCGCATCGGCAGTCTTCTCACCCAGCAGGACTTCGGCCAGATTCTGATGGTGGCGGTTGCCCCGATCCCGGCCGCGGCCCCAACCGCGCCGGGCATTGAGCAGCATGAAGCTGCGCGAAATCAGACGACCAAGGGTTTCGTGCAAAAGCGGGCTGCCGCTGTGGCCGGTCAGGAATTCGTGGAAGGCCGCGTGATTGGCGGCAAAGTTCTGCAAATCCTGCGTCGTCTCGCCGGAGGCCTCGTCACAGGCCTTGGCCAGCGTCAGCAGCTCTTCGCGCTCGGCGGGCGTCAGCCGTTCGCGGCAGCGGCGGACGGCGGCCTCCTCCAAAATTTCGCGCAGAAAATAGCGGTCGGCCAGGGTCTCGGGCGTCTCGATCGGAATCCGCACCCCCCATTGCGGCACGTTTTCGATCAACCCGTCGTTCTCCAACCGACGCAGCGCACCGCGCACGGTGATGACCGCCGCGCCCAACCGCTCGGCCAGGAATCGCTGGGAAAGAAACTGCCCCGGCGTCAATTCACCGGCCAGGATCAACTCTTTCAACTCCCGATAGGCCACGTCTTCCTGGGTACAGAGATCCATGAGGGCTCCTGAGCAAAAAGTTATATCAGATATATTATAATCTGGCAGGTCGCCCGTCAATTCCAGGCCAAAAATGCGCCCAGTGGCAAACAGCCAGGTAAAAATGATTCCGACTGGCCTCCGCCAACCCGCTCCTGCCAGGTCTGCTAGAGCACGCGGGCAACAGCCTCAGGGCAATCGCCGAACAAAAGCCCTATACACCACAGATAAACACAGAGTAATGCAGATAGCCGAAACATTATGGCCTTAATATCTGGGTTAATCGGTGTTCATCGGTAGCTAATTTCGCGATTGTTCTTGAAGCTCAAGAGATTCTGGTGCGATAGCCCTAGCAACAGCCTTGAATGAGGTGAAGCTGGCTAGCCGTCGAATCACGGCTCGACTCCCACGAAGGATAGAGTCAGTGCAAAATCAGCCTGACGAATTAGCGGAACCAACCTCAATCTAAAGATTTGCCCACTTCGAGCCCATCTCCTGACACAAATCGCCTCATCTCTTGCCGACACGGAACATTACGAAATTTTTTCTCCCCTTTTTGCTGATCCGAAAATGCAAAACATATGGCTAACCTAAAAGCCAAAAGCTAGATTCCAAGATATCAATTGTTTCGCGCGAAATTCACTGCGCGCTAATCTGGAGAGTCCGGTTTTGTTGGCCCATTCACGCAAGCTCAAAAACCTGACGACCAGGCAGCATGGCTATTTCACGGCCAAACAAGCCAAGGCTTGCGGCTTGTCCAAACGGATGCATTCATACCATGTGCAGGCCGGCAATTGGCTGAAATTGGAAAATGGACTGTTTCGCCTGCCCGGGTTCGCCGACTCGCGCGCCGCCCAGTTCACGCGCTGGGCGATGTGGAGCCGCAACCACCGTGACCAGCCTCAGGCCGTAATCAGCCACTTTAGCGCTTTGGCCAGCCACGGCTTCTGGCCCGAGGAAACTTCGGCCGTTCACCTGACCGTTCCGCCCGCATTTCGCAAACCGCCGCCTCCCGAGTGCGTTCTGCACAAAGCCACCCTCAACCTTTCGGTCATCGAATCCCGGGATGGCTACCTGGTCACCCGCCTGCCCCGGACACTGAGCGACTTGCGCGGCGAGCTGATCGCGCGCGGCCGCTGGGACGACCTGCTGCGGCGCGCCCGAGAGTCCGGCGCGCTGACTCCGCTCGAAGCCCAGCATCTGGCCGACCTGCCCGGTCCGACCGGCTCTCCTGATAGCGCTTCCTTTCCGACACCGATCGCGACCTCCTGGTCGTTCGAGTCGTCAGCGGCAACCGCTTCCGCCGAACCGTCGTTCTTCTCGCCGGTCGCCGCGCCGGCTCAAAATACCGAAGCGGAAAATCAGCCCTCGGATAGGGAAGCCGGCCCGGACCGCAGCTTCCTGCTTCGCCGCGAAAGGATCTACCAGATGATCTGCGCTCAAACCCGCCGTTCCGCCCAAGCCGGCTTCACCCTGGTGGAGTTGCTGGTCGTGATGACCATCATCTCCGTGCTGGCCAGCCTGATGCTGCCCGCATTGGAACAAGCCCGCGAAAGCGCCCGGCGCGCCCTCTGCGTCAGTCAACTCAAGCAGCTCTATCTGGCCTCCCTGCTTTACGTCCAGGATTTCGGCGGCCTGCTCCCGCCATTTATCGGCGGCGACGGCAAGCCGTTCAACCGAGTCCTGGCGGGTTACGTCGACAGTCAGGGCGACCGGCTGGTGCAGTGCCCTTCGGACCTGCGGGTCGGCAAGAACCGCAACATCCGCACTTTCGCCATGGGCCGCCACTCCACCAGCACGCCCCCCGGCCTGGCCTGGAGCGCTTACGGCGCCGGGCCTTTCGTTTCGGTCAAGCTGGAATCCGTCGCCAAACCGGCGCGGGCGGTCTATATCTTTCCCTTCATGAATTCGGACGCGTACGTCTACAACTCGGCCTGGGCCGCGATTGACGGCTGCCCGGGCGAAACCCCGCTGCATAACGGCGCGGGCAACTTTCTCTTCCTCGACGGCCAGATCAACAAGGTTTACCCCATTCAACAGCAATATTCCTGGTGGCTGCGCTAAGCGTGTGAACGAAAAGTCCGACTCGGCGTTCGAGCCTGCGTCGCACCTGCGCGAACGCGCCATAAAACTTGAAACTGCCGGGCCTTTTGGCACCGCTTCGCGCGCCGCTTTTTGAGTGAAACTCCGACTCGGACTTTTCATATCCACTCAAGCTATTGATGGCCGACTAACGTTCGAGCCGCGCAAACAGGATGAGAGTTTTTTGGTGGGGTTTGGGGCACCTTTTTTGCAAAAAAGGTGCCCCAAAATCAGTCGCGAATAACTTGAATTGATCTCACAACCGCTCTCGGCCCTGATTCGAAAGGACAAACCCATGCTCCGTCCCCTGCTCGCTCCCGCCCTCGCCGCCGCCCTGATATTGTGCCCTCCGGGCGCGGCTCCCGCCGCAGCCGAAACCACTCCGCCGCCCGAGCCCGCCGTCCCGACCGAGCTCCCGGCCGGCGCGGCCGTGCCCTGGCTGACCTACGAGGCGGAGGCCGGCCAGTTCCAAGGCCAGCGGCTCGTCGGCCAATCCGGCAGCGATCCGGCCTGGGAGGCCTCCGGCCGCAGCGGCGTCAGACTCCAGGCCGTAGGCGATTATGTCGAGTGGCAATGCCAGGCGCCGGCCGACACCATTGTCGTGCGCCACTGCATCCCCGACGCCCCCGCCGGCGGCGGCCTGAGCGGCACCCTCAGCCTCTACGTCAACGGCCAGCACCGGCAGGACCTGACCCTGGATTCGACCCACAGCTGGTTGTACGGTCCGGGCGAAAACCCCCAGGACAACAACCCGGCCAGCGGCGGGCGGGCCCACGGTTTCTTCGCCGAAGCGCACGCCTTCATCGCCGGCGGCCTCCAGGCCGGGGATCGCCTGCGGCTACAGAAGGACGCCGCCGACGCCCTGGACTTCTACCTGCTCGACCTGGTGGACCTCGAAGCCGCCCCCCCGCCCTCGCCGCGTCCGGAAAACTTCCTGGCCGTCACCGACTTCGGCGCCGTTCCCCACGACGGCCAGGACGACTCGGCCGCCGCGCTCGCCGCCCTGGCCGCGGCCCAGGCCCAAGGCCGCGGGCTCTGGTTCGGCCCCGGGCTCTTCCACCTCGAGCGCCAGCTCGACCTGACCGACGGGGTACAGGTGCGCGGCGCCGGACTCTGGCACACCCGGCTGTACTTCACCGCCACGCCCAAGAAATGGACCAACGTCTTCGCCCTCCGGGGCCGCCGGGTCGAGGTCAGCGACCTGGCCATCGACAGCGCCCTGACCCGCCGGGGTTTTCCGCTGCACGGCTTCGGCGGCGCGGGCGACAACTGGCTGATCGAAAACGTCTGGATCGAGCACGTCAACGCCGGCGGCTGGATCGGCGGCAACTGCTCCGGCGGCATCCTGCGCAACTGCCGCATCCGCGGCACCTACGCGGACGGAGTCAACTTGCAGAACGGCATCGAGAACTGTCTGCTCGAGAACAACCACTGCCGGGGCACCGGCGACGATTCCCTGGCCGTCTTTTCCAACTCGGAAGCCAAATATCCGGGCGGCAAGCGCGCCTGTCAAAACATCACCATCCGCCACAACACCCTGGTCGCTCCCTGGTGGGGTCAGGGCTGCGGCGTCTACGGCGGAAAGAATCTCAGGATTGAAGCCAATGAGATCCAGGACGCGGTCATGGCCCCCGGCATCGCCGTGACCACCGGGTTCAAATGCTGGCCCCTGGAGAGCGCCGTGATCGTGAAAAACCACCTGATCCGCTGCGGCGGCACGGTCTGGAAACGGCGTTGGGGGGCGATCAGCGTTTACTGCCCGGGCGCGGCCCTGCAGGGGCTGGAGATCCGCGAAAACGTCATTCAGGACGCGGTGCACATGGGGTTTCAGGTGGCCGGCTATCCCGGGCGGGACACGACCCGAATCGAACTTGACTTCGCCGGGAATCAAATCCGGCATCCCGGCGCGGAGGCGGTCTGGCTGGAATCCAGCTGCCGCGGTTCGGCCCGCATCCACGACAACCGGGCGGAGGACCTGCCACCCGGCGTCGTGGGATTGAAGAACGACGCCCCGGCCGAACAGTTCCAAGTCAGCGTGGCCGACAACCAGGGGTTCTGATCTCAATTCAAGTTAATAGTAACCGATTTTGGGGTACCCTTTTTACAAAAAGGGTACCCCAAACCCCGCCAAAAACTCTCACCCGACTCACCCGGTCCGGAACGTTCGTCGGCCATCAATAACTGGAGTTGACAAGAGTCCAAGATACCAACGCTCGGGGGAAACCTTTAGGCAAAGGTTTCCCCCGAGCATTAATAAAATCTGGTTCGCCTTCCGCCGTTTTTACAGCTCCGGCTTCGGCGGCTGGCGGGCGCGCCGCCGCCCCTCCCGGGATCGCGATCAGCCCGGAATCCAAAACGTCTTCTGAGGCGAGAGCGCTTCAGGCTTGCCCTCGACCTCCAGGCGAATGGTGGTGACCAGCGGATCGGGCAGCGGGTCCGGCAGGCCCTGCAGAAAGAGCCGGCCGTCGGGCTGCTGGACGAACTTCACCGGCCGGCCGTCGGCCACGTAATTGGCCGCCAGCACCCGGTTCTTGATCTCGGACAGACAGAACTCTTCGCCGGGCCGGCTGTGGAGATGGACGTAAACGCGGTTGCCCTTGACCGTCAGGCGCGAACTGTTGTTCCAGCTGAAGGGCGAACGGTCCGAGTCGGCCAGGAACTCGCCGTTGCGCTCAAGCCAAGCGCCGACCTCGCCCAGGATTTTTTCATTCTCCGCCGGCAGCGTGCCATCGGCGCGCGGGCCAACGTTCAGGAGCAGGTTGCCGCCCTGGCAGGAGGTCTCCAGCAGCATCCAGATCACGTCGGCGGCCGACTTCCAGCGCTGGTCGCCCTGGTGATAGCCCCAGTTGCCGCAGAGGGTCATGCAGGCCTCCCAGGGGCCGGGCTTGGCGACGATGCGCTGCTCGGAACAGCGGAAGTCGCTGGGCTCGCCGTTACGTTCGTTGATCAGACAGTTGGGTTGCAGCCGATAGATCATTTCGTTGGCGCGCTTGCCGTCCAGCGGCTGGGGAATGCAGCCGTCGTACCAGATCAGATCCACCTGCCCGTAACCGGTGAGCAACTCTTCCAGTTGGGCGATGTAGTACTCGACGAACCGCTGCCGGGCGGCCTCGTCGGCCCAGCCTTCGGGCCAGTCGCGGGCGTAGGGCGAGGGATAGTCCGGATGGTGCCAGTCGGCCGCCGAATAGTAGAAGCCCACCTTCAGTCCCTCGGCGCGCACGGCCGCGGCGTATTCCGCCAGCAGGTCACGCTTGGGCCCGAAGCGGACACAATTGAAGTCCGACACCCGCGAATTCCACAGGCAGAAGCCGTCGTGGTGCCGGGTGGTCAGGACCATGTACTTCATGCCCGCGCGCTTGGCCAGCCGGGCCCAGGCGCGCGGATCGAATTTTTCGGCCTGGAAATTATTGACGTATTTTTCGACGTATTCCGGGAAGGGAATACGCTCGCGGTTGAGCGCCCACTCCCCCCGGCCGGCCACGGAGTAAGCCCCCCAATGGATAAACATGCCGAACCGCGCTTCGTTGAACCATGCCAGCCTGTCCATGCCGCCTCCTAGAATAAGTGCATTCTTCTGCCGCCGCGCCCGCCTGGGCCGGCGGAAAATGTCAACGCTCACTTCGCCCCGACGGAGCGTTTATGCAAACTCGGACAAAAACAGCTCAACTTGCTTGATTAAACCATTTTTTTCACTATATTCAACGTTGAATCTTTGGTCAAGCGTCGCCGGAGAGCTTCATGGCAAAAAAAAACGCCGCCGCCCGGGAGCGTTCCGCCCGCCTGATCGACGTCGCGACCCGGGCCGGGGTTTCGGTTTCGGTGGCCAGCAAGGTGCTCAACCACACCCGGGCCAACGTCGCCGTCTCGCCGGAAACCCGCCGGCGGGTGGAGGAGTTGGCCCGGGAACTCGGCTATCAACCTCACGCCGCCGCCCAGGAGCTGGTCCGGGGCCGGACCCAGACCGTGGGCCTGGTCGCCCGGACCGAACACCTGATCGACCTGTCCAGCGCCCCCTATCTGGCCCGGATCATCTCCGAGGCGGTGGTCGCCTGCCGAGCCCGGGACTGGGGGCTGATGCTCTTCACCGTGGCCGGCGGCGCGGCGGGCGAACCGCATCCGGCCGTGGCGGCCTGGCGCGGCGGACGGGTCCGGGGATTGCTCCTGCCGATCTCGGACTTCCCCGCCGAACTACTGGCCGAGATCGACGCCTGCGGCGTGCCTTATGTCGGGTATCTGGGCAAGAGCAGCCGTTACCTGCCCCGCAACCAGGTGCTGACGGATCACGAGGCCGTCTCCCGCCAGGCCACCGGGCATCTGATCGCCCGCGGCCACCGGCGGCTGGCCTTTCTGCATTTTCCCATCCCCTACGAGATGGAGAGCGAGCGCCACGCCGGCGTGGAGGCCGGCTGCCAGGCCGCCGGCTGTACGCTACGCAAGGCCGGCGTGGAACTCCGCTCGGGGGCGCCGGAAGCCGTGAACGAAACCGTGGCCTTCCTCCGCCGCGAGTTTCTCGCCGGGCCGCAGCGGCCGACCGGCTTTGTCTGCGACCAGGCCTGGATCGGCGCCCTGCTGGTCCGGGCCGCCCGGCAGGAAGGCTTGAGCGTCCCGGGCGAGTTGAGCCTGATCAGCCTGGACGACGGGCGTGAAGCGATCTTTGGCGATCCGGCGCTCAGCGCCTTCTCCCAAGCCCCTTGCGGCGAGGGAGCGGTTGAGCTGTTAGAGCGGCGGATGACCACCGGCCAGGATCAGCCCGTGCTGCGGCTGACCGGCCAACTGATTGAACGCGACAGCGTGGCTCCGCCGCCGGCCAATTGAAACCGCCGCCGGATCCGGCTTCAGCCGGCAACTCGCCTCCCCGCCAGTCCGCCCGCCCTCCCGCGCCCGCCGCCTTAGCCGGCTCTTGCCAGACGCCGAAGGTTCGCTATACTTTCCGGTTGCGAAAATTTGCCCCGCCGGCGCGGCGGGAAGAAAAGACCGGAGAACAACTTCAATGAAACGCACGCACACTTGCGGGGAACTGCGTAAGGCCCACGTCGGGCAGACCGTAACTCTGGCCGGCTGGGTGCAGAACCGCCGCGACCACGGCAGCCTGATGTTCATCGACCTGCGCGACCGCTACGGTCTGGCCCAGGTCGTCTTCGATCTGGACAATCCCGACGTGCTGCGCCTGGGGCAGGACGTGCGCGCCGAGTGGGTGTTGCAGGTCACCGGCGTGGTCGAACCCCGCCCGGACGATATGGTCAACCCCAAGCTGGCCACCGGCGAGATCGAGGTCAAGATCAGCTCCTTCCAGCTGCTCTCCCAGAGCGCGCCCATCCCCTTCGAGACCGACGAATACTCCAAGGTCGGCGAGGAGACCCGCCTCAAGTACCGCTACCTCGACCTGCGCCGGCCGCAGATGCAGCGCAACCTGGCCGTCCGCCACCGGGTGGTCCACGCCGTGCGCGAGGTGATGAACTCCGAAGGCTTCATGGAGATCGAGACGCCCATCCTGGGCAAGTCCACTCCCGAGGGCGCCCGCGACTATCTGGTGCCCAGCCGGGTGCATAACGGCCAGTATTACGCCCTGCCGCAGAGCCCCCAGCTCTTCAAGCAGATCCTGATGATCGGCGGCTGCGACCGCTATTATCAGATCGCCCGGTGCTTTCGCGACGAGGACCTGCGCGCCGACCGCCAGCCCGAGTTCACCCAGCTGGACGTGGAGATGTCCTTCGCCGACCGCGAGGACGTCTTCGCCGTGATCGAAAAGTGCATGGTCGCGGCCTTCAAGGCGGGCATCGACTACACCGCGCCCACGCCCTTCGCGCGCATGGGCTACCGCGAGGCCATGGACCGTTACGGCTGCGACAAGCCCGACCTGCGCTTCGGCCTGGAACTGGCCAACCTGACCGAGACGGCCCGCAATTGCGGCTTCGGCGTCTTTTCCAAGACCGTGGCCGCCGGCGGCATCGTCAAGGGCCTGGCCGTGCCCGGCGGGGCCGAGTTCTCCCGCAAGGAGCTGGACAAGGATCTGCTGGAGGTGGTTCAGCCCTACGGGGCCAAGGGCCTGGCCTGGATCAAATTGCAGAACGGAGAGTTCAGCGGCGCGCCGGTCAAGTTCTTCAAGCCCGAGGAGCTGGCCGCCCTGCGCGACCAGACCGGCCTGACCGAGGGCGGGGTCATGCTCTTCGTCGCCGACCAGGCCGGCGTGGTCAACGCCTCCCTGGCCGCGCTGCGCAACCACCTGGGGCGCAAGCTGGGCCTGGCCAAGCCCGACGTCTTCAGCTTCGTCTGGATCACCGACTTCCCGCTCTTCGAATGGA
>CAYMGG010000187.1:10596-11773 GCA_964389915.1 uncultured Planctomycetaceae bacterium
ACCACCCCTTCACCTCGGTCCACGACGACGACGCCGAGTTCTTCCTCAACTGCGGCAACGGCCCCGACGCCGGCCTGGAGAAGGTCCGTTCCTCCAGCTACGACCTGGTGCTAAACGGCGTGGAACTGGCCAGCGGCTCGATCCGAATCCACGACAGCAACCTTCAGAAGCGGGTCTTCCAATTGCTCAACATCAGCGACGAGGAGGCGCGCGAACGGTTCGGCTTCTTCACCGAAGCGCTCAGCTACGGCACGCCGCCCCACGCCGGCATCGCCCCCGGCATCGACCGGCTGGTGGCCATGATGCTCGGCTACGACAACATCCGCGAGGTGATCGCCTTCCCCAAGACCGCCCGCGCGATGTGCCTGATGACCGGCGCCCCGTCGAACGTGCAGCCCCGCCAGCTGCGCGACCTGGGCATCAAGAACGTATAGCGATCGCAGGCGCCCGGCCGCGCCCGCGAAAATCCTCCGCCCCGGCCGGTCTCGGCCGGGGCGTTTTTGGGCTCACCCGAAGTACAGCTCCCCAGAATAAAGGGGGCGATTGTGGAACTGGTCTCCTTCCCCCTTCGGGGGAGGATTGGGGTGGGGGAGGTGGCCTGAAGCGCAACTGGTCCTCTCCCTCCCCCCAACCCCTCCCGGAGGGAGGGGGAGACGCTTGGCGTTACCGTAGCGCCTGCCCCTTTATCTGCGGGGGAACTGCATTAAGGACTAATCTTTGTCCGAAAGGGATTGCATGTCGCCCCGCCCGGATCGCGAGGCCTGGGGGTTGCCGCCGCGGCGGCGCCGCTGGCCGGACTATGTGCGCCTGCCGGCGGCCGGGGCGGCCGTCTGTCTATTGGCCGTGCTGCTGGGCATGATCGGCGGCGAACTGCACCGGCGGCTGCGGCGGGTGGCCTTCGCCTCGACCCGGGCGTCCCTGGACCAGGCCGCCGGCCGCGAGGCCTTCCGCGCCCGGCTGGCGGAACTGGAGCAGAATCGGGCGCATCTGGCCAATGATCCGCTGATCCGGCTGTCCATGGCCCAGGCCTATCAACTGGCCGGCGAACGCCTGCCGGAGGCCAAGCTCTACCGTCGGACGGCCCTGGCCGAGGCCGAGGCGGCCGAGCGGCTGGCCGCCAGCCTGAACGAGGCGAACCGGCCGGCGGCGCCCCTGGGCGGCGAGACCACCCGGAGCT
>CAYMGG010000188.1:0-6431 GCA_964389915.1 uncultured Planctomycetaceae bacterium
TTTCCCCCCAAACCCGCCCCACCGGGCCACCCCTTTTGATTTTTTTTGGGGGGGCCCGGGGGTAAATTTTTGCAAAAAATGCCCCCCCGGAATGCGGTGGCGCCGTTACTGCCGCTCCCGCCGGGGCGGATAACCGTGCGCCTGGCGGAAGGCGGCGCTGAAGTAGGCCGCGCTGGCGAAACCGCACTGCGCGGCGATCTGCTTGAGCGGCAGATCGGTGAAGCGCAGCAGCTTTTCAGCCTGTTCCAGCCGGCGGCGGCGCAGGTAGGCCCCGGGCGCGCAGCCCATCTCCTGGCGGAAGCGGCGGGCGAAGTGATATTTGGACAGGCCGGCCGCGGCGGCCACCTGATCCAGCGTCAGTTCCGCGTCGCCCAGCCGGGCTTCGATTTCGGCCACGGCGCGCGAGAGGTTTTCCGGCAGTCCGGGCTGGACTTCGCCCAAGCTTTGCGCCAGGCCCATGAGGAAGGCATAAATTTCCGCAGAAACGGCGAAGGGCGAGGGCGGAGAGCCGTTCACCGCCGCGGCGTAGATTCGTAGCAGCCTCCGGATCGGCTCGGTGGTGGCGGGCAGGTTGAAGAGCGGGCCGTGCGCCTGCATCAGGGCCGACACCTGCCGGGCGGCCGACTCGCCGGCGAACGAGATCCAGATAAACTCCCACTCCGTTTGTTCGGGCAGCCAGTAGACTGTCTCCGAGGGAATGGTAATTAGGAAGCCGGTTTCGGCCGTCGGCCGGAATTGGCCACCGGCCCAGCGAAACCCGAAACTGCCGCTCAAGGTGTATTGGCAAAGGCAGAAGGTTTCGCCCGTGGCCGAGAAGCGTTTGGCGTTGTCCCAATAGATTTTGCGGTCGCCGCGCTCGAATTGCAGACCCACGCCCACAGGGACGAAATCCACCGGCTCCGGGCCGGCGGCCGCGGGCGAGAGGTAGCGCACATAGGGCAGGCGACGCAAGGCTGAGAGCAACATATCTAAACTTTTTAGCAAGATTAGCAAATTGCTGAGCGATTACCGGGTGATAGTATAGCAATATTAGACAATATTTCAACCGGAGGAATCGCTCATGTCCCGCCCGAACATCATGATTCTGATGACCGACCACCAGCGCGCCGACACGGTCCTGCCCGAACATCCCTGCCTGACCCCGAATCTGGACGCCTTCGGCCAGAACGGGCTGTACCTGACCGAAACCTACTGCCCCTCGCCGCACTGTTGCCCGGCGCGGGCCACCTTTTTCACCGGGTTGTATCCTTCCGGGCATGGGGTCTGGAACAACATCTGCAACGATCAAGCTCTCTCGCGCGGGCTCAAGCCCGGCGTGCGCTGCTGGAGCGAGGATTTACGCGCGGCCGGCTACGACTTGCGCTTCACCGGCAAATGGCACGTCAGCGTCGAGGAAGGGCCGGCCGAACGGGGCTGGCGGACGGCTACCGTCAGCTGCGGCAAGGGCGAGAGCCATGGCCAGAGTTGGGGCCAGTTCGAAAAAATGGTTCCCCCCCCGGTCGCCGCCCCCCGGCGCGACGGCGAGATCGTCCGCCCCGGCTGGGGCAATTATCAACTCTACGCCACGGCCGAACATGGCATGCACCGCCACGACGAGCGGGTTACGACCGAGGCCTGCGATCTGCTCTCCGATTTGGCCGGCGGTCAGGAACCCTGGTGCCTGTACGCCGGGTTGGTCGGTCCGCACGATCCGTATTACGTTCCCGGCCGCTATTTGGATATGTACGACTTGGACAAGGTGCCGCTGCCGCGCGCATATAATGACCGCCACGCCGACAAGCCCGGCCTCTATCGCCGCATGCGCGAACAGATCTGGGACCAACTGAGTGAGCGCGAGGTACGCGAAGGCGTGCGCCACTTCTGGGCCTTCTGCACCTACCTGGACGATCTGTTCGGCCGGATTTTACGGCGGTTGGAGGAGACGGGACAGGCGGAGAATACGCTGGTCCTCTACTGCGCGGACCACGGCGATTACTGCGGCGAACACGGTCTTTTCGCCAAGAGCATTCCCTGCTTCAAGGGTGCGTATCAGGTGCCGGCGGTGCTACGCTGGCCGGCCGGCCTGCGCCGGCCGGGGCGGCGCGAAAGCTCGTTTGTCTCTTTGGCCGACTTCGGCCCGACCTTTTTGGATTTGGCCGGAGTCCAGACCGACCAGCACTTCGCCGGGCGCAGCCTGACGCCCTTCATCCGCGATGAAACTCCGGCCGATTGGCGCGACGCGATCTTCACCCAGTGCAACGGCGTGGAGATTTACGCCATGCAGCGCTCGATTATGACCAAGCGCCACAAGTTGGTTTACAACGCCTTCGACCAGGACGAACTGTATGACCTGACCCAAGACCCGGACGAGATGGTCAACCGCCAGGCCGATCCGGGCTTGGCCAACGAGAAACGCGAGCTCTATCGCCAGCTTTGGCGCTTCGCCCACGAACAGGGCGACGTGCCGCCCAACGCCTACATCACCCTGGCGATGGCCCCGCACGGGCCGGGGTTGGCTTTTGCCGAGTGACGCGTCGTCCAGAAATAAGTATAGTAACTGTCAGTCAAGGAGAGTCTCGCGAGGCAGCGTATTTCGGCACGAACATCGCGTTCGCGAGACTCGACGCAGGATCACGGTTGCTATACTTATTTCTGGACGATGCCTAACCGCTATTCCGGGGGAGACTTTTTTTGAAAAAAAAAGTCTCCCCCGGGCCCCCGTCAAAAAAACTTTAGCCGCGCTGGCGCGCTTTCGCGGCCGCCTTCCCCGATGCTCCCGTTGGTCGGCGAATTTCCCTACGCCCAGCCGGTTCAGCCGGAGCAATCGGGCGCATGAAGCCGACGCTGAATCCGTCCATCTGAACGCTCGAAACGGCGAAGCCGGGCGAGAGTTTTTTGAGGGGGCCCGGGGGAACTTTTTTGCAAAAAAGTTCCCCCGGACAACGGAGTTTGTCTGCGCTTTTCTCAGGCGGCGGGCGGCGGCGTCGAACTCATTCCCACCGCCGCCAAAAAGCCCCGCAGCTCATGGCGCGTCACCAGCCGGGTGACGAGCAGCAGTCCGGCATAGGCCAGCGCGCCGGCGGCGAAGCCGGCCAGCGGTCGGCCGCAGCCTGCGGCCAGCCAGGCCGGAACATTGGCCAGGGCCGCCAGTCCCAGCAGGCCGGCCAGCTGCTGACCGCCGATCGGCCAGGCGCTTTCGCGGGGCCAGGCTCGCCAGTGCAGCAGGCAGAGGGCGGCGAAGGCCAGGGCTGTGGCCAGGGCCGCGCCGTTGAGGCCGCCCCAACGTCCGGGCAGGGGAATGAGCAGATAGTTGAGCAGCAGGTTGACACCGGCCGCCGCCGCGCCGTGACCGGCCACCCGGCCGGTTCGGCCGGCCAGCAGGAGGGGCAGTTGCAGCGCCTGGGCGGTCATGAACCCGCCGTAGCCCAGCATGACCAGGAGCACCACCTCCGGCGCGGCCACGTAGTCCGGTCCCGCCAGGCCGGTGAGCGCCCAGCCGGCCAGGCCCGGCGCGGTCAGGGTCAGAAAGCCCACCCCCAGCCAGGCGAACTTGAGGGTCCGCGCGGTCAGGTGGCCGGCTTCGGCCGAATGACCGGACTCGGCCAGTTGCGTGGCCTGTGGCGTGTAGAAGGTCAGGAAGGGGGCGAAGACCAGGGCCGCCAGGCTGGCCAGGCTGTAGTTGGCCGCGTAAACGCCCACGCCTGCGTCGCCCAGGTCCGGCCGCAGCCAGGGGAGCATGAACCGGTCGGAGCAGTGGACCAGCCAGAGCAGGGCGGCCAGCGGCAGGAGCGGCGCGCCGTAAGCGGCCATCTCCCGGCCGAGTTTGACGTCGAAGCCCAGCCCGTCGCGGCGGATCGTGGCGGCCAGAGCGCCGCCGGCCACCAGGAGGTGCGCCCCCAGCCAGGCCGTCACCGGAATCCACAGGCTGCCGGTCGGGCCGAAGCGCCAGCCCAGGAGCGCCGCCGCCGGCAGCGCCGCCACCAGGGCCAGCACCACGGCCGCGTAGGCGCGCGGTCGCAGGGCGTACTGCTGATAGTCGGCCAGTCCCTGCCAGAGCGCGTTGGCCAGGATCGCCCCGCCCAGGGCCGGGAGCAGGGCGCCGGTCACCTTCCCCCCGCCGGAGCAGTCCAGATATGGCGCCAGCCAGGGAGAATTCGCATACAGCAGGACAATCAGAATCCCGCCCCCGGTGGCCAGGCCGGCCAGCATCTCGCCCAGCAGGCGCGGCCGGCGCTCCGCGTCGGCGTTCGGCAACTGCCGCTGCAAGGCCTGCACCAGGCCCAGCCCGACCAGAGGCATGAAGAAATTGAGCAGGGCATGAAGCTTGCTCCAAACGCCGTAACTCTCCGGCCCGAGGCAGCGGGTCAGGATCGGCAGGAGCAGCAGATTGCGCAGGTAGAAGGCGGCGGTCACGACTCCGGCCAGCAGCACCCGGCGGATATGGCGACGATAGTCCATGTGCCCAGTATATGCGCCGGGCCCCCGGACGCCTAGGCTGTGCCGGAAAAGAACTGGCCGGCGATTCAGAATTCGTGCGTATAGCCCAAGCGGGGCAGGGGGGAGAGCTGGCCGTCGGCCGCGCGCAGCCGGAGTTCCGGTTCAGAGGTGGTTTCACCGATAATGCGAAGCGGGGTCTCAAGCCCGGCCGGCGGCCAGGCGGCCAGGAGTTTTTCGGCCTCGGTCGGCGGCAGGGTAAAGAGCAATTCGAAATCTTCGCCATCGCCCAAGGCGTGTTCCAGCGGGTCGCGGCCGGTGAGGGTCGCCAGGGCCAGGGCATCGGGGTGGAGGGGAATTCGTTCCGCGTCCAACACCGCGCCCACCCGGCTCTCGGCCGCCAAGCGGGAGAGGTCGAGGGCCAGACCGTCGGACAGGTCCATCGCCGCCGTGGGGCGTACTAGTTCGCGAATGGCCCGGATCTCGGACAGGCGGGGAAAGGGGCGCAGATGGCGGGCCGGCAGGCTGCCGCCCAGCGCCCCGGTGACCAGGAGCAGATCGCCGGGTTGAGCGCCGCTGCGGCGCAGGGCCGCGCCGCCTAAAGGCGTGCCAACCACGGTAATGGTCAGGCTGGTGGGGCCTTCGCCGCTGGTGGTGTCTCCGCCCACCAGGCTCAGGCCGTAGGCGGCCGCGCAGGCCTGCATGCCCGTGGCCAGGGCCAGGCTCCAGGCTTCGCCCATGCCCCGGCGCAAGCCTACCCCGACCAAGCCCCAGAGCGGCCGGCAACCGGCCGCCGCCAGGTCGGACAGATTGACCGCCACGGCCTTCCAGCCGATGGCTTCCGGCGCGTCCTGGGCGCGAAAGTGCGTGCCTTCCAACAGCGTGTCGGTGGTCAGGCAGAGCAGCTCCCCGCCGGGCGCGCGGACCAGGGCGCAATCGTCGTATCCGGCCCCGACCAGCACGTCGGGCGAGCCGGAGCGGAAGAGATCGCGCAGGGCGGCGATGAATTCCAGTTCGCTCATGCCTAGACCGTGACGACTTGGGCGACCTTGGGCAGCCCGACCTTTTCGCAGATTCCCGCCAGACGTTTTTTGAGGACCACGCCCAGGGTTTTGTTTTCCTGGTTCAGCTTGGTGGCCAGATCGATCAGACTGCCGATGTACATGCTGGAGAGCGAATCCACCGCACTCAGGTCGACCACTAGTTTGGGCGAGTCGGTCTGGCGGAGTTGGGCGATGGCGTTATGAAAGGCGGTGCGCGTATCGAAGGTTAGGTCCCCGGAAAGTTTTAGTACCGATATGCCTCGCTCGGGGATTTTTTCGACCAGAAATGTCATTCGGCAGATGCTCCTGTCTCGTTTGCCGCGATTATCTCGCTGGCGGCGGGAGAGGGCAAGAGGTTTTCAATCGCGCCCATGATTTGCCGCGAGACTGAAGAAATCAAGGTCTGGCGCGGCCTGGAGGGCAAGATTTTATATTCATTTGCCGCTTCGTGAAAATTCAAGGGCGCGCCGACTTTCAAGCGCAAGCAGCGTTTGAATTGTGGGCGCAGTGTACCCAGGGGAAGGATTTCGGCCGAGCCGATTATTCCAATTGGTACCACCGGCAAGCCGCTTTCCAGGGCCAGCAGGGCGGCTCCCGGCCGATCACGGCGAGGCCGCCCCGGGCGGTGGATATGGCCTTCGGGGAAAATGCCGATGGGTTCGCCCATCCGGAGATACCCCAGGGCGTTACGCATCATGGTAACTTGACTGGATTTCGAGCCCCGGGCGAAGGGAATACAACGCCCGCTGCGCAAAAACCACCCCCACAACCAATGCCGAAAGGGCTCTTCATAAGCTATCATATGCACCGGACGCAATAGCTGCCGGCTCAGAATGCAGCTGATGGCCACGCCATCCAACAAACTATCGTGGTTGGCGGCAATAATGTATGGCCCGCGGCCAGGCAACAGGTCGGCGTTCTCCAACCTTTTGAAGAACGGCACTAAAGCCACTCGGCAAATGCTAACGCTCAGGG
>CAYMGG010000188.1:6441-11732 GCA_964389915.1 uncultured Planctomycetaceae bacterium
ACCAGCTTTTGGGGGCCACTAGCGTCTCCTACCAGGACATTTATTATGCCAAAGCTGCCCGATTTGATCCAACGGGCAGACAACCAGTGCCGTAGAATAATCGGGTCAGGTGAAGTTGTAAAGGAGATGGTAAATAAATTTGACGAAATTTAGAGTTTCGTATATAATGTATTAACAATCCTGGTAAAAAGTGTGCGGATATTTCTTAAATTTCCCGATACAAGAGAAGATAACGGGTAGTTTTTTTGAGTACCATGCCCGGACAAGCGGTATTTACTATATAGGTTACGCTTTTGGCGCGGACTCGTAATGGAGATTCGAGCGTGAAGCAGCGTAATAATTTGACGGCCATGTGGCGACTGGGTGGCGCTCTGGTTCTGGCGCTCGGGATGACGGTGGGGGCGCAAGCTGCGCCCGTCAGTCTGGAGCAGGCCAAATTGGCCCTGCAGGGCTGGCTGGCCAACGGCGGAACCCGCCTCGGGGCGAAGCTGAATCTCCAGCAGGCGGAATGGATGGTGGTGCCGGCGGCGGACGGCAGCGTGCTTTACTACGTTGCCTCCCTGAACCCCCAGGGGTTCATTGTGGTTGCGGCCGATGATCAGATTGAGCCGATCATCGTCTTCAGCGCCCGGGGCAAATTCCGCCTAAACGCCAACAACCCGCTTTTCACGATCTTGCAGGGCGATCTGCCGGCGCGGCTAGCTACGGTTAGCCAGGCGTTGGCCGCCCCGGCTGATCCTGGCTCGCGGCAAGTGCAGGCCGCGATGACGGCAGCCGAGGGCAACTGGCGTCGACTTCAGTCGGCCGGCAAAGTCGCCGGCAAACGGATCCCGGATACGACCGTGATCTACCGCGAGCCGACCATCGACGACGTGCGGATTTCACCCCTGATCCAATCGCAATGGGATCAGCTGTATCTGAAGCAGATTCAGGTCGACCTCGACGGGGTCGATCCACTCGACACCGTGGATATCTATCTCTACAACTACTACACGCCCAAACACCTGTACTGTGGCTGCGTGGCTACGGCTATGGCCCAGGTGATGCGGTTCTACACCTATCCGACCGAGGGCATCGGCATTCACGAATTTCCCGTGACCATCGACGGCCTTACCGCCAAGCGTTCGACCCGCGGCGGCGATGGTGCCGGCGGGCCCTACGAGTGGGACCTGATGGACGTGGTGCCGGCCATAACCATGTGGGATGAAGGCAGCGACTACTACTCTGAAACCAAGCGTAAGGCGATCGGCACGCTGTGCTACGACGCGGGCGTCGCCGTGGAGATGGACTACGGAACTGACGGCAGCGGCGCTTTTCCGGACAAGGTCGGCCCCGCGCTGCGGGATATTTTCAAATACGGCAACAGCATCCTGTATTATAAAGGCTCGGACATTGCTGCCACCCAGCGCAACGTGATCATCAATTCCAATCTTGACGCCGGACGCCCGGTGCTGCTGTCAATTTCCAACGGCGGGGCAAGCGGTCACGAGATCGTGTCCGACGGCTACGGTTACAACGAAGGCACGCTCTACAATCACCTCAACATGGGCTGGGGCGGTTTCGACGACTCCTGGTACGCTCTGCCCGCCCTCTTGCGCAGCGGATACAAGATCGTTGACGGCATTGAGTACAACATCCGGCCGGCCGGCCTGGGCGAGATCGTCAGCGGCCGGGTCCGGAACAGCGACAACCAGCCGGTTCCGGGCACCACGGTCACCGCCGTCTCCACCGCCGGCGGTTCCTACAATCAGACCACCACGACCAACGCCGAAGGCATCTACGCCTTCGACTATGTTCCCTCCAACACCACCCTAACGCTTACCGCCACCCGGACTCATTGCACCTTCACGCCTCAGAGCGTAAGCACGACCGAATCGGTCAGCCCGCCGGAAGATCTGAGCAGTACCGGGACCTGCGGCAACCTCTGGGCCGTCGACTTTACGGGCGTGCTCCCTTATGTCGCCCTGACCGTGAGCGATCGTAACGCTTCGGAGAACGCGGGCAATCCGGCCGTGTTCGTGGTCAGCCGCACCGGCGGAGAGATCGACCAGCCTCTGACCGTCAACTTCACCACCGCCGGCACGGCGGTCTACGCCACGGACTATGCCTTGCAGGACGGGTACGGCGCGGCCCTGACCTCGCCCGGTTCGGTCGAGATTCCGGCCGGCCAGACGGCGGCCGCGGTGGTGGTGGTACCGGTCGACGACAGCGAGGTCGAAGGCATGGAGACCGTCTCGCTGACCGTCGAGCCGGGGATCTACGTAATCACCCCCGCCGGCACCGACACCATCAAGATCCAGGACAATGACGGGGCGGTCAACCATTCGCCCACCGCCGAGGGCCAGACGCTGTCGGTGGCCTACAACACCCCGCTGGCCGTCACGCTGCTGGTGGACGACGCCGACGGCGACCCGCTCGAACTGATCATCGTCTCGCCCCCCACGCACGGAACCCTGACCGGCCAGATGCCGACCCTGACCTACACGCCTTTCCCGGGCTTCAGCGGGACCGACGCCTTCTACTATAACGTCTACGACGGTCAGGCCGAGAGCGACGTGGTGGCGATCCGGATCGAGGTGCTCAGTTCCACCAACCACGCGCCCGTCATCTCGCCCAACCCCTCGGCCACGGTGCTGGGTCGCTCGGCCAATGTCAGCGTCGGGGCCACCGACGCCGACGCCGACGCCCTGATCTACACCTGGGAGAAGGATAGCGGGCCCGGCTACGTGAGCTTCGCCCCCAACTGCACCAGCGACAGCAAGAAGAGCACCGCCAGCTTCAGCTGCCCCGGAGTCTATGTGCTCAAGGTCACGGTGCGCGACAACTTCACCGAGGTCTACAAGACCGTGAACGTGACCGTCATTTCCGCGGCCACGCCGCAGACCATGGACGTCGAATCCTTTGTCTCGCGCTTCTATACCTTCTGCCTTCAGCGCCAGCCCGACCAGTCGGGCCTGAATGGCTGGGCCGACAGCCTGATCGCCGGCACCCAGACCGGCGCCAGCGTGGCCCGCGGCTTCGTGTTGAGCACGGAGTTCGTCGCCCGCAACCTTACGGACAGCGCCTATCTTGACGTGCTCTATTCGGCCTTCTTCGATCGGGTCGCCGACGATGGCGGCAAGCAGTACTGGCTGGCCCGGCTCGCGGCCGGCGAGTCGAGGGCGACCGTGTTGGGCGGTTTCACCGGCTCGGTGGAGTTCGACGTTCTCTGCAAGCGCTACGGCATTGTCCGCGATATTCCCTGATTGACCGCAGCTTGGATCTCTTTCCGCGGGGCGCCGGTTTGATTCCCGGTGCCCCGCTTTTATTTGCGCCGCCCGTCGTGTGATTATAGAATCCTTCCTTTTCCGATTTCGCGAAAGGCCCAGCCTTGACCGCTCAGGGGATGTTGCTGGTATTGCTTTCGGCCTGCTGCCATGCGACTTGGAATCTGCTTTCCAAGTCGGGGGGCGACCCCGTCTCCTTTTTGCGGCGGGCGCTGTTCTATTCCGCCGCCCTGTATTTTCCCCTGTTTCTGGCCCTCCAGGCCTGGGTGGTCTACACCCCGGTTTACCTCCTCTGCCTGCTGATCTCGGGCATCCTGACCGGCCTCTACTTCTTCGCCCTGGGCAAAGCCTATTTCCACGGTCACATGTCAGTGGCCTACCCGATCGCGCGGACCTTTCCCATCTTCGTAGTCACCTGGGCGGGGGTGCTGCTGGGTGAAAAGCCTTCTCCGGCGGGACTGTTGGGCATCGTCGCCATTGTGGCGGGGTGTTTCGTCCTGCCGCTACGGCGCTTCACCTGTGGCGAAGACGGTTTCGCCTGGCGCAATTATTTCAATTGGAGCTGCTTCTGGGCCTTTTGGGCCGCGCTCTGGACCAGCGCCTATTCCATCATCGACAAGTACGCCGCGCTCGAAACCGCCCGCCTGGCCGGCGGCGCGGCCTTTGCCGCCAAGATCAATTACGTATACTTGCAGAATCTGATCGCCTGGCTGACGGTGCTGCTGGTGGTCCGACTGACGCGCCTGCCCGAAACGCCGGTAGACCGCCGCCGGGCGATTCCGGCGGGCCTGATCTTCCTCGTCTCGTACAGTCTGATTCTGATGGCCTTCGCCACGGACGCCGCCGCCTATGTGGTGTCGTTTCGGCAACTCAGCATTGTGCTGACGGCGGTGGCTTCAATGGTCTGGATCGAGCGGGATTTCTCCCGCCCGCGCCTCTTGGGGGTGCTGGTCATTTTCGCCGGCGTGGTGCTGGTCGGACTCTCCTGATTTGCAGTTAGCCGGCCGGCAATGGAGCGGACATGAAAATAAGCGGTTTCGGCATCCTTCCCGCGGGCGCGGTGCTGGGCGGCGCAGCGGCCTTGCTCTGGCCGGCGCCTTTCGCTGCCGGCCGGAATCTGATCGTGCCGCTATTGGCCATGATCATGTTCGGGATGGGCTTGACGCTGACCTTCGCCGACCTGCGCCGGGTGGCCGAGCGCTGGCGGCTGATCGTCCTGGGCGTGGGGTTGCAGTTTTTGGTCATGCCGGCGGCCGCCTGGTTGGTGGGGCGGGGGTTGAAACTTTCGACCGATGAACTGGCCGGCCTGGTCCTGGTCGGCACCAGCGCCGGCGGCACGGCTTCCAACGTGGTTTGCTATTTGGCCGGAGGCGACGTGGCTTTGTCGGTGGCCATGACCTCGACCTCCACGGCCCTGGCGGTCGGGGCCATGCCGGCCCTGACCTGGGCCTATCTGGGGGCGGTGGTGCCGGTGCCGGCCGGCGGAATGCTGCTGAGCCTGCTGGAGATCGTCCTGGCACCCGTGCTGGGCGGCATCCTCATCAACGCTTTCTGGGGGGCACGCCTGGCGTGGCTCAAGCGCAGCTGTCCGGCCGTCTCCACCCTGGGAATCATTGTCATCATCGCCATCATCATGGGACTAAACCGCGAATCGCTGCTCACGACCGGCGGCCGGGTCGGCTTGGCCGTGGTCCTGCACAACCTGATCGGCCTGATGCTGGGCTATCTGGGGGCCTGGGCCTGCGGTTGCGAACCGCGAATCTGTCGGACCATCGCCATCGAGGTCGGCATGCAGAATTCCGGCCTGAGCGTGGCCCTGGCGATCAAGCACTTCTCCCCGGCCGCGGCCGTGCCGGGCGCGATCTTCAGCGTTTGGCACAACGTCTCCGGCTCGCTGGCCGCCGGCTATTGGCGATCCCGCGACGCGCGGGCGAGTCTTGAGCCGAAAGCAGTGAACCCGGTTTGAACCGTTTCTGGGGGAGCTTTTGTGCAAAAAAGCTCCCCCAGACCCCCGCAAAAAACTCT
>CAYMGG010000189.1:0-4250 GCA_964389915.1 uncultured Planctomycetaceae bacterium
CCAGGACGAGTCCCCGTCCTCCCCTTCCGCCAGCGGCAGGTAAACCTTGAAGGTCGAGCCTTTGCCCGGCTCGCTGTAGACGGTGATGGCGCCGTGGTGGTTCTTGACCGTGCCGAAGATCGACGCTAGCCCCAGGCCCGTGCCCTTGCCCTGTTCCTTGGTGGTGAAGAAGGGCTCGAACAGGTGTCGGCGGACTTCGCGGGTCAGGCCGCAGCCGGTGTCGGTGACCGCCAGCTCGAGATACGTCCCGGCCGGGATTGCGAAGTCGAAGGCTTTCTCCTTCAATTCGGTCAGCCGGGTGGCGAAGATGAGCTCGCCGCCGCCGGGCATGGCGTCGCGGGCGTTCAGGGCCAGGTTGAGAACGGCGTTCTGCAACTGGACCGGATCGCCGATGATCCGGCAGGGGCTGGCCTCCAGCCGCTGCCGGATGCTGATGCGCTTGTCGATGCTGTGGCTCAGCAGCTCGACCACCTCGGCGACGGCCGTGTGGATGTCGACCGGCACGGCCAGGTATTTGCCCTTGCGCGAGAAGGCCAGCAGCTGGCGGGTCAGGTCGGCGGCCCGCAACGACGCCTTGAGGATGCCGTCGGCGTAACGGTGGAGGTTCGGGTCTTCGAGCCGGTCGGCCAGCATCTCGGCATAGCCCAGGATGCCGGCCAGCTGGTTGTTGAAGTCGTGGGCGATGCCGCCGGCGAGCTGGCCGATGGCGTCCATCTTCTCGCGCTGGCGCAGGCGCTCGGCGAGTTGGACCCGCTCGGTGATGTCATAGTTGACCCCCAGCATGCGGATGGCCCGGCCGGAAGGATCGCGCTGCACCAGGCCGCTGGCCTTGAGGTGGCGGACCGCGCCGCCCGGCAGGCAGATCCGGAAGTCGAGGTCGTATTCCCGTTCGCCCCGCAGGGCGGCCTGGTACGCCTCCCGAGTCCGATCCAGATCGTCGGGGTGGATGGTCTGCTGCCAGCGCTCGATGCCGAACGGCTGGGGGGAGGTCCCCAGGCCGTAGAGGCGCAGCATCTGCTCGTCCCAGGTCATCCGGTCGTTCAGGATGTCCCAGTCCCAGATGCCGATCTTGGCCGAATCGGCCGCCAGGGCCAGGCGCTGCTGGCTCTCGCGCAGGGCGTCCTCGGCCCGCTTGCGGTCGGAGATGTCGACGAAGGTCTCCAGCAGTTTCTCCGCCTGGCCCAGGCGGATCTGCCGCACGGACTTGAGGACGGGCAGCGCTTCCCCGTTGGCCTGGACCATGGTGCGCTCGGCGTGGTCCACCGTCTGGCCCAGATCGGTGATCGGGCAGACGCCTTTGGCCAGGGGGCAGAGGAATTTGTAGCACGGCTGGCCGATGATGTTCGTTTCCGGCAGGCCGAACATCTTGATCGCCCGGGGGTTGACCTTTTCGATCCGGTGGGTGACCGGGTCGATGACGATCACGCCCGCGTCCACGTTGTCCAGCAGGGCTTGCAGGGAGAGCTCGCTCTCGCGCAGGGCCGCGTGGGCCCGGCGCATGCTGTTGTAGCGCCAGAGGAGCAGGGAGACGGTCACGGCCAGGAGCAGGCCGCCCATGGTGGTGGCGAGCCGGGCCGGGGTCCAGAAGGGGACCGGCTTGCCCCACCAGCGCTGATAGGTGCGCTGGTATTCGGGGGTGGCCAGATAGGCTTCGATCTCCCCGTTCAGCCGGTCGCGCAGGGCGGTGTCACTGGGCCGCAGGGCCATGGCCCGGATGCCCTCCTGGAGCGGCGGCTGGAGGATGCGCAGACGGTTTTCGATGCCGGTGTCGAGGGCGAGTTTGAGCACGTTCGGCGTGGGCGTGAGGGCCAGGTCGACGTGCCCGGCCAGCAGGTCCATGATCAGATGTTGCAAGCTCTCGTAAGTGACGACGGTCAGGTCTTTGCGGTCCGCCAGCAGCTCGCCGGCCGTGCTGCCGCCGATCACGCCGACCTTCATGCCGGCGGTCGCGGTCTGGACGGCGGTGTCGGTGGCCCGGGCGGTGAAGTTGATGGTGATGGTCTCCACCTCGCGGGTGAAGATGAACAGCTTTTGGCGTTTGTCGTTGATCACCAGGTTGGGAATCAGATCCGCCCGGCCGTCGAGCACCATGGCGTGGATCTCGTCCCACGGCTTGCCCGTGACGTATTCGACCTCCAGCCCGGCCCGGCGGGCGACCGCGTTCATGACGTCGATGGCGAAGCCGGCCGGCCGGCCGGTGGCGGGATCGCGAAAGTAGGTGGGCGGGAAGTCGACCGGCACGGCGGCGATTATCCGGTTAGTCGGTCGCGGAGCGTCGGCCGCCGAGGCTTCCCCGGCCAACCTTGCGGCCGCGCAGAAACCCAGGAGCATGAAAAATCGCCAACCCGCGGACATTCCGCCCACCTTTCGGCCGGATGGTCAGATCCCGTCAACTGCCAGAAAAGAGTCTAATTCATATTACGACATTGGGCTATTCGTGTCATTAAAATGTGCAAATGCCGGTGCTGAAAAAGCCCCGGGCGGTCTCCCGCCCGGGGCCGGATTGTTTTGGGCGCGCGGCCTTCAGCGGCCGGAGGCTACGAGCTGGAGGCGCGGCCGGAAGGTTATGACCGGCGCGGAGGGCGCCGAGTCGTCCTTCGGCTCGGCGGCTTCGAGCTTGAAGCGAGCCAGCAGTTCTTGCAGGGCCCGCGCCTGGCCGGAAAGCTCCTCGGCTGCGGCGGCCGTCTCCTCGGCCTGGGAGGTGTTCTGCTGGGTCACGCCGTCGATCTGGCCCAGCCCCTGGCTGATCTGGGCGACGCCCTGCGCCTGTTCGCTCGACCCGGCCGCGATTTCGTCCACCAGATCCGCGGCTTTCGTGACTTCCGCGAAGATCTCGGTCAGGGCCGCGGCCGTCTGGTGGGCGATGCCGGTGCCGTTCTCCACCCGGGCGGTGGAGGTTTCGATCAGCTCGGTTGTTTCCCGGGCCGCCTTGGCGCTGCGCGCCGCGAGGTTGCGCACCTCCTCGGCCACCACGGCGAAGCCCTTGCCGTGCCGGCCAGCCCGGGCGGCCTCGACCGCGGCGTTCAAGGCCAGCAGGTTGGTCTGGAAGGCGATACCGTCGATGGTCTTGATGATGTTGGCGATCTGCCGGCTGGAGGCCCCGATCTCGCCCATGGCCGAAACCAGATCGGTCATGCGCTGGCCGCCATTTTCGGCGGCCTGGCGGGCGGCCGCGGCCGACTGGTTGGCCTGGTGGGCGTTTTCCGCATTCTGCCGGGCCTGGGCGCCGATCTGGGTCATCGAGGCCGTGACCTCTTCCAGGCTGGAGGCCGATTCGGTCGCGCCCTGGGAGAGGGCTTCGCTGGCGGCGGCGATCTGGGTCGCGCCGGAGGTCACCTGCCCGACCGACTCCAGGATCTGCGCGACCAGGGTGCGCAGGTTGCCGCGCATCTGGTGGAAGGCGCCGATCAGCTCCCGCTGCTGCCGGTTCAACTCCTCGAAGGCGGTGCCGAGTTCGCCGATTTCGTCGCCCCGCCGGGCGATGCCGGCCATTTCCAGTTCTCCGTTGCCCGTGTCGGCGCGGAGGGCGAAATCCCGGGCCAGATCACCTTCGGCCACGGCCGCGGCGGCCAGGGCCAGTTCGCGGTTTCGGGCGGCGAAGTGGGTGGCGACCGCCGACACTCGCTGGATCGGCCGGCCCAGGACATTGCCGAAGATCAGGGCGAAGGCCAGGCCCAAGCCGAGGAAGACCGCGCCGATCAGGAAGAAGTGCAGGCGCATGGCCTTAATCTCGGCAAAGACCTCGGTTTCCTGGGCGCCAACGGCGATGGACCAGCCGGTGCCGGCGATGGGGGCGAAGCCGAAGAAGCGATCGCCGCCGGAGAACCAGTATTCGTCGAAGCCGGTTTGCCCCTGGACCATCCGTTTCATCATGTCCGCCAGGCGGAGGTATTCCGGTTTGGTCTGGCTTTCTTCGATGAAGTTGCGCGACTCGGCCACGAACGCCCGGTTGTGGTGGGCGATCAGGGCGCCGCGCTGATCGATGATATAGGCGTAACCGTTTTGGCCGTATTTGATCGCATCGGTGATCCGGGAGAGGAACATGGCGTCCAGGCGGGCGATCAGGGCGCCGGTGATCTGGCCGGATTCGTTGCGGATCGGGGTGGCCAGCATGAAGACCGGCTGGTTGGTCACCCGGCTGATTATGACTTGGGAAAAGTTGGTTTTGCCGGCCAAGGCGGCTTGGACATAGGGACGGTCCCCCAATTGGGCGACCTGGCCGTCGGGATAGCGCGCCTGCCCGTCGGGGG
>CAYMGG010000189.1:4260-11681 GCA_964389915.1 uncultured Planctomycetaceae bacterium
AGCCCAAGCGCTGGGTTTCATCTTCGAGCGCCGGCCGCACGGTTTCCCATTTCAAGCTGCGAATTACATTTCGGTGGGCCACGCTCTCGATGGCCGCGAAATTACGGGCGATTTCGGAGCGGATATGCTCGGCCGTTTCCCTGGCCAGGATGGGTAAACTTTCTTGAATGCTTTGGTGCATGGCCAGATAAGCACTGCGATAAGAGAAAAAGCCCATCCCGCCACAGGTTAGCAGCAACAGAAGAACGATACCTAGGGTTAGCTTGGTACGGATTTTCAAGTTCGAGAGGCTAAGCATGTTGTTCTCCCAGGAGGTGAGCAAAAACCAACACAAGGCATTTTTTATCCGCTTATGCGGTATACTTTACATGAATGGCGAAATTGCAATCTAGGTAACAGCTTAATTTATAAAAACTTACCTAGGTAGTAGGCTATGCGCCATGTAGTCAGTAAGCGCCGTTAATACTTTCACGGTATAAGTGTACACGATTTAAATCACAAGTCAAGCGAGTAATTCATTAGGCGTATTTATCCAATTTTGCGCAGGGCGGGGAATCTGGTCTCGTTTTTTGCAGTTTATTTATTGCAGGCCAAATAGTTTTAACCTTCCACCCAGATTGAACTTCTCCAGTCGCGCGCTGGCAGCGAAGACGCAGGCAAAGCTATGCTGAATGGGGGGGGGTGGGAGTGCTTTTTGCGGAAAATTCGGATAAAAGCCGGACAATAGAAAAATAGGGGTAATATTCGCTAGAAAGGCGGTCTTGGCGGAAAGCGGGAGGAGTTGCGGCGGGAAAAGAAAACGGGCCGGAATCGCTTCCGGCCCGTTAAAGAATGGCGATCGACGCGAATTTCGTTACTCGGCGGAGGTTTCTTCCTCGCGGTCCAGAGCCCGGCTTTCGCGCTGGTCTTCGCGCAGGCGCGTGGCCTTGCCGACCCGGTCGCGCAGGTAATAGAGCTTGGCCCGGTGGGCGCGGCCGCGGCGCTTGGTCTCGATCTTTTCGACCCGGGGCGAGTGGATCGGGAAGACGCGCTCCACGCCTTCGCCCTGGACGATGCGGCGGACGGTGAAGGATTCGTTGATGCCCTGACCCTGGCGGGCGATGACCGTGCCGTTGAAGATCTGGATCCGTTCCTTCTCGCCTTCGATGATCCGCACGTGGACGTCCACGGTGTCGCCGATTTCGAAGGAATAGACCTCTTTTTTCTGGTGTTCCTGGTTGAGCTGCGCGATAGTCGGGTGCATCCTGACCTCTCCCACTGATTCCAGTCGCTCTTAGCCACGTCGTAACCGAAGCGGGATATTTAACACCACATCCGGAGAGTATGCAACGATATTTTTCCCGATATTTTCGCTTGCCTCCCCGGATTTTACGTTTCATTAATAGCGGACATTGATCCGCATCCTCTGCCGCCGCCCGGATCTTGCCCGGGCGACGGGGGGCGGCCTTCGTCCAGGAGAACCGCACATGGCTTTTAACGCTTGCATCATCGGCATTTCCGGCTTCGGCGACGTCCATTACAAGGATCTGGTGACCTTCAGCGAGCGGGGGATCCTCGCTCCCCTGGGCGCCACGGTCATCAATCAGGACCAGGAGGCCGAGAAGTGCGCCAAGCTACGGGCCTTGGGCTGCAAGCTCTACACCGACCACCGCCAGATGCTCGCCGATTTCAAGGGGCGGATCGACCTCTGCTTTATCCCCACCGGCATCCACCTGCACCGGCCCATGACCATCGACGCCCTCGAGGCCGGGGCCAACGTTTATGTTGAAAAGCCGGTCGCGGCCACGGTCGAGGACGTTGCGGCCATGCGCGCCGCCGCGGAGCGGACCGGCAAGTTCGTGGCCGTCGGCTATCAGACCATGTACGCCCGCGAGACCATGCTCATGAAGCGGCTGCTCTGCGCGGGCGCCCTGGGCAAGGTCGAGTCGGTCAAATATTGGGGCCTCTGGCCGCGCGACGACGCCTATTACGCGCGCAATAACTGGGCCGGCCGGCTCAAGGTGGGCGATGCCTGGGTGCTCGACTCGCCCTACAACAACGCCCTGGCCCACCAGCTCAACATGATCGCCTTCCTGGCCGGGGCGGAAGTCGAAAAGAGCGCCCGGCCGACCGGCATCCAGGCCGAGCTCTACCGGGGCCACGACATCACCAGCGCCGACACCGCCTTCATGCGGGTCAAGACCGCCGAGGGGCCGCAGCTCTACTGCTGCGTCACCCATTGCAGCCAGGCCCAGAGCGGGCCGGAGATCACCGTCCGCGCCGCGCGGGGGAAAATGGTCTGGAATTTCAAAACCCTGCGCATCGAGTATGCGGACGGCCGGGTCGAGGAGACGGCGGCGGATGGCGGCTATATTTACCGCGAGAACATCATGCGCCAACTGCTGGCCCGGATCTGGGACGGCCGGGCGTTTGTCTGCGACCTGGACATCGCCGGCACCCAGACGCTGATCGTCAACGGGGCGCACGACAGTTCGGCCATCGCCACCGTGCCGGCGGAACTGATCACGCGCGCGCCGGAAAAGGATTCGGTCAAGACCGTGATCGCCGGCATCGACGAGCTGATCCTCAAATCCTGCGCCGACGAAAAGCTGCCCAGCGAAATGGGCGTGGCCTGGGCCCGGGCCGGCCGGGAGGTCGACCTGCGCAATTACCCGGCCTTCGGCGGCGGCCGGAACTAAGTTCGGGGAAATCACGGAGAAAGCGATTCAGATTTGAGAGGACTTTTTTGAAAAAAAAGTTCTCTCAAACTCTTTCAAAAAACTTTATCCGGCTGCGCATGTTTCCGCATTCAGACACGTAAGTCGAACGTATGAGGCGGACGTTGAGTCTGTCCATCTGAACGCTCGAAACGGCGAAGCCGGGTGAGAGTTTTTTGGCGGGGCCCGGGGAACCTTTTTTTGCAAAAAAGGTTCCCCGGAATCGGTCGTGAATAATCAGGCGCGTTGACGGCGTTTTGGCCACGACGGGGCGATGGAAATGTTCGACCTGTTCGAATGGTTGGGCGAGAGTCTCGCGCCCGGGCCGGTCGGCTCGGTGGGCGGCTATGACAATGCGCGCTCCCGCACCCGCGGCGAGGTGCTGGCCACCGGCCTCTTTGCCTTGATCGTGGCGCTGGTGCCCGTTTTCCTGGTTTATATGAATGACGGCGGCGCGGCGGCCGAGTTCTGGGCCATGCTTTTCACGACCGTCTACATCTCCGCTGGCTACCTGCTCGACCCCCGTCCGAACCTTGACAATGTCGGCTGGCTGTGGGGGGCGGTCAATAATCCGTTTCGGGTTTCCGACGATGTCAACCGGCTGCTGTTAATGCTCAAATTGCTGCTTTATCCCGGCCGGATGGCCGGGATAGGGCTGGTCGATTTTTTGCGCCTGTTAGATCCCGCCTTGGGTCGGCGGCGGAATCAGCGCCGGCCGCCGCAGACGGGCGACGGCGCTTCCACCGCGACGCCGGCCGGCTGGCGGTCCCGGCGAAGGCCAGAAGAGGCGGAACGATGAAAAGCGGACCGGACGGTCGGCGCAGAGGAGTGACCCCGGGGCTGCGCCTCGCCGGATTGCTTGTGGCCGTCGGCGTGTTTGCCTGGGCGGCGGGCCGGGCGGTTTGGCCGCGCCGCGAAGCGCCGCCGGCGGCCGTGAGTCCGATGCCGCTCCCCCCCTTGCCGCCTCCACCGGCTCTGGTGCCGGAGCCGCCAGCCCCGCCAGCCTTGCCGATTCCTCCGCCTCCGCCCGAGCCCGAGCCGGCCCCGGCGCCGGCCCCAGTGGCGGCGCCGGCGGAACCGAGCCCGGCCGAGCTCTTCCGGCAGCAACTGGCCGCCCGGCAGGCCAGATTTACGACTCTTCAGGCCCAACGGCCGCTGGCGCCCGAACCTTTCGAGGATCTGGCCGAGTCGGTCCGGCAACTGGCCAAGAGCGCGCCTGACGCCGCCGACCGGGCCGAGGGCGAAGCGCTGTTCCAGCGCATTTTGCGGCAAGCGGTGCAGTTGGCCAAAAAGGTTCCCCCACCGCCCCCGCCGCCGCCGGTGACGCCGGAGCAGGCGGCAGCGGCCAAGCGGTTCGGGGAGAGACTGGCCGCGCTGGAGGAGAAGTTGGCCGCTCTGCCGACCAAAGCTTCGCCGGCCGAGGCATTCGGCCAATTGGCCGCCGCCCGGGAGCTGGCGGAAGCGGCTCCCGACCCCGCCGGCCGGGCCGCGGCCGGGCGAGTGGTGGATCGATTGTCGGTCCGAGCCGGTGAACTGGTGCCGGCCCGGCAAGCCTTTTTTGCCTCGGCGCTGGTGCAGGGCGAGGCGGCGGCGCTGGCGGATCGGGCGCGGGGAGCTTCGGCCGAGGCGGCGGCGTTGACCCGCGATCTGGCCGCCGCCAAAACCATTTTGGACGAAGCCAACAACCTGCACAACGCCGAAAATTACCCCGAAGAACTGGCCTTTTGCGATTATGTGATCGAGCACTACGGGCACACCTCTCAGCTTCACGCCGCTTATCTGCGCAAGGCGCAATATTTCGCCCGCACGGATCGGCCGGCCGAGGCGGTTCAGCTGCTGGAGCGGGCCGTGGCCGAGGCGGCCGAACCGGAGACGGTTAAGCGGGCCTATACCGCCCTGGCCAATCTGCATTTCAATCATGGCGCCAAGGACCAGGCGATCGCGGATCTGGAGCATCTGATCGAACGGGTCGACAATCCGCGAGCCCGGGCCTTCGCTTTGTTGCAAATCGGCAACCTGCAGGAGGCGCGCGGCGCGCCGTATTATCCTTCGGCGGTTTCGGCTCTGGAGCGGCTTAAGCGCGAGTATCCCGACTCGGGGTATTGCGGCAGTGCGGAAGCGATTCTGGCGCGGATCAAAGCCAAGGCCCCGCCGGAGCCGGCAGCGGAGACGGGAGTCACTTTTTAGCGGATGAAATTTTTTATCCGCATTTATCCACAGTTAAGCGAGCTTTTGGGCTTCCCGCAAACTGGTAGGTTTCGAGAATTTGCGGAGCGGCCGGGTGGAAGTCGTAATCTGATAGTTAACTCGCTAGATTTTCATAGCTTAAGCCGGATCTCCCCGCAAATAGTACAATTTTGTATGAAAAAAAGCGAGCGAGAGACATATTTGTATCTATATCCTACTTGCTGGTCCGGATTTAAAAACGTGCAACTCGTTGGCGGAAAAAGCGTTGCGTAATTTTTAAAAACTGGCATGATGCTTGTCAATTGATCCGCCTTAGAAGCGCCGATGGCGAAAATCCATTTTGGGCGAAAATACTGTGGACCTGTTTCGGGGTAGCGTGAAATTTAGTTAAGGAGAAGAAGTCAGATGGGTAATGAATGTTGCGCGTTTGAGTTGACCGAGCTGTACGGCGCGAACGTCTTCAACTTGGCGACCATGCGTCAGCGTCTGCCGAAGAACGTCTTCAAGCTGCTCAAGCGGACCATCGACCTGGGCGAAGCCCTCGACCCGGCCATCGCCGATGTCGTGGCCAGCGCCATGAAGGACTGGGCCGTCGAGAAGGGCGCCACGCACTACTGCCACTGGTTCCAGCCGATGACCGGTGTCACCGCCGAGAAGCACGACGCCTTCATCTCGCCCACCGGCGACGGCAAGATCATCATGGACTTCTCGGGCAAGGAACTGACCCAGGGCGAGCCCGACGCCTCCTCCTTCCCGTCCGGCGGCCTGCGCGCCACCTTCGAAGCCCGCGGCTACACCGCCTGGGACTGCACCTCCCCGGTCTTCGTCAAGAAGGACGGCGAGAACACCACCCTCTTCATCCCCTGCGCCTTCTGCTCCTACACCTCGCTGGCGCTGGACAAGAAGACCCCGCTCTTGCGCTCGATGGACGCCCTGAGCAAGCAGGCCCTGCGCGTTCTGCGCGTCCTGGGCCACACCGCCTCCCAGCGCGTCACCGCCACCCTCGGCAGCGAGCAGGAATACTTCCTGGTCGACCGCAAGTTCGTCGAGCAGCGCACCGACCTCCAGCTGGCCGGCCGCACCCTCTTCGGCGCGCCCTCGCCCAAGGGCCAGGAGATGGAAGACCAGTACTTCGGCTCCCTCCACGATCGCATCGGCTCGGTCATGGCCGAGGTCAACCGCGAGCTGTGGAAGCTGGGCATCGCCGCCAAGACCCAGCACAACGAAGTGGCCCCGGCCCAGTACGAGCTGGCCCCCATCTTCTCCACCGTCAACATGGCCACCGACTGGAACCAGCTGGTCATGGAGACCCTGCAGAACGTGGCCCTGCGCCACGACTTCGTCTGCCTGCTGCACGAGAAACCCTTCGCGGGCGTCAACGGCTCCGGCAAGCACAACAACTGGAGCATGGGCACCGACGACGGCCTCAACCTGCTGGAGCCGGGTTCCACGCCCCACTCCAACGAGATCTTCCTGGTCTTCCTCTGCGCCATCATCCGCGCGGTCGACAAGTTCGCCCCGCTGCTGCGCGCCAGCGTCGCCAGCGCCGCCAACGACCACCGCTTGGGCGCCAACGAAGCCCCGCCGGCCATCGTCTCGGTCTTCCTGGGCGATCAGCTGACCGACGTCTTCGAGCAGCTCGCCGGCGGCGGCGCCAAGTCCTCCCGTAAGGGCGGCGAGATCAAGCTGGGCGTCTCCTCCCTGCCGCCCCTGCCCAAGGACGCCACCGACCGCAACCGGACCTCGCCCTTCGCCTTCACCGGCAACAAGTTCGAGTTCCGCATGGTCGGCTCGTCCCAGTCGGTCGCCGGCCCCAACTTCGTCCTCAACACCATCGTCGCCGACACGCTGATGGAGATCGCCGACGAGCTGGAGAAGGCCAAGGACGTCAACGCCGCCGCCCAGAAGATCCTCCAGCGCATCGCCACCGAGCACAAGCGCGTGATCTTCAACGGCGACAACTACACCGAGGAATGGCACGCCGAAGCGGCCAAGCGCGGCCTGCCCAACCTGCACAACACCCCCGAAGCCCTGGCCATCATCATGGACAAGGAGAACGTCGCCGCCTTCAAGCGCCACGGCGTCCTGTCCAAGGAAGAGCTGGGCGCGCGGACCGAGATCCTCTTCGAGGGTTACGTCAAGACCATCCGGATCGAAGCCCGGACCATGCTGTACATCGGCAAGCGGCAGATCCTGCCCGCCGTCCTCGGCCACAGCGCCAACCTGGCCGGAGTGGTCGGTGCCCTCAAGGACGCCGGCGCCAGCGCCAAGACCGCCGAGGCCGGTCTGAAGAAGGTCACCGGTCTGGTCGATCAGCTGGGCGCGGGGCTGGACAAGCTCGAAGGGCTGGTGGGCAAGCTGGGCGGGATCGGCAGCGCCCACAAGCAGGCCGAGTTCTGCCTGAAGGAGATCATCCCGGTCATGGTCGAGACGCGTGCGGCCTCCGACGCCCTCGAGGCTGAGGTGGACGCCGATCTCTGGCCTCTGCCGACCTACGCCGAGATGCTTTTCATGCGCTAAATCCGGCCGGGTTGAGCG
>CAYMGG010000190.1:0-11593 GCA_964389915.1 uncultured Planctomycetaceae bacterium
TGTGTGTCGCCGAACAGGTGGTGGCGGATGTACGGGTCCAGGCTGGCCCGTTCCGGCAGCGGCGCGGGCGTGAAATCCCGCCCCCGCGCGGCGGCCGTGATCCGGCAGTAACGATAAGGATCGCCGTTGAAGCCGTCGCAGTCCCAGGCCGGCTCGATGAAGGCGCACTCCTCGAAATCGTTCCACTGGGTGAGGACCAGGAACTCCGGCCCGATCTTCTTGGCCAGGGCCAGCGACTTGACGTAAAACTGCCCGTCCTCGGCGGAGATTCTGCCCTTGCCGGGCTGGCTGCGGTCGTTGTTGTTGTTGAAGCGGGTATAAATTAGGATGCCCAGGCGCTTGCCCAGCCGCTTGGTCAATTCGCGCGCCTGTTGCAGCTGCTTCTCCAGTTCTGCCCACGGATGGGGGCCGACCCCGAAGGGCGCGGTGTGGAGAAACCAGCTGTTGTTGGAGGCGAGGAAGGATTTGACCTGGGGGATCTTAACGAACTCCTCGCGCGGGGCCATCTCCAGCATCCAGTGCACCGGGCCGGTTTCGGCCTCGACCTCGGCGTAGAACTTGGCCAGGTCGTCGGCCTTGATCCAGCCCGACCAGTTCTGGAAATAATAGACGGGCTGGCCGTCGATCTTGTACCAGCCGGGATGCTGGCCGTAGCGCTTGATCAGCCCAGCCGCCCGGCGGATCGACTGCTTGAGCTGCTGGGCCTGGGTGATGTTGGGCCGGCGGAACATGATCTCGTCGTGCACGCCGATCGGATAGTTCAGGCTCGCCGCCACCTCCAGCGCCTTCTCGAAGATCGGCAGCGGCGTGAAATCGCGCCCCTCGTCCCATAGCGAGGGCCAGAGATGGATGTGCAGGCACTCGATCCCCGCGTTGCGGGCGGTTTCAAGCTGCCAGCGGATGATGTCGCGCTCGCCCGAACCGTAGGGCCCCAGCAG
Source organism: uncultured Planctomycetaceae bacterium (assembly GCA_964389915.1). Taxonomy (GTDB): domain Bacteria; phylum Planctomycetota; class SZUA-567; order SZUA-567; family SZUA-567; genus CAYMGG01. Next base: position 939 of record CAYMGG010000190.1, read on the forward strand.
CGGATAGCCCACGCAGTTGAGCCACCGCCGCCAGGCCAGGCCGGGCACGGTCTGGTTGATCGTCCGGGTCGGATCGAACTGGTCGAAACGATGGTAGTCCTTCCAGTGCATCCAAGTCGGGGCCTCCGGCTCCTGCCCATAGGGCGAAGCCCACCAGACGTGCCATTCGCGGCACATGACCGGGATTTCGAACTTGAGCTCGCGCGCGGCGGTCACGGCCGCGTCCGCGGCCGGAATCCCCGCGGCGAGCTTGTCCTTCCAATCCTCCATCGCCTCCGGCGTGCCCGGGTCGGGGGCGGCTATCGCCGGGGTCCCGGCCGCCTCGGCCGGAGCCGCGGGCGCTTCCGCGCCGTCGGCCGCCCAGTTGAACCAAGTCAGAATCGCCAGCACCGCCCCGAGGCCGAGCATCTTTTCCATTTCGAAATCTCCCTTGAGCCGCCGGCCCGTCCGCAGCCGGAACATGCCATCAATCCGCCGAGAAGGTCATTTGTCCGTCACCCAGAGATTCGGATTTTCCAGATAGCACAACTGCGGATTCAGCCCCGCCACATGCCCGTCGCAGAAGAGGAATTCCATGATCGCGCCGTGAGTATAGCCGCCGTCCGGCATCAACGGGATGCCGCTGCTCCCCAGCCAGCCGGCACATACTCCCCAGGAGTAATCGAATTGGTTGTTGGCAAAGGTCGGGTCCGACTTGTACGAAAGCTCGAACAGGGCGATCGTCCGGGTGGGCTTGAGCACCTGGGTAATCCGCTTGCTGGTCGTACTGGCGCAGATGCCCCGGCCGTCGGGCTGGATCTGGCTGATGGTGTAGGAGCGGCGGCGGGTGACGGTGCGCCGGGGATCGGCCGCGCAGATCAGAAGCTGCGTGACCGCGGTCTTGTAATACTCGGTGGCCGCGCCGGACCGCTCCACTCCGATATACGGCGCCAGCAGGCAATCGTAGCTCCGCTCCCAGCGGGGAGTGGTGTGGGTGGGGAAGAAACTCTCGTGGTCGCCGGCATAAAGCTGCAAGGCCAGGCCCAGCTGCTTGAGGTTGTTGGCGCAGCTGATGGTCCGGGCCGAATCGCGGGCCTTCTCCAGGGCCGGCAGGAGCATGCCGGCCAGAATGGAGATGATGGCGATCACCACCAGCAGCTCCACCAGCGTGAAAGCCGCCTCCCCGCGCCGCCGGACTCCGACTTCGTTCGCTTTGGCCGGAACGAACCGAGGGCCGGCCCGTTCCGGGGAAAACGCGATCACCCGGTTTTCCGGCGCGATTTCGGCCTGGCGCAACGCGCAGGCCTCCCGCAGCAGGGCCTCTTCCGCCGCCAGGCCCAGAAAATGCCGCCGCGCCGATGAATCCGCCGCCAGCAGCGTTTCCAGCCGGCTGGTGCCGGCGGCGTCGTTCAGCCCCGCCAGATAGGCTTCGGCCAGGGGCGTCAATTCGGCCTCCCGTCCCGGTTCCAGGATTTCCTTGGTCGTCATCTCGCTTCGCCCTTTTCCACGCATTCCCGCAGTGCCGCCTTGGTCCGCTGGAGGATCATCTGCACGCTGCCGAGGGTGCGGGCCAATTGCCCGGCGATCCGGGCCACGTCCCAATCCTCGCCGTAACGCCAATGCATGATCTGTCGCGCCGGCTCGGCCAGTTGTTCCAGGCAATGCGCCAGCCGCGGCAGCTTCTCGCGGGAGGGGGTTTCGGCGGCCGCGCTTTCGGCCAGTTGCTCCAACACCGCCTCAGAAAGCACCAACCGGTCCCGGGCCAACCCCCGCCGCCACTTCAAAACCCGCCACCGCGCAAACCCCAGAGACCAGGCCGCGAAATCGCGCTGCCGGTCGAACTGGGCGAACTTATCCCACAATTCGGCCGAGACTTCCTGCAACAGATCTTCCGCCGCGTGGTGGTCGCCCGTCGCGGCCAGCAGATAGGCGCGCAACTTCAACTCGGCGCCCAGAAACTCCCGCAGAAAGGCCTGGTGCATTCCGCCTCCTCTCTTAATCACCCGCCCGGCGCGGGAACTAACGGATTTTTTAATGAAAATTTTCGTATCCCATCGCGGCCAACCGATAATGGCCGATTCCCGGGACATTTTGGGCCGAAAAGGCTCCCGGAATCGGCCAAAAACTCCTCTGCGGTGTCACCTTTTGTGACGTTCAACGGGGCGAATTCCAGGCTGGCGGGATTCAAACCCATTCGGCCTTCGACGAGCGGAAATTATATCCGCATTCCCCCGGATCGCCTTCATTTGCCGGCGGAATTTCCCCTGAACGGGCTGCGGGGTTGCGCCCCGGGGGGCGGGAGGATAAACTGGTTGAAATTTGCCCGTCCGCCCCTAGGAGGCGTGCCATCACCGCCACCCCGCCCACAACCAAGCCCGGCCTTCCGAAGCGCGCCGGGCTCTGGCGCCGCCGCCTGCGCCGCGCCGCCCTGGCCGGCCTGCTGCTCTTCGCCGGCTTGGTCGGCTGGCTCTTCTGGCCGGTCGAGCTACCCCCCGAGCCGCTGCTGGGCAGGCTGCCGACCGATTTGGTCTGGGGGGTGGAGATCCGCGAGGGGGCCCGGTTCTGGCGCCAAGGCGGCAATCAGGCGACGGAACTGCTCGCCTCCCCGCTGGCCGAAGCGCTGCTGGGCCAGAAGCCGGCCATCGAGGCCCGGGGCCGGGCCCAGCAGATCGCCTCCCAAATCGATGCATTTCTGGCCCGCCCGGCCGGCTTGGGCCTGGCCGGCCAAGCCTTGGCCGGAGGACTGGCCTGCGGCGGCCAGACCGCAAAAAATTCGGATTTCGTGCTGGTGGCCAAACCGGGCAACTATATCCGGCTCCTCGGCCGGCTGGCCCTTTGGCTAAAAGGCCGGGCCGGGCGCAACGGGCAATACCAGCTCCTGGCCGGCGAGTTGCCCCTGAATCCGGCGCATCCACAGCCCTTCCGGTTGACCCTGCGAGATGGCTATATCCTGGCGGCCGGCTCTGAACAACGCTTGGACGAGCTGCTGGCCGGGTGGGGGCGTCCCCCTCGGACCGCTTGGCCCGACCTGCCGGCCACCCCGTCCCTGACCGTCCTGCTGAAGCCCGACCCAGCCGCCCGCCGGCAGCTGGCCGAGCAGCTGGGCCATGAATTCTGGCTGGTCCGGGAGCTGCTGGCCGTCTGTCGGCCCCCGCAAATTGCCGCCGGCGAGGTTCAAGCCGGCCTGGATCTGAATTTGCGCCTGACGGGCCGTGAATCGCCTACCGGGGCGAAGGCCAATTCGGCGGACCGGCCGCCGGCGCAGATCGCCGTTCCGGAGCCGCCGGCGGACAGCTATATTTATGCCGCCGGCTGGGCGGCCCCGGAGTTCAGTTGGGCCGCGCTCTGTCATCGCCTCTGGCCGGAAGCCGACCGCCCCCTGCGCGGCGTCAACCAGCCGCTTAGCGTTTTCCTGCATGAATGGCTGGACCGGGGCGTAATCCGACCCGCTGCCGGCGCCTTCGCGCTGGGGGTAGGACCAGCCCGCCCGGAGGCCGATCGTCCTCTGGTGCCGCCCCTGCCGGAAATCTGGACCACCTGGAGCATTCGCCCCGCTGCATTGGCCGACGCCCAGCGGGAATTTGCCGCCGGGCTGGCCCGGCTGGTCGAGTATTATGCCGCGCCGGGCGGCGACACCTATTACCAGGAGGTCCGCCGAGTCACGCGCCTGATTCCGGCGGCAAATCCCGCCGACTACGGCCGGCTGGAGCTCCAACCGCTGTTCCACGCCTACGCCGCTCCGGCTTGGCGCCTGGACGAATCCGGCGGGGTTTTCAGCACCTGCCGCCAGGCCCTGCTCGCCCGGCCGGCGGCCAAACCGCGCGAGATCAAGCTGCCGGCCGCCGACGCCCTGGCCCAGATCGACTTCCGCTTCGCGCCGCCTCCGGCCGCGGTCGCCGAGTGGCGGGCTGTGATCCTGGACAAGGTCGAACGGCACGGATTCCTCCCGCCCGAAGATCGCCAGCCGCTCCTGCAAATCCTGGACGGCTTGTCCGGCTGGGCGCAGAGCGGCCTGGAACTGAGCGGCCGGGCCACGCTGCGCCCGCTGCCTTCCGGCCCGGCCGATGTCGAGCCGGACCTGCGGCTGGAGGCGGGTCTGACGCTGCGTTTCGCCCGCTAAGCGCCACAGAGCCGCCCGCCGCCTAAAAAAAATCGGCGCGGCCGGTTTGATCCGGCCGCGCCGATTGACATCAATGTTAGCTGATCCCGAACGACTACCGCGAAACTTATGCAAGGTTCCCGGCCCCACTGAAAAATCCCGGGGCGGTTTCGCCGGCTCGAGCCTTCCGCCAGACGGACTCAAGCCGGGCAAGCTTCGAACGGATTCGGCCGTCCTCGACTCGATTCCGCATTGGAGCCGCGATCATCCGCCTCCGACTCAGGGCTTTTTAATTACTGATGTCTGGATCATGGCCGGAACCTGGTGTTTCATGAAACGGTAGAGATCCCAGGTCAGGCGCTCGCCCTCTTCGGCGAACAGGCTCTCCAAATAAGCCGTGGCGCTCAACACCAGCTCGAGTTTCTCCCGGTCGGCGGGGCTCAGTCGCTCGGGCGGCACGGCGCACAGCTGCTGCAACTCGACGGCAAAGCCCTGCAACTTCTCCTGGAAGGTTCCAACCGCGTCGTCGCAGGTCCGGGTATAGACCTTGGCCAGTTCCTGTTCCAGTTCCGCCTCCAGTTCGGCGTCGCCGCCGCCCGGCTTCAGCTGGTCGATGGTCGCCTGGATCCGGGCCCGACGCAGGGCCAGGCGGTCCTCGTTGAGCAACTGGTTAAGCTGCTGGTCCAGACGATCAACCGCCCGGTCGGTGATCTGCATGGCCCGGTCCTCGCACCGGCCGCGCCATTCGGGCAGATTGGCCTGGGCCAGGTCGAACCCCCGTTCGGCCAAGCGCGGAACATCATTGATCAGATAGGCGCCCAGCCGACCTTTGAATTCCGGCAGCGCCTTGCGCACCTTGACCTGGACAATGCCGGCCAGAGTCGATTCATTGACCAGCACGGTCAGACTGGAATAAAGCCAGGTCAGATAGGTCACCATAAACAAAGCCAGCCCGATGAACACCCACACGGTCTGGCGCTTCTCCCGCCCGACCCGGGCCAACTCGACCACCAGGGCCTGTCGGAGCTCGGCGGTTTGGGCTTCGGGCAGCTGAGGATTTGCGCTCATCAATCTTCTCCCTTGGCAAAGGACGCGGACAGGCGGCTCCGCCCGCCGCGAATGGATGGAACCAGGCCTTTTAGGGCTGCGTCCCGGATTCTTCGGCCGATTTCGGCGCTTGGATTGCGCCCATTGCGTCTTCCCCCACGCCTTCGTACAGCGGCCGGGCGATGTTCGCCAGCAGGTAACCGACGAACTTGGCCCGCACTTTGGGATCCTGCTTGAGGGATTCGATCCGCGCGCGGACATCGGCTCGGGCCAGCAGCGCCTCGATCACCTCGACCTGGCGCTGGATCTGGGCGAAATCGTCGGCCAGCACCTTTTCGGCGGCCCGGCGCGAAACCCGTTGCATCCGGGCCAGCAGCTGGGCCTGATTCTCGGAGCTGCGCAGGTCGGGAAAGTATTTCAGAATCAGCGTCCGGCGCTTGGTCAACTGCCGGCTGGCCTCGAGATCGAGCCGCGCGCGCAAGCGTTCGTGCAGATTGTCCTTGAAGGTCCCGGTCTCGGCCTCGGCGGCCCGGCGCAGAAGCGGCAGACGCTCGCGCATCGTGCCTTGCAACTTGCCCCAGACTTCGTCGGAAACGTTGTTCGTCACCTCCTGGGCGGCGGCGGCGAACTCCGGCTGCATTTGCAGGAGACGATCCTGCAAAGCGTAAACGAAGGCCTGGCCGCTGAAATCCGCAAACAGGCGATAAATGAAGAAGCCGAAGCTGGCCAAAATAGCGACCAGAGCCAGGCTGGCCACCAGGCGCAAGCGCTTGACCAGGCGGCGCTCCTGCTCGATCTGCCGGTAGAGCCCCACGAGGGTTGGCGGGGGGGAATCGCTCGGTCCGGAGGCGATTGCCAAACCGCCTGCCGCAGCTTCGGGCGGAACATTTTCTGCCATGATTTGCTCCTTGCTTTTGGCCGCAACCAACATCCAGGCTCAACCGGGCCCCTCGCCCAGCCGATCCCGGCTTTAGTCACTTCCGGCGCGAATTCCGGCAAAGCGGCCAAATACGGACCAAAACAGGCCGTTTGATGGCCCAATCAGTCGGGCCAAATCGTTGCCGAGATCGCGCCGCACTACACTAGGAATGGAGTTCTGCCCGAACTCATATTCTGCTACCGCAGTATAGGCGCCTTCGAGAACAGGTCAAGCCTCTAATTTCGGAAAATAAGTGGGAATTTGGTCTATAGAGGGCGGTATTGATCACATCCGCAGCTTTCCCCCTCCCGGAAGGAGGGGGGATTTTCTCTTGCCCAGCTATGGGGAGAATTTCCCTCCCCCTCCGGGGGAGGGCTGGGGTGGGGGAGGCTACCCCAAGCGCTACGGAAGCGAAGCCCCGCCCCGCCGGATTCCGTCAGGCGGCCGGTGCTCTCCCTCCCCCCGAACCCCTCCCGGAGGGAGGGGGAGAAGAAGCATGCGATATGGTGAAAAGACCACAGGCCGTCCCGAAGGGCGGCCTGTGGTTTTGAATCATTTTTTCGGGGTCAGAATCAACCCCCGGTTTTGACTTGGCTACGCTAACTTATTACTCGAACCAAGCGCGGGCGGTGGTGCTGCCGTTATCGTACAGGATCGGGATAACGGTACGACCAACGGTGTCCTTCTGGAACGCGGTGATGTGGACTTCGTTCTCAGGCGCGTTCACGACCAGGTTCATGGCAGCGTGATAGGCGTCGGTACCGAGATCGAAGCTGGCGCTGCTCAGCAGCTTGTTCTTGATGTCGGTGGCCGAGATGGTCATGGTGCTGCCGGCCTTGCTGGTGCCGAGACCGACCGAGCTCTTGGTGGTGGCGGCCCAATCGGCCAGGGTGTCGATCGAAGCGGTGGCGCTGTATTTCCACAGGGTGATGTCGGCCGTGACCGCCGCGTCGAGCGAGCTGTTGTTCACGATCTTGATGAAGGAGACGTAACCGCTCTGGTTGAGGGCGATGTACGGAACCTTGACCTGCAGACCGTTCAGGGTCCACTGACCAGCGGCGCCAGCATTGAGATACGTGATGGTGAAGTACTTGCTGCTGGCGGGCTTGCCGATGACCGAGGTGGTGAAGCTACGGGTGTTGATGGCGGTGGTGCCATCGACCGTCAGCGTGTAGGTGCAGGTCGTGGTGCCGGTGATGGTGACGTCGCCAGTGGTGGTCCACCAGCCATTGGTGCTGTCGTAGGTGCTGGTGATGTCGGTGGCGCCGATCAACGCGCCGCCGCTGGACTTGATCGCCTGGTTGCTGCCGATCACGCGCAGGGTCAGATCATCGACCGCGCCGCCGTTCGACGCCTGGGTGGTGAGGTAGGTACCGACGTAGGTGGTCGAATCGGTGTAAGGAGCGACATTGGTCGCAACCGAGTTACGGTCGACAACCTTGACGACCATCTTGTCAAGAACGACAGCGCTTTCGAACTTGGTGCGGCTCGGCGAGGCGGAGGTGTCGATCACGGCGTCGAACTTTTCGTCGGCGGCCAGACCGTCTTCAACCACGGCGAGGTACTGGTTCATCATGGTCAGCATCGGGGTGGTGGTGGTCTCTTCGCCCACGCCGTAGCTGCGGTTCTGGGTCAGGGTGACGGTCACGACCGAGTCGGCGGTCAGGCCGCTGTTGACCACGGCGTTGACACCGCAAGCGGTGATGGCGGCGTCGAGCTTGGCGCCCAGACCGGCGGTGTTCGGCGCGCCACCGGCAACAGCCAGCGCAGCGTTATCGATGAACACAACCTTCCCGCCAATGGGCAAATCGATGACGGTGGTGCCGGCATCAAAATCGCCATTACCGTCTTCAACGGCCTTCAGACCAGCGCCCGACGAGTCGAGGATGATCGCGCCGGAGTTCACGCTCACCGTGGCCCAAGCAGTGGGGGCACCAGTAGCGATGATGGGCAGAAGCTCGCCCGCGTCAATCGTGCCATTGGCGGCGCCGGTGATATTGGCAACCGACCAGACCGCGCCGCCGGTACGAGCCGAGCCGTCGGTCCACAAGCAAGCGACGTACTTGGTCTGGGTGGAAGCGGTGAAGCTACCCTTGTCCAGGGTGATGTCCAACTTGTTGGGGTTCAGAACGCCGGTCACCATGTAGAAGTTGGGAATCCGGAACGCGGTCGAGACGCCAGTGGTGTTGTCATAAGCTTCGTTGGCGAGCTTATAGGTCACCTCGCTGCCGGTGCCCATCGTGCCGGCCGTGCCGCTGGCCATAACAACAATGTCCGCCGCCGCCCAAGCGGAGCTGCTCAGCAACAGAGCAGCAGCGCAAGAAGCAAACAAACTCTTCTTAAGCATTTCTAGCCCTTTCCCTCTTTGCCTTTTTTTGAACCACACATACCGTAAAGTTACCCAAAAATTCACTCAGACTCGTGCCACGGTCCAACGCGCTTCGTCCCAGGCACCTCCTTTCCTGAACCTGCGGCGGTCGCCCTGTCAAACCCGGCGGCCTCCGCCCGGCGGGACAGACACCCCGCCCCGGCCGAAAAAATATGACTCCTAGAAAGAAAATCCCCTGAAATACCTATTCCCAACTAATAAGGACCTGCACGCAGGGACAAAAGATACTCACCCCTCGAAAAAGTGTCAAGAAAAAAAGCGTGCGAAAAACCCCTCCCCCCGGCTTGGGCCGTCCCTGCCGCCCGCGCCCGGCCCCGCGGATACGGAATATGCTCCAGAGGCAAGACGTTACGCCCAATTCCAGGCCAGGGAAAGCCAGCCCGGTTCAAACGCCGCCGGCGGCCGCGTTTTCTTGGCGCTATTACGCAGTGCCTTGAGCGTCTTCCCTCCCCCCCCCTGCCCCCACCCCGAGGGAGGGGGAGTCGTCAGGCTTTCTTCAGGGAGGGGTAGACAACCGCTCTCCACCAGCCCAGCTGGAATTGTCCGCCCCCCCAACAATCATTTAGCGGCAGTTGAATCGTTCGGAGAAGCGCTTGCTGATCTCTTCGAGCTCCCCGGAGCTGTTGAGGATGTAGGGCGTGATCTGGACGATCAGCTCCGTGCGGGTCTTGCCGTCGGAGTTGACCTTGAAGGCCTCGCCCAACAGCGGGATGTCGCCCAGCACCGGAACCTTCTGCCGGGTGACGCTCTTGTTCTCGCTGATCAGGCCGCCCAGCATCACCGTATCGCCGCTTTTCAGGTTGAGCTGGGTGTTGATGCTGCGGTTTAAGATCATGGGCGAATCGATGCTGGAGACGTTGTTGGTCTGGGCTTCGCTCAGCTCCTGGCTGATGGTCAGGACCAGCATGCCCTCGGAGCTGACCTGGGGGCTGACGGTCAGGACCACGCCGGTGTTGCGGTAGGTGACGTTGCGCATGATGCTCGACCCGCCCACGTCGATGTCCTGGGCCGAATTCTCGGAGGTAATGACCGGCACCTCGGTGCCCACGTTGATGCTGGCCTGCTTGCCGTCGAGCACCACCAGATGCGGCGTGGAGACAATATTGATCAAGTTGTTCTTGGCGAAAGCGTTGAGCGTGGCCCCGACATTGGCGGCGGCGTTGGCGACCACGTAATTGAAGCCCGCCCCGCCCACCCCCAGACCGCCGAGGGTCCGCAGATCAAAATTGTTGTTCCCCCGGTTCTCCTTGAAATACCACTCTACCCCGTGTTGCAGCTGGTCGGTCAGGGTCACCTCGGCGATCGTGACTTCGATCAGCACCTGCCGCGGCTGGGTGTCGAGCTGGTCCAGAATCCGCTTGAGGTTCCGGAAATCGGAAGGGAAGGCCATGACGATCAGGGTGTTGCGCCCCTCGTCGACCGAAACCGCCACGTCCAGCCCCAGGCCTTCGAACTGACCGGTGGCGCCGGAGTTCTTGAGCTTATTGCTTTCGGTCCGGCGGGAATTGGCGGAATTGGTGTTCCGGTTGCGCGTCGGACGCTGATTGCCGCCCACTTCTCCGTCTCCGCCCTCCCCCGGACCTGTCGACGCGCCGGCCGTCTGGACCGAGGTTCCCTTGATCATGGTCTGCAAAACCTCGGCCAGCTCCTTGGCCGGCCGGTTGCGCGGCCGAAAGACGAAGAGCTGCTTCTCGTCGCCCAGCGCCTCGGGCGAATCCAGCCGCCGCGCCCACTGCTGCACGGTCTTGGTCCACTCCGGCTTGGGCGAGACGATCAGCAGGGAATTCTGCTGCCGCAGGGCGACGAACTGCATGCCCAGGTCGTCGGGGGTTTCGGTCACCGGGATGCCCTGCCCCTTGAGCACGTCCTTGAGCTCGGTGATGAAATCGTCGACCGTGACGTATTCCAGCTTGAGCAGGCTCAGATCCTTCTCCAGGACGAACGGCTTGTCGAAGGTGGCGATCATCTCCACCACCCGCGCCACCTGGCCGGTCTGCCCCACCACCAGAAACGCCGTCTGGCCGAAGGGCTCGGTCCGCAGATCCGGCACCCGGCCCAGCACCCGCTCCATGATGGTCAGCAGGCCCCCGGGCCGGATGTAATAGACCGGCACGATCTGCAGGATCCGCTCGCCCGGGGCCACGGCCGCCGGCTGCCGGCCGATCACCACCCGCGGGGCGTTGTCAAGCTTCTGGTCGGCCTCCTTAAGCGCGCTGGCCACC
>CAYMGG010000191.1:0-11281 GCA_964389915.1 uncultured Planctomycetaceae bacterium
TCCGCTACCCGTTTAATCAATTTTTCTTCGCCGAATTACGCAACGCTACACAATCGTTCGCGTGACCGATTTCAATCCGGATAGCCGTATCCCGTTAACTCCCGTATCCAAGCCAAAAGGTCCAAATCGCTGCTATCACGGCAAGAGCGGCTGATAGGACAAACCGGCGCATTTGAAGCGATTAAAGCTGAAGATTCATCGCCGGGATCGAAATGGGAAAGAAGTGACTGATGGCAAAAATCCTTGTCGCGTTCGGCGATATTCACTACCCGCAGCATACTGCCGTGTCGGTCGAGATTCTCAAGAAGACTGTGGCGCGGTTGAAGCCTCATATTTCGATATCGTTGGGGGATCTTCTGGATTGCGGGCAGTTCTCGCAGCATCCGCCTACCTGGGGCGTGCCGGAGACGGATTACGAAGCCGACCTCGCGCAGGCAAACGGGCTGATTGATTTCATCCAGAAACACACCCGTGAGCGTACCGTGCTGATCGAAGGCAACCACGAATACCGTCTTGACCGTTGGGCTGCGCAACATGCCGAAGGGCGCGGCGCGTATAACCTGCTTGCCCCGCGCATTCAACTCATGCGCGGGAGGAAGGGCTGCACCTATATCCCTTACGGCAGCGCAGACGGCCGGTATCCGCACTGGAAAGTGAATTCCCGCATCATCGCGGTCCACGGGTGGAGCTACGCCATCAACGCCGCACGCCGGCATCTGCAGATGTCGCAGGGAAAGAGCGTGCTTTTCGGCCACACGCATCGCCTCTGTGCCGAGTGCCAGCAGAACATCTTCGGCGGCGATACAATTCGCGCTATCAGCTGCGGTTGCCTCTGCAATCCCGTGCCACTTTACGGCACCGGCCGTCCGGTCGAATGGGTCAACGGCTTTGTGATCGGCTACCTGGGGCGCCGGTCCGACACGCTCTTCACCGTGGATATCAAAGGCGACTTCGCCATACTTCCGGATGGCACCGAGATTTCTGTCTAATACCGCCTTCTTTCATCACCGCCAGCCCACCTCAGTTCCTGCTCTTCCATTTCAGACTGAAAGGGAATGCTATGATTATCGGATTCACCGGAAAAGCTGGCGCGGGCAAAAGCACTGCTGCAGGCATGTTGATTGATGCAGCCGTCTCCTCGATGGCGTTTGATGCCGCCACGATGATGAGTTTTGCCGACCCGATCAAGAGGATCGCGCGCGAGTATTTTGGCTGGGACGGCAAGAAAGACGAGCGCGGCCGTCGCCTCCTGCAGGTTCTGGGGACCGAGGCGGGCCGGGCTTACGACGCGAACATCTGGATCGACCGCCTGATGAAAGAAGCCGGGGATCTCGGGGCGGGTACGCTTGTGTGCGTGGATGACGTGCGCTTCATCGGAGAGGCCGAGGCTATCCGCGAACGCGGCGGCCATGTCTTCCGCGTCGTCGGCCGCAGCGGAGACCTTGGGAATAACGCCACACATATCTCAGAAAGCGGCCTCCCCGACGCCCTTCTTACCGACACGCTTATTAACGATGGCAGCCGGGAGGCGCTTTGCTTGCGCGTCCGCGACGTGCTGGACCGTTGTCTTCTGCCCGTAGAGGATACGCAATGAGTTTTATCCAAACTTACAGCGGCGCGAAATTCGATTTTGTCGATCCGGATCCGGAATCGATCCGGCTGCAGGACATCGCGCACGCCCTTTCGATGATCTCGCGCTTCGGCGGGCATCTCGCGAAGTTCTATTCCGTAGCCGACCACAGCCTGAACGTGCTTCATCATCTGGAATGCAACGGGGCGAATCGTCCGACACTCCTCGCGGGACTCATGCACGATGCGGCCGAAGCCTATATTGGCGATATCGTTTCGCCATTCAAAAAGATGCTGCCGAATGCTTGCGCGGTCGAGGAGCGGATTGCCGCGATGATCCGGGTGCGTTACGGCATCGTCGATAAGCATGTTGATTTCGCTGCCGTGAAGCGCGCGGACGAGGCAATTCTGGTCGCCGAAGCCAAGGCCCTTTTCAATTTCCCGCCATTGGGAAACTGGCCTGATAACTTTCAAGCCGAGCCGGTGATCGCCCCGCTGCATGTATCCCGCGAACCACGAGAAGCCGAGGTCCTTTTTCTTCTCGTTGCTGCCCGAACACTGTAAAGGCGGCGACCGGATTCCTGCCCAGCCGTGACTTGTGGACAATATCAATGTTTCAGCTTCGACCTTACCAGCGTGAAGCGGTGGATGCGGTCTGGGCGCATTTGCGCTCACACGATGATAACCCCTGTGTGGTGATCCCCACCGGCGGAGGCAAAAGCCTCGTTATTGCCGAAGCTTGCCGTGAAGCGGTGGAGATATGGCAGGGGCGTGTTCTTGTCCTGACGCATGTCAAGGAGTTGGTGGAGCAGAACGCGGAAAAGCTGGTCGCGCTTCTCGGCCCGGACATGGTGGGCATCTATTCGGCGGGGCTTAACCGCCGCGACACGGACCATCCCGTCATCACCGCCGGCATCCAATCCATTTACCGCCGCGCCGGGGAGTTGGGGCCGTTCGACCTTTGCATTGTGGACGAGAGTCATCTTCTCCCGCCAAGCGGCGAAGGCATGTACCGAACCTTTCTGGACGACGCCAAGACGATCAGCCCGCATTTGCGCGTGATCGGCCTTACCGCTACGCCGTACCGCATGACCACGGGCGAGATCTGCGGTCCAGATAACGTTCTCAATGCCGTCTGCTATGAAGCCGGCGTGCGCGACCTTATTGTCCAGGGGTATCTTTGCCCGCTTTTCTCCAAGGCCGGACGAGAGAAGATCGACACCTCGTCTTTGCATATCCGGGGTGGCGAATTTATCGCGGGTGAGGCTGAGCAGTTGATGGATACGGGCACGCGTGTGAGCGCGGCGGTGCGGGAGATCGTGGAGCGTACCGCCGACCGGAACGCATGCCTTCTTTTTGCCGCCGGCATGAAACACGGCGAGCATATCGTCCGGATTTTTCGTGAGGAACACGGCATCGAGTGCGGGTTCGTTACCGGCAATACGGGAATGCGCGATCGGGATTTTTTGATCGCACGCTTTCGAGGTGATTCGGAATTGCTGTTTGAGGAAAAGCAACAATCTCTCTTTCCGGTGGGAGAAGATAGCCGCCCGACCGGCCCGCTCAAATACCTCTGTAACATCAATGTCCTGACCGTGGGCTTTGACGCGCCCCACATCGACTGTATCGTCATGCTCCGGCCGACCATGTCGCCGGGGCTTTATTACCAGATGACGGGGCGGGGATTCCGCCCGCATCCGTCAAAGAAGGACTGCCTCGTTCTGGACTTCGCCGGCAACGTTCTGCGCCATGGCCCTGTGGACGCGATTTCGGTGGGCGACCGCCCCAAGGGCGCAGGCGGGGAAGCGCCGGTCAAGGAGTGTCCCGAATGCGCGGCTTTGATCCACGCGGGCTACACGACCTGTCCGCAGTGCGGTTATGTCTTTCCGAAACCGGAATCGAAGCATGAGGCGCAGGCCTCCAATGCGGCGATTCTTTCCAGCGACGTGCAACCCATGGACGAAGAACTGTCCGTGACGGAGGTGCGGTATTCCGTTCATCACAAGCGCGGCGCGCCCGAGGATCACCCCAAGACGCTACGGATCGAGTATCTCCTCGGGCACATCTATCAGGATCGCGTGTCCGAATTCGTTTGCCCGGAACACACCGGTTGGGCGCGGAGTAAGTTCGAGCGCTGGTGGAAGGAGCGGACGGATCTTCCTTTCCCGAAGTCGGCGCGATCTGCGCTGGAAGTGGCCGAAGCAGGCGGACTGGCCGAACCCAGGCGCATCATGGTGCGCACGACGCCGCTGGAAGATTATCCGCGCGTGATCGGTTGCCAGCTCGGGCCAAAGCCCGATCCGGAGGACACGCTGGAGCGCATGGCGATCCAACAGGAAGCGGCTGGTGAAGAAGACGAATGGGGCGAACCCGTGAGCGTGGGCGCGAGCGATAATTTCGACGATATTCCGTTTTGACGATCAGACCGCCGTTTTGAGTCGTGGCACCTCGCGTTCAACGGGATGGGTGGCAAGGTCGTACTGCATCTGCAATCCCATCCAAACCTCGACGCTGGTTCCGAAGGCCATGGCGAAAAGCTGGGCGGTTTCCGGCGTAATGGAGCGCTTGCCATTGATGATCTCGTTCACGCGCCGGAATGGCACCTTGATGTGCTTGGCAAAGGCGTTCTGCGAGACACCCATGGGCTTCAGGAATTCCTCCAGCAACACCTCGCCGGGATGGGGCGGGTTTTTGAATTTGATCATCTTCGCCTCCGTTCTTCAGTGGTAGTCCTGAAAGGATACATCCCAGGCATCGCCGGCTTCCCAGCGGAATACGATCCGGAACTGGTCATTCACCCGGATGCTGTGGTAGCGCGCCAGGTTACCTTTCAGTCGCTCCAAGCGGTTGGCCGGGGGGATCCGCAAATCCTCAAGCCGGACCGCCTGGTTGAGATAGCCGATCTTGCGGGCAATGACCGGGTAGAGCTCTGCCGGAATGCGCTTGGTCTTCGGTCCCGGCCCTTCGGCGATTAACTGCTCCAGGCCCGCGTCCGCAAAATTTCTGATCATTGCCGCTCCTTATTATTCCATTATACCATCTAATGGACTAAGCGCAAGGAATTGCCTTATGAACTATTCGGATAAAGCGCTCAACGCCCTGGCCGCCGACCTCTGCGTATTGCCGGCCATTCCCGCGGAAAAGCGGCCCTCGCTCTCCGGCTGGAAAGCCTTCCAGACTGCCCGGCCGAATGAGACGCAGATCAAGACCTGGTTTGCCGATGCCCCGGGTTTGTGCCTGGTCTGCGGGGCGGTCTCCGGCAATCTGGAGATGATCGATTTCGACGCCCAGGGCGAGATGTTTGGCGCCTGGTGGGAGAAGGTAGAGGTGGCGGCGCCAGGGCTGTTTGATCGCCTGGTCGTGGAGCAGACCCCCTCGGGCGGCTACCATGTGGCCTATCGCTGCCCCGATCCCGTGCCTGGCAATCAGCGGCTGGCCCTGCGGCCAATTGTCTGCGACAGTCCCAATCCCATCGAGCTCCACGGCAAAAAGCTGGTCCCGCGGAAGATCGGCGGCCGCTGGGAAGTCCAGGTCACGCTGATCGAGACCCGCGGCGAAGGCGGGCTGTTCCTCTGCGATCCGACGCCGGGCTATAAGCTCCAGCAGGGTGATTTCTGCCAGTTGCCCGTTATCTCCGCCGCGGAACGCGACATCCTGATCAACGCCGCGCAGGCTTTGAACGAGCAGGTCGAGCCAGCCAGGACCGCTTCGGTTGATTCAGGTGAAACCTCGGGCGGCCGACCGGGTGATGATTTCAATGCCCGCGGCGATGTCCGGGCTCTTCTCACCAAGCACGGCTGGAGCCTGTTTCGCCCAGGCGAGAATGAACACTGGTGTCGCCCCGGCAAAGACAGCGGCACCTCGGCTACGCTGAAAGACGGCGTCTTCTACGTCTTCTCCACTAGCGCGGCGCCGTTTGAGGCCGATCGGGGCTATTCGCCGTTCCAGGTCTATTCCCTGCTGGAGCACAACGGCGATTTTGCGGCCGCGGCGTCGGCTCTACGCGCTCAAGGCTATGGTGCAGACGAAAACGCCGCTGGCGGCATAGCTGGGCGGGCAGATATCTCTACGCTGGTGGATAATCTCAAGCGTCCAGCCGTACCCCACGCAGCCGGCAACTATCTCTCCGTGGATGAACTTCTGGCCCGACGATTCTGCCCGGTCAGCGGCGCGGACGAAGATTACCCACTCAAGGAAGCGATTGTCGGCGGCGTGTTGCGTCGGGCCAAGGTGATGAACGTCGTGGCCGCTCCAAAGATGCACAAATCTTGGATGGTGGTTCGCTTGGCCATCTCCCTAGCTACCGGACTGGAGTGGCTTGGCTTGCCCGTGACGCCGGGCAGAATCCTTCATCTCGATAATGAACTCGACGAAAACGAGGTTCGCCATCGCTACCGCGTGGTCGGGGACAAGGTTGGCATTCCCAGAAATATCTACCGCGACAAGATTGATGTCATTTCCCTGAAAGGCGTCGACATCGACATGGCCTCTGCTGCGCCGCTGTTCGAGGCGCTCAAAAACGAAAACTACTCGGCCGTGATTGTGGATGCCCTTTACCAGGTTTTGCCGGAAGGCGTGAACGAAAACAGCAACTCCGATATGACTCGGGTCTACAAGATGATTAGTCGCTACGCTAATTTGCTGGACGCGTCTTTCATTATTGTCCACCACACCAGCAAGGGCAGCCAAGGGGAAAAAAGGGTCGTGGACATGGGGGCGGGGGCCTCGGCTCAGGCCCGCGCGGCTGACGCCCATGTCGCTCTTTACGAACATAACATGGGTGAGAACTACGCGGTCATGGACATGGTTCTGCGTTCATTTCCGCCCCGTAGTCCGCAAGTTCTGCGTTGGGAATTCCCGCTCTGGCATGTGGATCAGGATCTGGACCCCACAGATCGGGTGGGCATTCCTGCCCCCAAGGCGGAAAAGCACCGCAAGGCCTGCGAGGTCGACCTGGGTGAATTCGTCCGGGTGTGCATCCATCCCCGGTCGGCCCGTGAGTCCACGGTCCTTCTCAACGCCGAGCGCGAATTCGGCGTAGGTGAAAAGCAGGCCAAATCGCTCTTGGCTTCAGCCCTCGATCTGGCCCTGGTCAAGAAGGTCCAAATCGGCTCGTTCCGGAACATCTATATTCCCGCCGGCGACGAGCTGGCCGAACGCAAGAGTCTGGCCTGCGCGACCTGGGTGCTACATAGCGATCTGCCGGCCGAGAAGGTGGCCGAGAAGCTCGATATCTCCAGAAGCACCCTTTACAACTACCTCGGCGAGGCCGGGCTAGTGACACGCAATATCGCATTGAAAGATGACGTAAAAAACTTGTAAGTCCTTAAAAATCGGTCGGACCCCCCTGTCCAAAATAGGTATCCAAAATGCCCGTTTTTTGGACTGGCAAAATATTCGCAAAGAGTTCGTCTACAAGATATTAACCTGTCCAACTCGAAAAATCCATCAAGCCCCCCATATCCTTAACGGATATGGTTTCTGCGAAGAAACGCAGAAACCCATCTCCGTTAAGATATGGATATGCGCACGCGCGCGCGTGAGGGGTGTTTTTTGAAAAAGCAAAATCGCGGGATAGGGGGAGGTACCCGCCCCCAGAATCTATGCGTCAGACTAAATCTCAAGGGGAGGGTTACCAGAGTCGTTTGACGCCGTAGAGGTCGAAGACCGTATCGCGACTGACCAAGGTCAGGTCTTCGGCCAAGGCTTGCGCGGCCAGTATCCGGTCGAAGGGATCGCGGTGGTGTAGGGGCATGTCTTCAATTATGACGGCGTGTGATCCGCTAATGTCAAGAATTGGGGTTTCATTCTTGCGGGTCATTTCCAGCAGTTGGGCTGAACTTACCGGGAGATCAAGTTTACCGATGCTGCGTTTGATAGCTATTTCCCAAAAACTTGCCGCACTGACGAAAACCTCGTCAGGTGAATCTTCGATGCAGGAGCGGGCAGTTTTGCTGAGCAGTTCCGGCTTATCGGTGAACCAAATAAGGGTATGTGTGTCCAACAGCCAAGCCATCAACGATAGTCCGCAAAATCATCAAGCGGTTCGTCAAAGTCGTCTGAAATCCTTACTTGGCCGCGGAAGATTCCGGCCAAAGCCGCAACGCCGCGCTTTGCCTTAGGCTGCAAAGGCTTCAAGTCAACAATCATCTCCGCTTCGCCTTCGGGAAAATCCGCAGGAATATCTAATTCAAGGCGAATGCGGTGGTCGCGGCCGATAGTAACCCGCTTGGTAATGGCGCTCACTGGCAATCCTCCGTCGACTTGAAGCCTACCCGATTTGAGGCGCGCATTCAAGCAGGCTTTGGGCGCACTGATTTGTAGCCAGTAACGCTTGCATAGCAGAAAAGCGGAACGGAATCGTCTCTCAACCACAATCGAGCGCGTAGGTACTTGGTGCGTAAGGATGTTGCGAGTCGGGCGGGAAGTAGTGCCCGGGAGAGACTTTGTTGCCTAGTGATAAAATTTTACGCCGGCTTTACCAAAAGAGGCCCAGGACAGTCGTAAACGAGGAGGTTTAAGCGATGAGTGATTTTGTACAAGAAAAACCAGGCACTTTGGCGGTTGAAGCTTGGCCCATCGAGCGCGTTAAGCCATATCCAGGTAACCCCCGCGTGAACGACGGTGCGGTGGCGGCGGTCGCTGAAAGCATCAAGCAGTTCGGCTGGCGGCAACCCCTGGTGGTGGACCGGAACGCCACCGTCATTTGCGGCCATACCCGGCTGCAGGCCGCGCGGAAACTGGGGTTGACGCACGTTCCCGTGCATGTGGCGGACCTGGACGACGCGGCGGCTAAGGCGCTGCGGATCGCGGATAACAAGACGTCAGACCTGTCAGACTGGGATTATGACCTTTTGCCCATCGAGCTGTCGGCCTTACGGGATTTGGATTGGGATCTTGCGAGCCTTGGCTTTTCCGACGCGGAACTGGCCAAGCTTCTGGATGAGAGCGAGGGCTTCTCCGGGGAGACCGATGCCGACGCCGTGCCGGAGGTAGACGAATCCGAACCGCCCGTCAGCGTGGCGGGGGAGATTTATGCGCTGGGCAGACATCGCCTCTTGTGCGGCGATGCCACTGATGCGAACTCCGTGGGGAAATTATTGGCCGGTCGCGCCGTCGATCTCATGTTTACGGACGTGCCCTACGGGGTCAGCTATGCGGATAAGAACAAGTTCCTGAATGCCGCCGACAAGGGCAACCGTATCCAGGACGAGATAGCCGGCGACCATCTTTCGGCAACCGACGCGGCCAAATTGTGGTTGGCCGCGTTCAATGCGTGGGTGCCGCATTTCGCGGAACATTCGGCGTTTTATGTTTGTTGCGCCTCATCGAACGGGCTCTTGCCCTTGATGTTCGACACACTGGCGGCGGCCGGGATGCCCTATCGCCACCAGCTTATCTGGGTCAAGAACAGCCATGTCCTGGGCCGCTCTGATTACAACTACAAGCACGAGCCGATCCTTTATGGCTGGGCGAAGCGGCACAAGTTCTATGGTGCGGGCGAACAGCTGTTTTCGGTGTGGGAGTATCCCAAGCCTACGGCCAACAAGCTCCATCCCACCATGAAGCCGGTAGCGCTGATCGAGAACGCAATCTTGAACAGCACGGAAAAGGACATGCTCGTGGCCGACCCGTTCCTGGGCTCGGGGAGCACGTTAATTGCCGCCGAACGGACCGGGCGAGTTTGTGTCGGTATGGAGTTGGAACCGCGTTACTGCGATGTTATCCGTCGCCGATGGGCGTCTCATGTTCATGGCCAAGAATGCGATTGGCAGGCGTTGACCGCGGAGGTTCAGCCGGTATGAATCTTGGCGCGAAAAAATGCGGCGATTTCCGGCTTCGCCATATTGCCGGTAGCCGTCGCGAGGATCAGTTCTTGAATAGCGCCTTTCGGCACGGCGAGTTGGATGCCGTTAAGGTTGAGAAATACCAGGGCCGCCGCCGCTCCGGCGCGCTTATTGCCATCCAGAAAGAGGTGGTTTGGCACGAGGTGAAGAGCGTAAGCGGCGGCCATTTCAAACAGGTCGCCAGGGAGATATTCGCCCCCGATACCGGCGCGGGGTTGCATCAAGGCCGTTTCCAGCAGGCCGAGATCTCTGACCTCGTGCTCGCCGCCGTAACGTTCAACTTGGTCGGCGTGGATTTCCAGGACGTCTTCCCGGAGAGGAAGTCGATGTCCATGGCTTATTCGGCCAGCTTTTTAAGGTCTTCGCCGTAGGTACGATTGATCTTGTCCAGCGATTCGCGCAGGCGCTTCTGGCGTTTCTTGTCGCGAACCGGGGCGACCATCAGGACATCGCCATTGCTGGTGATATTGAGGGGCGTGTCGGCCGAGATCTGCAGCATTTCCAAAATCGGCTTGTCAATTACTAACGCCAGGCTGTTGCCGTGTTTGATCAGCGTCTTCAGCATAACGGGCTCCGTGCTCGTATACACTCAGTATATACGAGCAGAAGGGGTTGTCAATTCCGGGTCAACTGATTTTCGGCGCATATTGATCCGGCGACGCTCCGGCTCGCGTACACGGTGAATGAGGCGACTGGATGGAGAAAACACTCGTTAAGGCAGGGGCGCAGTTACTTCGTAGCATCCAGCAAGCGTCGGATGGCTTCGCGAAGAGCCGGGATGTGGTTCTGGACGACGTTCCATACTTCATCCAGGTCGACGCCCATGTAATTGTGAATCAGAACATCCCGAAAGCCGGATACGGAACGCCAGGGAATGCCAGGTTCCCGGCTTTTGATTTCATCGCCAAGTTGTTTTGAGGCTTCACCGATGATCTCAAAATTTCGGATTACGGCGTCCTGGGCCATCGAGTTGGCTTTGAATGCGTCCTGGCCATCCTGCGTGTAGCTGGCGATTTTATCTAGGGCCTCGTGAATGTGTTGAAGGTAGAGCCGGTCGTTCCTCACAGCGGTACCGCCTCCGCGAGGACGTTTTCCCGGATCAGCGGATCAAGCGCACGGTCATTCACCACGTCCACTTTGCAGTGAAGCAAATCTTCCAATTCCTGGATTAAAGCAATGCGGTCAAGCAGGGAACGGTTGCCGTCCATGCGGACAAGCACGTCCACGTCGCTAGCGGGCGACGATTCCCCGCGCGCGACTGAACCGAACAGGCGCACGTCGTGAGCGCCGTGCCGTTCTGCGATGCGGATGATTTCATCCCGCTGCTTAAAGATATCGCGACATGAAACCATCATGCAGCCTTTCTGCGGTAAATTTGTCCAAAAAAATTATAGCTGAAAATCCACGTGGAGTAAAGCCGCAAGCGAATTCTCACCTTAATTGCCAGAGGGAGGGTGGATTATGCAACTGTCTGTCCAAGAAATGGTTGTCGACAAAATCAAACCCTATGAAAACAACCCCCGCGTGAACGACCTGGCCGTGGAGGCCGTAGCCGACTCGATCCGGGAGTTCGGTTTCAGGCAGCCCATTATCGTGGACGGCGAGGGGGTGGTGATCGCCGGGCACACCCGGCTCAAGGCCGCCAAGAAACTAGGATTAGCCACGGTTCCGGTCCATGTCGCCAACGACCTTACGCCCGAACAGGTTCGCGCCTTGCGGATTGCGGATAACCAGACCGCGTCCTTGGCGGAGTGGGATTTCGAACTCCTCCCTCTGGAGATTGCGGCCTTGCAGGCGGCAAACTACGATCTGTCGATTCTCGGCTTTGACGAGGCGGAACTGGCGCGGCTGCTTGCGGGTGGCGA
>CAYMGG010000192.1:0-11237 GCA_964389915.1 uncultured Planctomycetaceae bacterium
CAGAGTTGGGCCATTTCGGCCACCCAGGCCTTTAGTTGCTGGTGCGGGACCTTCTTCTCCGGCATGACCTCTCCTCCCCGCCTCCTCCGGCGGTTGCGGCGGCCGCCGGGCTCTCTGCGCCCCGCGGCCGCACCTCTCCTCCGGCAGGCGGCGCGCCTCCGCGCCGCCCCGGCCGCCGCGCCTGTCAGCCGGCGCGGGCGAGCCGATACAGGATATTGCCAAAGCGCCGATTATAAGCCGACCGGGCCAAAGCCCAAGGAGTTTTACATTCGTTTTCGGTTGAGGCCGGCCGATTGCCAAGTGCGGGAATTGCATCCGCAATTCCCGCTGGCGACTCAGTAAATGGCTCAGCCGGCTCCGGCCGGGTTTACAGCGGCGCGGGTACGATCGGCTGGACCTGATTGCAGAGCAGATCGAAGTCGTGGTTGGCGGTCAGTTCCAGGGGCTGGCCGCTGTTCACCCCGCCGGCGGCCGACCATTTGCGGATCGCCTCCCAGTTACGGGCCGCCTGGGCCGACTGGCCGTAGGCGGCAGCCTGGCGGATCTTTTCGAGCATCAGGTCGGCCTGGCCGCGCTGGGCGGCGATGCAGCCTTGGAAGTTGAGAATCACTGCCGGCAGCGGATAATTGAGCTCTTCGGCCCGGCGCAGGGCGGTTTCAGCCTCAGCGAGTCGGCCGGAGTGATAGTAGGCCTCGGCCAGGTCCACGTAGGCGGCGCCCAGGTCGGGGAATTTCCGCACCAGTTCGGCGCATTCGGCCAGGCCGTACTGCCAGACGCTGTAGATGCGCTGTTGGGGCGCCAGTTCCAGCAGCAACTGGTGGTAGGCCGGGGTGTTTTCGCCCAGGCCGGCGCGGAAACTACAAAAGCCTTGGGTGAAATAGAATTCGGCGTTGACGATTCCCCGCTCGTGCGCCAGCTCGAAGTCGGCCGTGCCGGGGTTGATGGTCAGCAGGCAGAGGGTGGTCTCGTTGGGCCGGGCCCGGGCGGCGGTTTCGAAGCCGGCGCGCAGGTTGGCGGCCGTCTCGCCGCGGTTGCCGGCCATCAGGTAATAGCGGATGCGAAAGCCCAGGCTGCGGGCCAGTTCGGTGGCGGCCCGGATCTGCTCCGGGGTGGTGCGCTTGCCGATGGCCTGCAACACGGCCGGATCGAAGGATTCCACCCCGAAGCTGATGCGCTGGCAGCCGGCGCGGCGCATGGCCGTCAGCCGCTCCTCGTCGACCATGTCCACCCGCGTGTCGCAACTCCAGATGAAGTTGAGGTCGCGTTCGTGGATGCCCCGGCAGATCTCCAGCACCCGCTTGCGGTCGGCGGTGAAGGTGTCGTCCTTGACGCCCAGGCAGCGCAGGCCGGCCTCCCGGACGATTCGCGTCAGGCAGTCCAGCACGTATTCGGCCGAATGGAACCGCACCTTCTTGCCCCAGAGGGCCGGCGAGCCGCAGTAGGTGCAGCGTCCCGGGCAGCCCCGGGAGGTGATGAGGATCGGCAGCTGCGGCGCCAGCTCGCTGGGGGCCGGCACCTGGTCCAGGTCGGCGAGCGGTTCGCGGGCCGGCCCCTGTTCGATCCCCGTCGCCTGCCGCCAGGCCGCGCCGGCCAGTCCGGCGGCGGTTTCGCCCCGGGCCAAACGCTCCAGCAATTCGGCGAAAGTGACCTCGCCCTCGCCGACGACCACCGAGTCGATCGCCGGGCAGTAGCGCAGCAGTTCGCGCGGCAGGGCCGAGGCGAACGGGCCGCCCACCGTGACGTGCGCCCGCGGCCAGGCCTCCTTCAGCCTCCGGGCCAGACTCATGACCCCGTGCCGGTTGTGGGTGAAGCAGGAGAGGCCGAAGACTTCGGCCGGATTGGCGGCGACGAATCGTTCGACCTCCCGCCAGGCGAAACTGCCGAAGTTGTAGACTTCGACTTGGTGGCCGGCCCGCCGGGCGATTCCGGCCAGGGTCAGCAGTCCGTAAGGAATCATCAGTCCGTCGTTGTCGGGCAGGTCGTAAGGTGACTCCGCGTTGGGCGGGCCTTCCGGGGCCGGGGCCGGCGCCTCCCCCCGGACGGGGATTTTCCAGGGCGGGGGATAGAGCAGCAGTACGCGCATAGCGGTCCTTTGTCGCGAAACCGGCCGCACGCCTCTCCGGCCGGTGAGTTCGGAATATTTTCCCGACCGGCGAAGGGGATTCAACTAAATTCGTAGCGGGCTTACAAATCGGGCTGGTTGTTCTTGAGGTATTTGGAGATGGCCTGGCGGGTGACGCCCAGCAGTCTGGCGGCGGCGGTCTGGTTGCCGCCGGTCCGGCGCAGGGCTTCGCTCACCAGCTGGCGGCGGCATTCTTTCAGCGAGGGCAGCTGGCGCATTCGGCCGAGGGTGGCGTCCCAGACGAGCGCTTCGTCCGGCTCCGGAGCGCTCAGGTTGCTGCGCAGTTCGGGCGGGAAGACCTCGGCCGTCAGCCGGTCGGTGGTCGACCGGGCCACGGCGTCGTGGATCAGGGCGCGCAGCTCGCGGACGTTGCCGGGGAAGGCGTGGCGGGAGAGGAGCGAGACGATCTCCGGGCCGGCGGCGGGCTGGCGGCCCAGCTCGGAGGCGGCTTCGGTCAGAAAGTGGGCGACTAAAAGCGGCAGATCGCCGGCGCGCTCGCGCAGCGGCGGCACCTGCACCTGGTGGGCGGCGAGGCGATAGAAGAGGTCGGCCCGGAAGGTCGGGCTGCGCCGCAGACCTTCGGGGTCGCGGTTGGTGGCGGCGATGACCCGCGCCTCGCTGCGACGCGGCCGGTCGGCGCCCAGGGGAAGATATTCCCGCTCCTGTAGCAGGCGCAGGAGTTTGACCTGCGACTCGGCCGACAGGTCGCCGATCTCGTCCAGGAAGAGCGTGCCGCCGCTGGCCAGTTGCACCAGGCCCGGCCGGGTATCGCCGGCGCCGGTGTAAGCGCCGGGTAGATGGCCGAAAAGCGTGTCGGCGAAGAGGCGATCGTCCAGGCCGGCCACGTTGACGGCCAGGAACTCACCGGTCCGGTTGCTCGCTTGGTGGATGGCCCGGGCGAAGAGCTCCTTGCCCGAGCCGGTTTCGCCGGTAATCAGCACGGGCTGGGAGGATACGGCCACGGCCTCGGCATAGGCGAAGGCGGCGAGCATGCGCGGATCGCGGGTCAGGATCGGGGCGAAGGCGGCGGGATTTTTAAGCGCCGGGATGTGCCCGTCGGTCTGACAGGCGCGCAGACTGCGCACCTCCCGGCGCAAAGCGCCCAGCTCCAACGCCCGGCCGGCGGCGGCCAGCAGCCGGTCGGCTTCGACCGGTTTGACCAGATAATCGATCGCCTGGCGCTTCATGCACTCGACGGCCGTGTTGACATCATTGACCGCCGTCACCACCACGACCGGCACCTCCGGGCAGCACTCGCCCAAGACGGCCAGGACGTTTTCCCCCGAAAGATCGGGCAGGCCCAGATCCAGGAAAATCGCCGAAGCCCCCAGTTTCTCGACCGTCGGCAACACTTCGCGGCCGTTGTCTAATTCAATCGTGTTATCTATCCCGCGAGTCAAAAGACAAGCGCTCATCGCCGCCAGAGCCGCTCTCTCGTCGTCGACCAGAATAATAGGTAGATCCGGATAACTCATTGAAATTAAAGTCCTTAATAATATGGTCGTGGCGCCGCAAAAAGGGCGTTCGCTGGCAAAATCACGGTCAGTTGATTGAGCCAAAAAAGGTGTCTAATCTAGGCCAAGCGACTAATGCTCAATGCTCATGCATCTTATGTATAATTTTTTTGAAGTCAATACCGAAAGATTCGGACCGATTCATGAGGTGAAAGGCGGCCTGGCGATAGCTCTGCCTTTTTGGCATTTAAATAGATTCTCCTGAGGTATAAATAGCATAAAGCTCGGCAAAAATTTCACGAATTATTCATTTAGGGATTCGAGGCAGCGCTTTTTAGCGCAGGTGACGGATCATGGTCCGGCAGTCGCGCTAGGTCGGGGACAAAAGCCGCCCCCAATGTTTGGCTTGGCGGCATAATCGAGAGAACGAGACAAATCCCTCCATCCGACCGAGAATTTTGAGTCAGCCTCATGCCTCGCTTGACTGAAGAGACGTGGCGCAGACTTTTTCGGCGGCTAAGCGCGCTCATTGGCTCTGATTGGCAGCCGAACGATGGCCTTGGTGCCTTTTCCGGGCTGCGACTCGAAGAGCAATTCCCCGTGGTGGTCGCGGATGATCCGAGCACAAATCGATAAGCCCAGGCCCATGCCGCCCTCGCTGCGGCGAGTGGTGAAGAACGGCGTGGTCAGGAGCGACAGGTTCTGCGGCTGGATGCCCCGGCCTTCGTCCTCGACGGTCAGGATCACGCCGTCATTCTTCCGGTCGGCCGCCAGGTTGATCCGCACCTCCTGGTCCGGATCGGTCAGGGCCAGGCAGGCATTCTGGGTCAGATTGATCACCACTTGCTCCAATTGATTGGGATTGGCCCGCAGCGCCGGCAGGTCGGGTTCGGCCTCGAATGAAAAGCGGTTGGTATGCTTGCGGACGAAAGCGCTAAGCAGGACCAGCGCCGCCTCGACCACGCTTTTGGCCGAAACCCCTTCTTTGAATTCCTGCCAGGAGGGTTGGGCGTAGTTCTTCAGCTCCGCGACGATATTCTTGATCCGGCGGGCGCCTTCGAGCGCGTGCTCGCACAGCTGGGGCAGCCGGCGTTCGGCTTCGGCCACCGAGAGCCCCCGCAGGGTCAGTCCGGGGTCGGCCTCGGCCTGCCGGCGCAGCGCCGGCCAGGCGTCGTTTAGAGCGTCCTTCACCAGCGGCAGGTTGAGCATGATGAAATGGACCGGATTGTTGATCTCGTGGGCCACGCCCGACACCAGCGTGCCGAGGGAGGCCAGCTTTTCGGCCTGCACCAGTTGACGCTGGGTGTTGTGGATGGTGGTCAGGTCGCTGCCGACGCAGAGCAGCTCGGTGACCGCGCCGGCCGGGTCGCGGATCGGCCGCAGCGCCCAGACCATCCAGAGCGGCTCGCCGGTGCGCCGCTTGAGGGAGAGCTCCACCGCGGCCCACTCCTCCCTGCCGGCGGCGAAGCGGGAGAAGGTGTCCGCCAGCTGCCGGCGCAGGGACGGGGAGTCGGGCAGCACCAAGCCCAGGGCCGACCGGCCGATGATTTCGGCCCGCGAATAACCGAACAGGGATTCGGCGAATTCGTTCCAGAAGGCGATGGTCCCGTCGGGCCGCAGGCGCACGATGGCGCTGTTGGCCTTTTCGACCAGCTCGCGGTAATTATGCTCGCTTTGAGTCAGGGCGGCGTGGCTGCGCGAGAGCTCGGCCGTGCGTTCGCGGACCCGTTCCTCCAGCCGTTCGTTGGCCTGGCGCAGGGCCTCTTCGGCGGCCACCCGCCGCCGGCGTCCCTGCAAGGTCTGCTCGGCCACGGTTAGGCGCACCTCCAGCAGGGCGAAGGGGAAGGGCTTGGTCAAGTAGTCGTCGGCCCCGCCGGCTAGGGCTTCTCGCAGGTCGGCCGGCTCGGTCCGGCCGGTGACCATCAGCACGTAGCTCTGGGCGTTGAGCGGAGTGGTCCGGGCGCGGCGGCAGAGTTCCAGACCCGTCAGGCCCGGCAGCTGCCAGTCCAGGACCAGGATGTCGAAGGCCCGGCCGTCGATCAGCTCCCGGGCCGCATGGCCGTCGGCGCAGGCGGCCACCCGGTGGCCGCGCTTCTCCAGGGCGTCGACCAGGATGTGGCGCATGTTCAGGTCGTCTTCGGCCAGGAGGATTTCCAGCCTGGCCAGTGGCGCGGCCGGTCCGGAAGGGCGGGGCTCGGTTTCCGTCAGGTGCCGGGTCCGCTGCAGCCCGGTCAGCAGCGCCTGGCGCAGGGTTTCGCCCCGGAAAGGCTTGGTGATGAGCGCGTCGACGCCCGGCGGCGTCGATTCGCCCTGGAGGTCGGCCCGGCCCGTGGCCATGATCACGGCCGGCCGGGGAGAGAATTCATCCGTCACCCGGGCGGCGAAATCCGCGCCGTTCAGGCCGGGCAGCCCGTAGTCGAGCACGATTCCCGCGAAGGGCTCCTCCCGCAACCGGGCGAGCCCCGCTTCGGCCGTCAGGCACAGTTCGGCTTGGGCGCCGCAGATTTCCAGGAGTTCGCAGACCATCTCGCCCACGCCCGGCTCGTCCTCGATCACCAGGATGCGCGTGCCGCTCGGCAGGTCGGCGGGAGCCGCCGGCAGGTCCGGGGAGGGAGGGGGGGCGGTCCGGCTAGCGCGGCGCAGGGCGCAGAGGCGGAGGATCTCATCGGTCGCGAAGCGGATCGCGGTCAGCCGGCGCTTGACCGGCTCGGGCAGATTCTGATCGGCCGCCAGCAGCTCCAGGTAGCCGTTGATCGCTCCAAGATTATTGTTGATATCGTGGTCGAGCTGGCGCAATTCCGGTTGGGCTTTGGCCGTTGGCGGAGAATCGGGGTTCATGATTGTTTTTCCGCCCGGCCCGAGCATAATTCCGACCAGCCAAGCCTAGCGTTTTTAGGCCCGGCCGTCAACCATGGCGCGTTTTTGCAGGACTTACGGCAATGACTGATCCGACCCCCGGTTTTTCCGGACCGCTTATCACCAGCCGCCAGAACCCCCGGCTCAAGGCCCTGGCGGCTTTGCACCTGCCCAAGGTTCGGCGGGAGACGGGGCTGACTCTGGCCGAGGGGGCGCGGCTCTGCCGCGAGGCCCTGGCCGGCGGTCCGGTCGTGGAGACGCTGATCCTGGCCGAGACTTTCGCCGGACGGCCGGCCGGCGCGGAGTTGGCGGTGGCGGCGGTGGCGCAAGGCTGCGAGGTGCTCTGCCTGACCGATGCGTGCTACGCCAAGCTTTCCGAACTCCCCGGGGCGGAGGGGGTGGCGGCGGCGGTGCGGCTGGCCGAACCGGAGCTGGCGGAGCTTGTCGGCGCCGATTGCCGACTGGTGGTGGCCGCCGGAGTGCAGGACCCGGGCAATGCCGGAGCCCTGGTCCGGGTGGCCGAGGCGGCCGGAGCGACGGGCTGTGTATTCTTGGGCGGGGCCGACCCGGCCCACCCGCGCTTTCTGCGCGGGGCGATGGGCAGCTCGTTTCGCGTGCCCTGCCGTCGGGTCGACGAGGCCGAGTTCCTGGCCGCGGCCCGGGTCGCGGGCGTCCGGCTGATCTGCGCCGCCCCGCCGCGGGGCGCGGCGAGCGAGGCCGCATTCGACCGGGCCGACTACGCGCCGCCGACGGCGGTGGTGGTGGGAGCGGAGGGAGCGGGCTTGTCTCCGGCCCTGCTGGCGGCGGCCGCCACGCGGGTTTACATTCCCATGAGCGGCCAGGTGGAGAGCCTCAACGTCGCGGTCAGCGCGGGCATACGTCTCTATCAGGCCCGCCGTGATTGGGATAAGCTATAAGGCGTAACCAAGCGTCTGCCCATTGTTCTCGGTCGGGAAAGCCATGGGCCGCCAACCGCCTCATGCCGATGGGTCGCTCTGCAGCCTCCCGTTTTCCGGGAGCTGGCCGTTTCTGCGTACTTGCGGGCTGTTTTCGCCGCCGGAAAGCAAGCTCAGTCTGCTGTTGATGATTCTGGCCGTAAACCTGCTAATCATCACGGCTTTTTACGCCCAGCTGATGATGCCCGGGGATTTCATGGCCCCGTATGCGGCCCAGGCCTTTCCCCTTCCTCCGCTGAACGATCAGTTCGAAATCGCTTCATTAGTGCTGCAGGGCTTGCCGGCGCCAGACAAGGCACGCCCGGCCTATTTTTCGCTCGGCCTACATGTCGGCGGACATGTCTGCTATTGGCACGGCGGTGGGACGTACATTGATAGTCCTTCTCCTGAGTTGGTCGCAGCGCTTTCGGCCAAGTTTCGGCCGTTCATCCAGACCTCGGTGGCGGCATGGCAAAAGGTTCCGCCGCGAGAACGTCGCCGCAAGCGACTTCAGGTTTACCTGATTCTGTTCGCCAATCGCATCGCTCAAAACGAGTTTATCGTGGAAGGATTGTCATTTGATGGCAATCCCTGGCTCCGGGTACGTTGTTGGCTGGATTGCGGACAGACCGGCCAATGGCGGATTCGTCGTGCAACCGGAGATTGGAGCGAGCCGGAGATCACAAACGATTGGGAAAGGATAGGGAGTGAAAAATAGACTCTTGGAGGCAAGATGGAGCGGCGGGGCGGCGCTTTTAGCGGCGCGGCCTGAACTATTGGCCAGGCTACCCTTTTCCGGAAGCTGGCCGTTTATGCGCAATTGCGGGCTGCTGTCGCTTCCGACAATCCCCCTCGGCCATATTGTGGCAATGGTGTTGACAGAACTGTTGATAATTATGGCTTTTTGGGCCACGGTGTTTGTCCCTAGTGATTTTGTCGCACTTCATGCTACGGAGGCTTTTTCTCCGCCGCCTTTGAACGATCAGATCGCAATCGCCACGTTAGTGCTTGCTGACCAGCAAGCGGCCGATAAGCCTGAGCGCTTGGCCTGCTTTTCACTGAAAACTTGCTTTCGTCAAGCGGACGGTCAACTGTATTCGCAGCGGATAGACGATAATCCGGAGTTGATCGCCGCTCTGGCGCAGAAATTCGGGCCATTGTCCCGTTGGTCAGGCAATTTGCTCCGTAATCCGGATGGTACATGGAGTGAGTCCGAACTATATTCGGTGGCCTTTACCAATCGGATTTCGGAGCGCGAATTTTTAGTGGAGGCATATCATCACCGCGGCTCGACAGCTGGGCGTGACCGGTATTGGGTAATTAAGGACCAAGCTGGGGCGTGGCGAATTCAGCGATCCTTTGGGGCTTTTTGTTTCTTTTTTTAGCCGAGTGCGGAGCGAATGAGATGAAAATGCAGCTAGCCGTGGCTATCGCGGTTTTGTTTTTCGCCTTGAGCGCGGTTGCCGGCGAAACGACGCCGGTTGAGCCGCCGGCCGAGGTGCGGTTCGAGATTTCGGCCCTGCTTATTCCGGAAATGCTCGCCCGGCACAATCCTGATATCGCCTGTTTTATCTCCTGGGGGGTGAAGGAAGGTGAAAACGGCCGCGAGCAGGTCGACCCGCCGGCGGAATTTTTAAAACTTTTCGCCCAGGCGAAATTCCCGGTCCAACCAGTTTCGGCCTGCGAGATCCGCGACGGCGGCGTACGTGAAAAAACCTCTGGCCGGCTGGGCACGATCTACTCCGTGCGCTTCGGCGCGAAGCTGAGCGAGACCGAATATCTGGTTTCGGCCAACAGTTATACCGGCAGCCGAGCTGCCGCTTCGACCGAATACAAGGTCACCAAGATTGACGGCGTCTGGCAGGCGCAACGGACCGGGAGGGGGTGGGTATCCTGAACCCGAGCGATTTGGGCTGGAACGTTAATTTTGGATGCAGGACGATATGGTTGGGCAGAGGCGAGGCGATTTACGCCGGGAGGAGATGAACTCCGTTTCGCCCCCGTCCCTCTCCACTCCCGACAGCGCCGGGGCTGAAGCGGTCGAAACGGAGCTCGACCCTCCCCAATTTTGCCGGCCCCCGGGCGGCCCCAGGTTAAAGATTGAAATGCTCTATGGGGTGCCGTTCGAGTTCCAGCCGCTTTGAATTCATTCCTATGAACGTTCGAAACGGCGAAGCCGGGTGAGAGTTTTTGGGAAGGGTCCGGGGAACCTTTTTTGCAAAAAAGGTTCCCCGGAGGCAGTTGTAATCAAATTGGATTGCGGTCAGCCGTTCTCGTCGAGGATCTTGAAGAGGGTCTTGAGGGCCTGGGTCTCGATCTGGCGGACGCGCTCGCGGGTGATCGGCGGGCGCAGCTTGTTGCCGATGGCCTCCAGGGTCATCAGCTTGCGCGTGCCCACCCCGTAGCGGTAGCGCAGGATCTTTTCCGAGCGCGAGTCGAGGCACTGCATCAGCAGGTTCAGCTTCTCCTCTTCGTTGTCGGTGAAGAGGTGTTCCTCGTGGTACTCTTTGCCCGCCCGGGCCAGCATCTCCTCGATGTCGCCCCCGCCGCCGCCCTCGTCGTCGTCCCCGCGCGCGGAGAGGGAGAAGGCCGCCGAGGAGGCGCTCGCCCCCAGGGCCTTCTGGATCACTTCGATCTGCTCGGGGGTCAGCTGCATGCTCTCGGCAATCTCGTCGGCCGAGACCTCGCGCTTGAATTCCTGGGAGAGTTCGTTGGAGGCCTTGCGCCAGCGGTTGACCATCTCGACCATGTAGGCCGGCACGCGCACGTTCTTGACCTTGCTGGTCAGGGCCCGGCGGATGGACTGCTTGATCCACCAGGAGGCGTAGGTGGAGAAGCGCTTGCCCTCCTCGGCCCGGAAGCGCTCGACCGCCTTGAGCAGGCCCAGGTTGCCTTCGGCGATCAGGTCCAGGAGGGGCAGGCCGCAGCGGGAGTACTTCTTGGCGATCGAGACCACCAGCCGCAGGTTGCTGCGGATCATCGACTCGCGGGCTTCCATGTCGCCTTTGGCGATGCCCCCGGCCAGCTCGACCTCTTCCTTGGCGCTGAGCAGCTTGTAGCGGCTGATTTCGCGCAGATACAGTTCGATATCGTTGTCGCTCATGGGCCTCTCCACCGGCGGTCGTGCGGGAAGTTTTGGTTCTTATACCAGACCGGACGGACTTGACAAGCAAAATCGCATTCGGCCTTGACCGAGCCGGCGATCTGGCGTTAATTGGTCCCGGCCGCCGGATCGCCTTTGACGCGACGATATCGGGCCGGCTCCGTTCGGATCGACCTCGCGTCCGCCGGCCATTTTCGGCCGGGCGCGGCCAGCCAAGGAGGGTATATGCCCGATCGCCTATTTTCCGCCGCGCGCGCGCTTTTTCTGGGCGTACTGCTGACCGGTTGCCTGGCGGCTCTGCCCGTCGGCGGCGGCGAGCCGGCCACGCCGGCGGCTGTCGCGGAGCCGGCCCCGGCCGGAACGCCGACCGACGCCTCCGCCCAGGCGCAGACCGTCGCCCAGGCCGAGTTGCGGCGCTTGTTGGACCAGGCCTACCGCGAATTCCATGATCGGGCCGGCCAGGCCCAGGCCGAGTTGGCCAAATTACAGGAGGCCGCCGCGCGGGAGAAGGCGCGGGCCGAATCGGCCGGCGCTCTGCCCGTGCCGGCTTTCCTGCGGCCGGCGGTGGAGTATCGGTTCTTCGGCTATGCGCTCTGGCGGGTCGGGGCGGCGGGAATATTGCTGGCCCTGGCGTTCGCCTTGAACGCCATTCTGCGGTTCTACTTTCAGCGTCTGGCCGACCGGAGCGACGCGGCCGAGAAGCGGGCGGTTCCGCCGGACGCCGCCGAGCTGGCCGCGGCCGGGGCGGCGGCCGCGGGCGAGGGGGT
>CAYMGG010000193.1:0-5506 GCA_964389915.1 uncultured Planctomycetaceae bacterium
GGGCCACGAGGTGGCCGTGACGCCGCTCCAGTTGGCGACCGCTTACTGCGCCCTGGCCAACGGCGGGGTGCTCCTGCGGCCGCGCCTGGTCTGCGAGGTCCGCGACTGTGACGGCCGGGCGGTGCGCAAGTTCGCCGTCGAGACCCGGCGGCAGGCCCTCAAGCCGCAGACGGCGGCGGTGGTCCGCCGGATCCTGCGGCGGGTGGTGACCGAGGGCACGGGGCGCAAGGCCCAGAGCAACGAGTATTCAATCGGCGGCAAGACCGGCACGGCTCAGATGCCGCTCAACGCCGCCGAGCGCAAGGCCACGGGGCGCAGGTCGGGCTATTCCGATACGCGCTACATCAGCAGCTTTGCGGGCATGGCCCCGGCCGAAATCCCGCGGCTAGTGGTGGTGATGGCCGTGCGCGAGCCGCACGGGGCGCATTACGGCGGCACGGTGGCGGCGCCGGCGGTGAAGACCTACATCGAGCGGGCCCTGCGCTATTTGCAGGTGCCGGCCGACGGCCCGGGAGGCCAAGTGGGCGCGGTGGCCGACGAGGGGGATTGAGGTGCGCAAGCTGAGCGAATTGCTGGTCCGGACGACGGGCGCGCGCCTTTTGGGCGCGGGCGATCCGCTCATCACCGGGCTGGCGGTGGACAGCCGGCGGGTGGGGCCGGGCGCGCTCTTCGCCGCCCTGCCCGGACGCAAGCGCGACGGAGGCGAGTTCCTGCGCGAGGCGGTGGCCCGCGGCGCGGCCGCGGCCCTGGTCGCGGCCGAGGTGCCCGGCCTGATGATTCCCCAGGTGGTCTGCGTCGAGCCGCGCCAGGCGCTGGCCGAAGTGGCGGCGGCCTTTTACGGTCAGCCCGATCGCCAGGTGCGTCTGGCGGGCGTGACCGGCACCAATGGCAAGACCACGATCGCCTATCTGCTGGCCCATCTGCTGCGCCGCTCCGGGGTGGCCTGCGGCCTGCTGGGCACGATTGTCTACGATACGGGCGCGGGGGCGCGTCCCGCTCCGCTTACCACTCCCGAAAGCGTCGACTTCTCGGCCCTGTTGGCGGAGATGGCGCAGAACGGTCTGGCCGCGGCCGCGGTCGAGGTGTCGAGCCATGCGCTGGTCCAGTACCGGACCTGGCCC
Source organism: uncultured Planctomycetaceae bacterium (assembly GCA_964389915.1). Taxonomy (GTDB): domain Bacteria; phylum Planctomycetota; class SZUA-567; order SZUA-567; family SZUA-567; genus CAYMGG01. The sequence continues at coordinate 1,122 of CAYMGG010000193.1, forward strand.
CACCGGCTGGCCGTGGGCATCTTCACCAATCTGACCCGGGACCATCTGGATTACCACGGGGATCTGGACACTTACGCGGCGGCCAAGCGCCTCCTCTTCGAACGGCTCGACGCCGAGGCCACGGCCGTGGTCAACGTCGACGACCCGCGGGGCGAATACATGGCCGCCGGCACAAAGACCCGGGTGCTGCGCTACGGTTTTTCCGCCGCGCCCGGCGGCGTGCGGGCTGACGCGGCGGAGTATTCGCTAGCCGGTACGGATTTTACCCTCGACCTGGGCGGCGCCCGGGCGCGGGCGCACACCCCCCTGGTCGGCCGACACAACGTGGCCAACTGCCTGGCGGCGGTGGCCGCGACCTGGTCCGGCTGGGGGCTGACGCTGGAGCAACTGCTCGTCGGCTTGGCTGATTTTCCCGGCGTACCCGGCCGGTTGGAGCGGGTGGGCGGCGGCGAGGTGGCCGTCTTTGTCGACTATGCCCACACCGACGACGCGCTGCGCAACGTGCTGAGCGTGCTCAAACCCCTGACGCCTGGCAAGCTCTGGTGCGTCTTCGGCTGCGGGGGCGACCGGGACCGGGGCAAGCGGCCGCTGATGGCCCGGGCGGTCGAGGAGTTCGCCGCCGAAATCGTGGTCACCGCCGACAATCCCCGCACCGAGGATCCGGCGGCCATCGTGCGTGACATTCTGCCCGGGTTCTCGGCTGGGGCGCGCTACCGGGTGATCCACGACCGGCGGCGGGCGGTGGCCGAGGCCGTGGGGTGCGCCGCGCCCGGCGATGTGGTGCTGATCGCCGGCAAGGGGCATGAGGACTATCAGATCATCGGCGAGGTCAAACATCATCTGGATGACCGCGAGCTGGCGCGCGAAGCGCTGGCCGCGCGCGGCGAAAGGGATCGGCAACCATGCGTTTAGACTTGGCCACCGTGGCGGAATGGACGGGCGGGCGATTGGTCGGCGACCGCAGCGTCAAAGTGTTGAGCGCGTCGGTCGACACCCGCACTCTGGGCGCGGGCGCGCTCTTCGTCGCCCTGCCGGGCGAGCACTTCGACGGCCACGATTACGTGGGCGCGGCCCGCGAGGCCGGCGCAACGGCGGCCCTGGTGATGCGCGAGGCGGCGCTGGCCGGCCTGCCCGGAGTGGTGGTGAACGATCCGCTCACGGCTCTGGGGCAGCTGGCGCACCGTTTCCGCTGGAGCCAGCCGCTCATCCCCTGGGTGGCCGTGACCGGCTCCAACGGCAAGACCACCACCCGCGAGATGCTGGTGCGGATTCTGCGCGCCAAAGGACCGGTGGCCGCGCCGATCAAGAATTTCAACAATCTGATCGGTCTGCCCTTGACCGTCCTGGGTCGGCCCGACGACGCCTGGATCGGGGTTTTGGAGATGGGCACCAACCATCGCGGCGAGATCCAGCGCTTGACCGACATCGCCATGCCCACGGTGGCCGTGGTCACCAGCGTGGCCGCCGCCCATCTCGAAGGCCTGGGCACGGTCCAGGATGTGGCCCACGAGAAGGCCTGCATCTTCACCCGCCTGCCGCACGATGGACTGGCCGTCTTTCCCGGCGACGACGAGCACGCCCACCTGCTGCGCCAGCGGGTCCACGGCCGGGCCGCGACCTTCTCCCTCACCCCGGGCAAGGGCGAACTGGTGGCCGACGAGGTCGGCCTGGATCGGGGCGGGCTGCATTTCAAAATCAAGGGCGTGCCCTTCGACCTGCCGCTTCTGGGCCTGCACAACGTGCGCAACGCCCTGGCGGCGGTCATCGCCGCCGGCCATTTCGGCGTGGGTCTGGAGGACGCGGCCAAGGCCCTGGCCAAATTCACGCCCGTGCCCCAGCGGCTGGAATTGATCGACACCGGCTGCCTGCACATCATCGACGACACCTACAATTCCAACCCCGGTTCGCTCAAGGCCGCCGCCGACACCCTGGCGCAACTGCCGGCCCTGCGGCGGGTGGCGGTGATCGGCGACATGCTCGAACTGGGCGAGGGCAGCCGCAACCAGCACCGCGACGTCGGGCGCTATCTGGCCACGCTAAGCCTGGACATGATTCTGGCGGTGGGGCCCGAGACTTTGAGTTTGGCCGAAAGCGCCGCCCAGGCCCAGGCCCGGACCGTGGTCCGGCATTTCCGCACCGCGCCGGCCTTATTGATGGAACTAAAGCGCCTGCTCAAGCCCGGCGATCTGGTTCTGGTCAAGGGCTCGCGGGGCATGCACCTGGAACGCATCGTCCGCGATCTGCGGTCGTTCCGGGTCGGTTCCTCCACTCAATTGGGGATCTGATTTGCTCAAGCATCTGGCTCTGCTCAGCGGCTGGTTCGGGCCGCTGCGAGTCTTCGACAGCATCACCTTCCGGGCCGCGGTCGGCCTGGGCCTGGCCTTCGTGATCTGCGTCGGCTGGGGCGGAGCGTTCATCGCCTGGATGCGCCGGCTGGCGGCGATGGAGGACGTGAGCAAGCCCGACAGCCGGGAGCTCGAACGCCTCCATTCCGGCAAGAAGGGCACGCCCACCATGGGCGGCCTGCTCATCCTATTGGCCATGCTGATCAGCCTCTGTCTAGTGGGCAACCTGAGCGAGCCGCTGGTCCTGCTGGGCGGGGGAGTGCTTTTGGCCTTCGGCCTGCTCGGCCTGGGCGACGATTATTACAAGCTGCGGGGCTGGGGTAAGCAGGGGCTGACCAAGCGGCAGAAGCTGATCGTCCAGATCGGCCTGGCCGTGGTCGCGGCCGCGATCCTGGGGGCCATCCATCGGACGGACATCACCACCCGCCTGCTGGTGCCCTTCACCCGCTGGAGCACTTTTCAGCCGGACCTGGGCTGGTTTTATTACGCTTATTTCGTGTTCGTGGTGGTCGCGGCCACCAATGCCGTCAACTTCACCGACGGTCTGGACGGGTTGGCCGGCGGGTGCAGCATCATGGTCGCCTTCTGTTACGCCATCTTCGCCTACGTGGCCGGCAACGCCGTGCTCTGCGACTTTTTCCGCATTCCGCATCTGGCCGGCGCGGGCGAACTGGCGGTCCTGGCGACCATTATGGTCGGGGCGTTGATGGGCTTCGTCTGGTTCAACGCCCATCCGGCCCAGGTCTTCATGGGCGACACCGGCAGCCTGGCCCTGGGGGCGCTCATCGCCTATCTGGCCCTGGCCGTCAAACAGGAGCTGGTCCTGGTCGTCGTCGGCGGCATTTACGTGATCGAGGGGCTTTCGGTCGTGTTACAGATCCTCAGCTATCGTTATCGCGGCGGCAAGCGCATCTTCAAGTGCGCGCCGTTCCATCATCACCTGGAGTTCTCCGGCTGGCACGAGAACCAGGTCGTGGTCCGGCTTTGGCTGGTTGGTGCGTTCCTGGCCGCGGCCGGACTGGTCACCTTGAAGATGCATTAACCTGATAAGAAGTGCGCGAACTTGCGGCGCATTCTTGACTGGATTTCACTTTATGTCCGCAACTTGGGAAGACTCCGAACTTGACGAAACCTGGTCCGCGCGACGCGCCGAGGCTGAATCGGCACTGGCCCGGATCCTGGCGATCGTGACGGCCCTGGCCGGGCTGGGCGTGGTGCTGGTCTATTCGGCCAGCTGCGTGCGGGCCGGCATCGCGGGGAATCCCTTTTTCTTCGTGCAGAAGCAGCTCGCCTGGCTGGGCGCGGGTGCGGTCTGCCTATTCATTTTCAGCCGGATCGATTACCGCTGGCTGGCCCGGCTCTGGTGGGTGTTTTTGCTGCTTAGCGTGGGCCTGCTGGCCGCGGTGTTGGTGCCCGGCATCGGCTGCCGGGTGAACGGGGCCATGCGCTGGATGCGGCCGGGCGGGTTCAACATGCAGCCGTCCGAGTTCGCTAAGTTGGGGCTGCTCATTCCGCTGGCGGCCCTGGTGGCCCGCACCGGCACCGAAGGTTTGCCGTTCTTTCGCGGCTTCGTGCCGGGGGCCATCATCATCGGTCTGGGAGCGGGTCTGATCGCTATTGAGCCGGACTTCGGGTCCGCGGCCCTGGTGGCCACGGTGCTGGCCGTGGTCCTGGTGGCCGGCGGGGCCCGGCTCTGGCAGCTCTTCCTGCTCGGTTCGGCCGGCGTGCCGCCCCTGGTTTACATCAGCCTGACCAAGTTCAGCTACATCGAATCGCGCGTCGCCGCGTGGTTGGCTGGCTCCTCCGATGGCAAGGGCTATCAGCCGTTCATGAGCAAGGTGGCTCTGGGCAGCGGCGGCCCCTTCGGCCTGGGCCTGGGCGAGGGCACGGCCAAGCTATATTACCTGCCCGACGCGCACACCGACTTCATCCTGGCCATCGCCGGCCAGGAACTAGGGTTGGTGGGCACGCTCAGCCTGGTCGCGCTCTATGCCTATCTGTTACGCGAAGGCCTGCGCCTGGCGGGCAACGCCGCCGACC
>CAYMGG010000193.1:5516-11169 GCA_964389915.1 uncultured Planctomycetaceae bacterium
GGCGATTCTCGTCTGCGGCATCACCTTCATGATCGTGGTCCAGGCGGTTTTCAACATCGCCGTGGTCACGGGCAGCATTCCGCCCAAGGGCATCTCCCTGCCGCTGGTCAGTTTTGGCGGCAGCGGCCTTTGCGTCACCCTGGCCGGGATCGGCATTCTCTGTAGCGTGGTGCGGTACTATGAACCGACGGCCGGAGCCGGCCGATTGGTAGAAGAGCCGGACGAGGAATTAGCGGAGCCGCTGACATGCGAGTAATGCTGGCCGGCGGTGGCACGGGCGGACACCTCAATCCCGGTTTGGCGCTGGCGGCGGAACTGCAACGGTTGCGGCCCGAGAGCCGTTTTCTGTTTGTCGGCACACCCGACGGTTTGGAGCGTGAACTGGTCCCGGCGGCCGGATACGAGTTGCGGTTGATCGGCGCCGGCCGCGGCTCGCCGCTGAATTGGCGCAAGCCCGGCAATCTGCCCCGTTTCCTGCTGGCCTTGGTTCAGAGTTGGCGGCTGCAAAATTGGTTTAAGCCGGATCTGGTCGTGGCCTTGGGCGGCTATGCGGCGGCCGCGCCGGGCCTGGTGGCCGGCTGGCGGGGCGTGCCGCTGGCCGTACTGGAACAGAACACCGTGCCGGGTCGGGTCAGCCGCTTATTGGGCCGCCACGCCGGACGGATCTACCTGCAATTCGAAGAGGCGGCGCCTTATTTCGGCGCTGCGGCGGGCCGGACCCGGCCTCTCGGTTCGCCGGTCCGCGACGCTTTCATCGAAATGGCGGCCCGGCCGCCCTGCACGGGGCCGGCCCTGCTGGCCACGGGCGGCAGTCAGGGCGCGGAGAAGCTGAACGAACTGTTGATTGCGGCGGCCGGGCGTCTGCGGCAAATGGCTGACGTGGAGATCATTCATGTGGCCGGGGCGGCCAACGTCGACCGGGTGCGCGCCGGTTACGCCGCCGCCGGGGTGAGCGCCGAGGTCCACGGCTACGCCCGGCTGGAGGATTTGTATCCGCGCTGCCGCCTGACCCTGGGTCGGGCCGGTGCGGGGACCATCGCCGAATTGGCGGTCGCCGGCGTGCCGGGGGTGCTGTTGCCTCTCCCCAGCGCCATGGATGATCATCAACGGCGTAACGCGGCAGTGGCCGCCGCCGCCGGGGCGGTGGTGGCCTTGGAAGAGAGTCGGACCACGCCGGAGCAGTTGGCCGAGGTTCTGGCCGGCCTCTGGCGCGACGAGCCGCGCCGGGCGCGGATGGCCCAGGCGGCGCGGGCTTTGGCCCGGCCCTCGGCCGGAGCCCAGATCGCCCGGGATTTGCTGGCATTGGCCAAGCCGTGACCCTCCGGAGTGTGCAGATGACGCTGGAGTTGCGGGGCAAACGAATTCACTTCATGGGACTGGGTGGGGTGGGGGTGAGCGCGGCCGCGTGCATCGCCGCCGCGCGCGGGGCCATCGTCAGCGGCTGCGACCGCGAGGCCGGGCCGCTCACCGAGAGCCTGCGTTCCTCCGGCATCGCCGTGGCCATCGGCCATGACGCCGCCCACGCCGCCGGAGTCGATCTGTTGGTTCACACCGCCGCCGTGCCGCCCAAGCATCCGGAACTGCTGGCCGCCGGCCCGCGCCTGATGCGGCGCGGTCGTTTCCTGGCCGAGCTGATGGCCGACCGAAAGGCGGTCGGGATCTGCGGCAGCCACGGCAAGACCACCACTTCCTGGCTGGCCGGTTACCTGCTGGCCGCCGGTGGGCTCGATCCGACCGTGGTCGTGGGCGCGGTCGTGCCGGCCCTGAACGGCAACGTCCGCCTGGGCCAGAGCGAGATCTTTCTGGCCGAACTGGACGAGAGCGACGAATCCTTTCTACTGCCCCAGTTGGCGGTGGCGGTCATCACCAATGTCGAATCCGATCACCTCAGTCATTACGGCACGTTCGCGCGGGTGCAGGAAGCTTTCCGGCGCTACGCCGCCGGCGTGGCCGAAAAGGGGCTTCTGATCGCGGGCGTGGACGATCCGGAAGCGGCCGCCATTTACGCCGCCCATCCGGGGCGCAAACTTTCCTTCGGCTTTTCCGCCGCCGCCGAGGTCCGGGCGCGCGAAGCCGAAGCCACGCCGACCGGCTGGCGGTTCCGGCTGGGCTGGAAAGGGGAGGACCGCGGCTGGTTCGAGGTGCCGCTGCTCGGTCGGCACAATGTGCTCAATTCGTTGGCGGCTTTGACCGTGGCCGGCGAAATGGGTGTGAATGAGGCCTCCGCCCGCTCGGCCTTAGCCGTGGCTCCGGGCGTAGAGCGGCGGCTGGAGTTGCTGGGCCGGCTTTCCGGAGCCCGGGTGTTCAGCGATTACGCCCACCATCCCAGCGAGCTCAAGGCCGCGTTGGCAGCGTTGCGGGCGCATGACTCGGGACGATTGCTGGCCGTGTTCCAACCCCACCTCTTCAGTCGGACGCGCGATTACGCTGAAGAATTCGGGGCCGTGCTGGCGGCGGCGGATTTGACGATTTTGATCGACATTTATCCTGCCCGGGAAGAACCTCTACCCGGCGTGACGTCGCAATTGCTGGTGGATGGAATCCGGCGTTCGGGGGGGCGGGCCGAAGGACCGTATGCCTTGGCTGCTACCGGCGAGGTGGTCGCCCGGCTGGCGTCCGAATTTGACACCGTGGCCTTTCTGGGCGCGGGCGATGTGGGAAAACTGCCGTATGAACTGCTGGGCGAAGTGCGGGCCGGTTGAAACCGGGCGGTCCCTGGCCGCGCTGACCACCTGGGGGATCGGCGGGCCGGCCGAATATTATGCTGAGGTGGAATCAACCCCGGAGGCGGCGGCATTTTTAGCCGAGGCCCGACGGCGGGAAATGCCGATAAACCTACTGGGCGGCGGTAGCAATTTGCTGATTGCCGACGGCGTTCGGTCTGGCCTGACGCTACGTTTGCGTTCGGCCGTGGACGGGATTGAGTTGGAACGCGAGGCGGGCACCGTGACCGTGCAGGCCGGGGTGGCCTTGGCTCGGCTGGTGGCCTGGGCTTGTGCGGCGGGCTTGGCCGGACTGGAGTTCCTGGCCGCCGTGCCCGGATCGGTGGGCGGGGCACTGGTCATGAACGCCGGCAGTCCGACTTGCGGCTTGGGCGACTACGTCGAATTTGTTGAGGCGCTGACTCCCGCAGGCGAGGTGCGGCGACTGGCGCGGGCGGAGATTCCGTTCGCCTATCGTCAGAGCGGGTTGGAAGGTTTGCTGGTTACGCGGGCGGGATTGCGGCTGCGGCCGGACGAGCCTGCGCGATTAAGGGCCGAACTGGCCGCGGCGGCCCGACGCAAGGCGGCCGGCCAGCCGTTGGGCGAGAAGTCGGCCGGTTGCGTGTTCAAGAATCATGCCCTGGGGCCGGCCGGCGCGCTGATCGACCGGGCCGGGCTGAAAGGGGCGCGCGAGGGCGGGGCGGAGGTCAGCCGCAAGCACGCGAATTTCATCGTCAATCGCGGTGGGGCGACCTGCGCGGATGTGCGGCGGCTGATCGACCGGGTGCGGGATTCCGTGCGTCGCGACTGCGGCGCGGAACTGGAGCTGGAAATCAAGACATGGATCTGAGCCCTGAACTGAAGAATCTGGATACGGTGGTGCTGTACGGCGGGCCCGGCGCGGAGCGGGAGGTTTCGCTCCAGAGCGGCGCGCAGGTGGCCGCGGCCTTGCGCTCCGGCGGCTGCCGGGCGCGGTTGTTGGACGTGTCCGGCGAGCCGGAACAGATCCGCGAATTGACTGCCGATATGGCCTTCGTCGCCCTGCATGGCGAGTTTGGTGAGGACGGCTCGGTGCAGGCCCTGCTTGCCGAACGCGGGCTGCCCTTCACCGGCAGCGGCGCGGACGCCTGTCGGCTGACCATCGACAAGGACGCCACCAAACGCAAGCTGCGTGCGGCCGGCCTGCCGACCGCGCCCTGGACCGTGGTCACCAATCCGGCCGAGGCCGAGGCCGCCTGGAGCCGGGCCGAACTGGGCCTGCCGGTGGTGGCCAAACCCGTCAGCCGCGGCAGTTCGGTGGGCGTGACCATCGTCAAGGAGCGCGGCCAGATAGCCGCGGCCGTGGCCGAGGCCTTGCGCCACGATTCGCGGGCCATGCTGGAGAAATTCATCCCCGGGGCGGAACTTACGGTCGGGATGCTCGCCGGCGCGTCGCTGCCGCTGGTCGAGATCCGGCCGGCGGCTGGGGTGGAGTTCTACGATTATCGTGCCAAATATACGGACGACAAGACCGGCTATCTCTGTCCCGCGCCCGTGGCCGCCGAAGCGGCCCGGCGGCTGGGCGAGTTGGGCAGCCGGGTCTTCGCGCTCCTGGGCTGCGAGCAGTTCGGCCGGGTCGATTTCCGGGGCACGCCGGAAGAGGCGTTCGTGCTGGAGGTGAACACGATTCCCGGTTTCACCAGCCACAGTCTGCTGCCCATGGCGGCCAAGGCGGCGGGGTTGGACTTCACCCGGTTGTGTCTGACCATCCTGGATCTGGCCTGGCGGCGCGCCCGCACGCCGGCGGAGAGGGCGAATGGCTAGGAGCCGCCCCGAACTTGCGGATGACGAGCCGCCCGGGGCGGGCCTGGCCCGCCGGGTGGTGGCGGTGTTGCCGCTCCTTCTCATCCTGGGGGGGGTGGCGGCTGGTTCCCTGGTCCTTTGGCGCGACGCGCTCAAGGATAAGCGCTATCTGCTGGGCGGCGACACCCTCACTTTGAGCGGGGTGCGCAACGCCCCCGCCGAAGCGCTGACCGAGATCGAGCGGCTGGGCCGCTTCTGCGCCGGGCGTTCGCTGCTGGACCCCTTCCTGCTCACCCGGCTGCGGCGCGAGTATTCGGCCAGCCCCTGGATCCGCCGGGTTTGCTCGCTGCGCCGGGTGCCGCCCAATCGGGTGGCGGTCGAGTTTGTGCCCCGGCTGCCGTCCGCGCAGGCCCGACACGAGGGTTATTACTGGCTGGTGGATTCCGAAGGCATCCTGCTGCCCGTGCCGGGCAACCGCAAGCCCTTTCCCGGTCTGCCCGAGGTCGCCGGCGCCCTGGGCCGCCGGCCGCGCGACGGCCAGCGGTGGCGTGACGAAGGCATGGCCGACGCGCTGGGCGTGCTCAGCGTGATCGCCAATTCGCCGCTGACCGATTCCTTCGTCGTCACCCGGATCAACGTCGCCCGCGGGGCTTTGGCGAGCGGCAACCGGCCGGGCCGGCCGCGTCTTAATCTCGAGACGGCCGAAGGCGTGACGATCCGCTGGGGCACCTACAATCGGGGTGACCTCTCCGACGAGATTCTCAATTCCGAAAAGATCGCCATGCTGCGCCAACTGATCGCCCGCGAATACGCCGCCGTACCGGGCGTGATCCTCGACGTGGCCACGCGCGTGCCCGGCTACGGCCTGCCCGAGCCGGTGGTGGGTGGCCTGCAATAACCATTCCCTATAGTTCGCGTCGAATCAGTTGAGGTTACAATTTCGCCCTGGATTTGGTCTGCATAACGCGCGAAAAGCGAAGCCAGGTGGGAGTTTTTTGGCGGGGTCCGGAGTACCTTTTTTGCAAAAAAGGTACCCCGGGATCGGTTTCAATTAACTTGATTTTGATATAACGATCCCTGGCCGCGAGCCCAGCGGTTAGCGAGGTCCAGCCATGCCTGAATCCAGCCAGAACGAAAAAGCTTCGCCCGCCGCCGGCGCCCTCCTGGGG
>CAYMGG010000194.1:0-11113 GCA_964389915.1 uncultured Planctomycetaceae bacterium
CGGAAAAACGACGTCGCGGTAGACGTCGGCCGGGATGGTGAGAGTGGGAGCGGCTGGCTCCGCGTCGCCAGCCCTCAACCCACCCGAGCCGGCGAGCAGCAGCCCGATCAGCGCTAAGCGCCGCATTCGCGGCGGCTCGGTACAGGTCAAGATCCGGTATCCTTCTCGTAACGGGCCAGAATCGCCGCCCATTTGCCCTGGGCCTGTAGAATTGCCTCGATCACTTCGCGCACCGCGCCCCGCCCGCCGGGCAGAAGCGTAATCGCCGCCGCCGCCGCCCGCACCTCGGGCGCGGCGTCGGCCACCGCCAGGGGCAGTCCGACCCGCCGCATCGGCGGCAGGTCCGGCAGGTCGTCGCCCAGATAAGCGCATTCCTGCGGCGTCACCCCCAATTTCGCCAGCACCCGCTGCAAGGCGGGCAGCTTGTCCTTGGCCAATAACTCCACGGCGTTAAAGCCCAATTCCTCGGCCCGGCGTTCGACTGCCGGCGAGGTCCGGCCGGAGATGATCGCGCTTTTTCCGCCGCTGCGGGTCCAGTATTTGAGCCCGGAGCCGTCGCGGACATTGAACGCCTTAACCTCTTCTCCGGAAGAGGGATAAATTATGGAGCCATCGGTCATCACTCCGTCGACGTCCAGGATCAACGTAGTGATCGGCTGGAGTTGAGCGGGCGGCAATTCCATCAATCCGGGCAAAAAGAATCCCCTTGCAGTTAAACTGTCCCCCTGCCGCGCCGATCCCGCACCGGGACCGGCCGGACGCGATTTCGAGAAAAGTTGAGCAAAATCATATGTTTCGCGCTGCAAGCCGTCAAGCGACAAAAACGCTCGACATTCATCCCCGCCGGGCGCGGCTCCAAACCATCGGTTTTAGCCCGGCGTCTCCGAGGCGGTGATTTTTTTAACAGCGTTTTCGCTTGACCCCCTGCCCCGACGTGTCATAATGGCGCGCGATTTTAACCAAACCGCGCCCGGAGCGCGGTTTTTGTGCATGACGCGGCAACTTTGGGTAACACGGTTTATCGGCAGGCAAAGGGGATCGGAAAATGAGCAGGGTCGGTAAGTGGGGAGCCAAGGGAGCCGCGCTGGCGGCGCTCATGGCTTGGGGCGCGCAAGGTTTGGCCAGCGCAGCGGAAACCGCCGACGCGGTCAAGGATCTGGGCATTCCGGCGGCGTGGTGGATCGCCCCGATCGGCGCCATCTGCGCCCTCGGGTTCGCCTATTTCTTCTATCAGTCGCTGATGCAGGAGAATGAAGGCACGGACCGGATGAAGGAGATCGCCCAGCACGTCCGGGAAGGCGCTTACGCCTATCTGTACGCGCAGTACCGGGTGGTCGGCATCGTCTTCGCGGTCCTGGTGGTGCTCTTCGCCATCCTGGCCTACTTCGGGGTGCAGAACCCGTTTGTGCCCGTGGCCTTCCTGACCGGCGGTTTCTTCTCCGGCCTCTGCGGCTTCCTGGGCATGAAGACGGCCACCAACGCCTCTTCCCGTACCGCCCAGGGCGCGGTCCAGAGCCTGAACAAGGGCCTGCAAGTCGCCTTCCGCTCGGGCGCGGTCATGGGCCTGGTGGTGGTCGGCTTCGGCCTCTTGGACATCAGCCTCTGGTATCTCTTCCTCGACCGGATCGCCTTCGCCATCGGCCCCGACGGGCTGCTCTCGGGCTTCACCCTGGCCGGCATCGAGTTCGTCAAGGCCGGCGGCAACCCGGAGCATAAGTTCATCGAAATCACCACCACCATGCTGACCTTCGGCATGGGCGCCTCCACCCAGGCCCTGTTCGCGCGCGTGGGCGGCGGCATCTACACCAAGGCCGCCGACGTCGGCGCCGACCTGGTGGGCAAGGTCGAGGCCGGCATTCCCGAAGACGATCCGCGTAACCCCGCCACCATCGCCGACAATGTGGGCGACAACGTGGGCGACGTGGCCGGCATGGGCGCCGACCTTTACGAATCCTATTGCGGCTCGATCCTGGCCACCGCCGCCCTGGGCGCGACCATCCCGGCCCTGGGCCACTACGGCGTCATCTCCCCGATGATCGTCGCCGGCGTGGGCATCATCCTCTCCATCATCGGCTGCCTGATGGTCCGGTGCGAAGAAAAGACCGAGATGAAGGCGCTGATGCAGTCCCTGACCAACCCGCTGTGGCTGAGCACCGGCGCCATCGCCGTGGCCTGCTTCATCATCGCCAAGCTCGGCTGGATGCCGATGGGCGTGGCCTGGTCGGTGGTCGCCGGCCTGGTCGCCGGCTGCATCATCGGCAAACTGACCGAGTACTACACCTCCGACGACTTCGCCCCCACCCAGGGCATCGCCGGCCAGGCCAAGATGGGCCCGGCCACCACCATCATCGACGGCATCGCCGTGGGCATGTACTCCACCGGCCTGCCGACCGTGACCATCGTCGTGGGTATCATGGCCGCCTTCGGCTTCGCCGGCGGCTTCCACGACTTCGCCATGGGCCTCTACGGCGTGGGCTACGCCGCGGTGGGCATGCTCGCCACCCTGGGCTTCTCGCTGGCCACCGACGCCTACGGCCCGATCGCCGACAACGCCGGCGGCAACGCCGAAATGGCCCACCTGGGCGAGGAAGTCCGCAAGAAGACCGACGCCCTCGACATGCTGGGCAACACCACCGCAGCCATCGGCAAGGGCTTCGCCATCGGTTCGGCCGCCCTGACCGCCATGGCCCTTTTGGCCGCCTACCTGGAAGAGATCCGCGTCTGGATCGGCAAGGCCGCCTTGGCCGGCAAGGGCTTCGTCGACGTCGGCTCGGTCCGCTTCATCACCGCCAACTTCGACCAGAGCACCCCCCTGCCCGACGGCATGACCCAGGTCGGCGCGCTCATCAACATCGGCCAGTTCCACCGCGCGGGCATGCCCGACTTCGCCGCCGCCTATGACCTGACGGTCATGAACCCCAAGCTGCTCTGCGGCACCTTCCTCGGGGCGATGATGGCCTTCGTCTTCTGCGCCATGACCATGAAGGCCGTCGGCCGCGCCGCCGGCGCCATGGTCAACGAAGTCCGCCGCCAGTTCCGCGAAATCGCCGGCATCATGGAAGGCACGGGCAAGCCCGACTACGCCACCTGCGTGGCCATCTCCACCAAGGGTGCGCAGGCCGAGATGATCGTCCCCTCGCTGATGGCCATCATCGTGCCGGTCGCGGTCGGCCTGATCTTCGGCGTAGCGGGCGTGATCGGCCTCCTGATGGGCGGCCTGACCGCCGGCTTCGCCCTGGCCTGCATGCTGAACAACGCCGGCGGCGCCTGGGACAACGCCAAGAAGCACATCGAGAAGCAGGGCAAAACCTACGCGCCCGAAGACACCGAGAAGAAGAACCCGCTCACCGGCAAGGGCTCCTTCGCCCACAAGGCCGGCGTGGTCGGCGACACGGTCGGCGATCCGTTCAAGGACACCTCCGGCCCCAGCCTGAACATCCTGATCAAGCTGATGACCATGGTCAGCGTGGTCTTCTCGGGCGTGATCGTCAAGTACGGCGACCAGATCGCCAAGCTGTTCATCGACGCCAAGTAAGCTTCACCCTTCACCACCCGACGGGGCCGGAGATCTCTCCGGCCCCGTTTTTCATTCCCCCGGAAACCGCGCTTCCGGGGGAGTTTTTTTTTTGCACAAAAGCTCCCCCGGCCCCCCGCAAAAGACTCTCACAACCGCACCCCGCGAAAGTGGCAGGTTTGGGGGCATCCCCTTCTCCCCTCCCCCCCCTCCCGGCGGGAACGAGAGTTGTCCCCCGCCGGGCGCTTTGGGCTCAAGCTCCCATCAGCCACCGGTCGATAAACAAACTGTGACTGGACTTTAAACGGGAGACCGAAATGACCGCTCTGGAAGCCCTGCAAGCCGAACCGCACTGGCAGCTGGCCATCCGTCTAGCGCGCAACCTGCTGCGTCTGGCGGCGGGCCAGACGCCGGCCGAAGACGACGGCGATCTGGCATTTCTCGGGTACGCGATTCCCCGCAGCCTGGCCGAAGCCCACATCGCCGCCACCGCTCAGGAACGCGAGGAAAAACTCGGCGCTGCCGTCGAACATGCCCGCCGGGCCGACATCCGGTTGCAGGCCCTGTTCGAGACCGGCCAGGCCCCGACCAAGCCGCTGCTGGAAGCCCTTTGGCAGGCCGACCAGTTGCGCGAGACGGTCTTCCACCTGCTCCACACCGAGACCGAGATCTGCCGCAGCGCCTGACCGCCCCAAACCATCGTCCCGGACTATTCCGAACGGCTATATGAAGCCCTCGTCCAGGATATGTCTACGGCCTGGTCGACCAGGTTCAGAAATTCCCGTCGCCGCCCGTCGCGATCCTCCCCCACCGCCCGTTCGGCCAGATTCCGGACCTGATCCCATCGCTGCCCGCCGACCGCCGGTTCCCGGCGCAACAGCTGGCCGAACCAGGCCACGGCCGCGCTCCAGCGAAAATCCTCGCTGGCCTGTCCGACGCCGCAGCCCGGGTCGGCGACGTCCTGTTCCAGCAGGCGGCTGGAGCCGCCTTCCGGCGGACGGTAGCGTAGCCGCACCCGCAGCAGAAGCCGGCCCCATTCTCCCGCCGGCGGGGTAGTGTCCAGCTCCAGGAAAGGATTGGGATCGCTCCCGCCGTTCCCCGCGGGGTCGCACCGCAGCGCGAGTTCGTACAACGCGACCGCATCGTGCCCGGCGCCGAGTTCTCCGGCGTCCCGGGCGTCGTCGTTGAAGTCCTCCCGCCGCAACCGGCGGTCTTCATAGCCGATCAGCCGCCAGGATGCCACCTCGCCCGGATTGAAAAAGACCTGGATCTTCGCGTCCCGAGCGATGGTCACCAGAGTGCCGGCGAGATTCGCGCCCAGCACCTTCTCGGCCTCCCGCTGGGAGTCGAGATAGTGATAGTTGCCGTTACCCCGGCCGGCCAGGGCCTCCAACAGTCCGTCCTGGAAATTGCCCTGGCCCACGCCCAGGATGGTCAGATCCACGCCGCCGTCCGCCTGGTCGGCGATCAATCGGACCAGCTGTTCGCGGTCGCTGATCCCCACGTTGAAATCTCCGTCCGTGCAGAGGATCACCCGGCTGTTGCCTCCGGGGCGGTAATTCTCCCGCGCCACCCGATAGGCCAGCTGGATTCCCTCGCCGCCGTTGGTCGAGCCGCCGGCTTGCAGCCGGCGCAGCGCCCGGAAAATTGTCGCCCGCTGGTGGCCCGGCGTGGGCGGCAAAACCACACCGCTAGCGCCGGCATAGACCACGATGGCCACGCAATCGCTTGCCATCAATCGGCCGCTAAGGCGCTCCAGACTTTCGACCAGCAACGGCAGCTTATTAGCGTCGGCCATTGAACCGGAAACGTCGATCAAAAACACGAGATTGCAGGGCGGGCGCGCCCGGGGCGGCAGCTCCCGGCCCTTGACCCCGATGCGGACCAGCCGATGCGCCGGATTCCAGGGACACTCGCCGACTTCGACGTGCACGGCCAGCGGATGGGGGGAGTCCGGCCGCGGCGGCGCATCGGCATATGCGAAATAATTGACCATTTCCTCGATGCGGACCGCTCCGGCCGGAGGCAGTTGCCGGTTCTGCGTCAAGATCCGCCGCACATTGGCATAACCGGCCGTATCCACGTCCAGCGAGAAAGTGCTGGCGTCCTGCCCCGGCTCCTCGACTAGCCGCATCGGTTCGACCGCCACGGGATCATACCCCTCGCCGATTGGGACCGGCCGGCAATAGGCGCCCCTAGGCGCAGCTGCCTTTCTTCCGCCCCCGTCCAGAACCAGGGAACGATCCACCGCCCCGGTCCTGGCGCAAAAGCCGCCCGGATATTCCGGCAGGCGCGAACACCCTGCCAGCACCAGCAGCCACCCCAACCAGATCCCGCTACGCATGACCGCCTCCTTTTTAGCGAGCAGTTGCTTTCTTTTCTGGCGAAAAATTTCCCCGCCCCTGCGGGGAAACGTCTGCCTAAATCGCCCCTATTTGGCCGGTGCGGGTTCCAGCTTTTCTCCGGCCGCGCCGCCGCCCAGGTCGCGGTCCTGCACCGCCACCGGCTGGGCTTCGGCCGCAAAGCCTCGCCGGGCTTTGACCCCCTCGGGCTCAGACCGGGCCGAACTGCAACCCCCGGCCAACAAGCTCGCGACTCCCGCCAACCCGATCAACCCGGCCACAAGCCAACGCCGCATCGCCCTCTCCTCCCGTCAAGCCCGACTCGCCGATAACTACCCCCACAGCCGTTCGATCACCTTCGCCAGGGCCGCCGCCCGGGGCTGCATCTGGCCCGTGCGGCGGCGCAGATAGCGATCTTGCAGCGGCCCGGTCATGGCCCCCCAGACCACGGCCAAGGTTTCATCGTCGCATTGCAGCAACCGTTGCAGTACGCGGCGCGGGTTGCGGGGATTGTCTTCCGCCAGCTCTTCCGGGCAGAAATCGTGCGGCGGAAAGATCAGCAGCGCCAAGGCTCGCGGGCGCGTGTCGTACCAACCGCACATCATTTCCAGGCATGGCGCAATTATCTTCCGGGGCGGCGCCTTTTCCAATTCCGCAAAACTGTCCAGAATCGGCCCCAAAGCCCGGGCGTAGACATTGCGCCCCAGCGTCTCTTTGGAAGGAAAGTGCCGATACATCGAAGCCGGACCGACCCGGGCCTGGGCGGCGATTTCGCGGGTGGATACCGCCTCGTATCCGCGCCGCGCGAAAAGATCGAACGCGGCCTCCAAAATTCGCTCTTGTACAAACGGCCGCCGGCCCACAACCGCTCCATTTTTAAAAGCAACTGCTTTCTTTTTACGCTTGGGCGTCTCACCCCGCAAGCAAAATCATCCGTCAGGTGAAAAAAAAACGGCGCGGCCCGGACGGCCGCGCCGATAATCATGCGTTTCTAGGGACAGATTCAGACCGCCACTTCTTCCTCTTCCTCGGTCTCGATCGGGATCATGCCCAGGCGGCCCATCTCCTTGCGGACCTCTTCGATCTCCCGCCGCCACTTGAGGCGGCCTTCGAAACCGACTACGTTCTTGTACATCATCTCCGCCCGGCGCAGTTCACGGTCCAGGGCTCGCATCCGGTCGGTGTCGTCGCGCTGAATGGGCTTCTCTTCGACGGTCTTCTTTTCTTCTTCGACGGTGTAGATCTTGCCCTTGCGCCAGATTTGACCGTAATGCTTGCGACAATAGCCTTTGGCATGGGCCTTGTTGTCGCACCCCTGCACTCTGCACCGGTTATCCTTGGTCATCTCGCGCATCCCCCATCTTCCGCCTCCGCCGGGGAGCGGCAAAGGCTCGCCTGTCTCGGATCGATGCCGGATTTAGGTGGGCTGCGGCCCTTTCCTCCCCCTGACGCCGTACGGGGCCGCTATCCGGTAATCACCGCGAGGACCATCATACGCACATTCCCCAAATTGTCAATATCAACAGCCTTCGCAAATATCCACGCACCGCACCCAAAATCCACCAACCGCCACCACATCGCCTTTATATTTAAATACTTGCACGCACATCAACCCTATTCAGATCATTTTTTCCTTCACCATTTATCAACAATTCATCAATACATTATCCGGACTATTCGTCGCGATTGGTCAGGGGGGGGTGAAACATGACTTGATGGTCCAAGCGATAGGCTTTAGGCGTCTGACCAAAGGCCTGCCGGAAGAGACGATGGAAATAGCTGGGGTTGTCGAACCCGACCTCGTAACAGACTTCCAATACCGGCAGCTGGCTGTGAATCAACAACTCGGCGGCCCGCTCCAAACGGCGGCGATTAAGGTATTGACTGGGCGTGATCCCCAGGAACTGGCGAAAGCTGCGGCAGACGTGCTCCGGGCTGCGCTCGGAGCGTTCAACCAGATCCTCCACCCGGATCGGCCGGCCCGCCGGCTGGGACAGCCAGGCCACCAGGTCGGCCAGCCACTCCGGCAGCCGCGGTGAGCCGGCCGCCCCTTCCCCCGCCGGCCGCCAGTGCTCGAAGACCAGGTTGAGAAAGTATTGGGTCAAGCGAGCCTGCCGAATCTCGCTCGGGCCGGGCCAGAAGAGCCGCTCCAACGCCTTCTCGCAATCCGCCCAGGCCATGTCCGATAATGTGGCTAGCGGCGGAATCTCGCCCCCAAAGAGTCGCGCCTGTAAAATTGGTTGTTCCCAGAGCCGGTCCCAGCGCTGGATCCACCAGATCGGAATCATGACATTGGTCATGACGAAGCGTTCCCCGGCCAGGGAGTGCCGGTCGTCGTCGCGGATCAGCATCACTCCGCCGGCGTTCTGGGCGTACTCCCGGCCGTTGACCGTGTGGCGCAGCAGGCCGGAGCGGACCGTGACGATCTCGAAAAAGTCTTGATGCTTGTGCCGGGGATAGTACCAGCCGGAATCGCATTTGATGGTATGATAGGTGTAAAGTTGATTCCCCCGCGTCTCCCAGCGGGCCACGCCCAATTCGGCCATGACCGTCCTTTCTCCTGCTGTATATCAATAGTGTGCACTTTTTTGTCAAAGCGGTGCGCGTTTTGCCTAGATGATGGTGATACTACGTCAATAGGTGCCATGTTGGCAACCACCTTAGGTCATTTTCTTTGCGAAAAGGACAGACAAGCATGCCCCGGATCAAGGACATTCCCATCGCGCTCCAGCTCTGGTCGGTCAAGGACGCCTGCGCCAAGGACTTCCCCGGCACCCTGCGGGCCGTGAAGCAGATGGGCTATGACGGCGTGGAATTCGCCGGCTTTTACGACTATCCCGCCGACAAGCTGCGCGACCTGGTGGCCGAAATCGGCCTCAAGATCGCCGGCTCGCACACCGGCATGGGCCTGCTGGAAGGCGACAAGAAGGCCGCCACCATCAGCTATAACCAGACTCTGGGCAACAACCGCCTGGTCGTGCCGGCCATCCCCGGCGACCGCGTGGCCGGCGGCCTGGCCGACTGGCAGAAGATCGGCGCCTGGCTCAACGCCCTGGCCAAGGAACTCAAGCCCCTGAAAATGAAGACCGGCTTCCATAACCACGCCGTGGAGTGCCAGGACGTCGCCGGCGGCGGCAAGCCGCTGGACGCCATTTTCGACGGCGCCGCCAAGGACCTGATCATGCAGATCGACATCGGCTGGGCCTTCCGCGCCGGGACCGACGCCCGCGACTGGTTTGCCAAGTACCCCAAGCGCAGCGAGACCGTCCACGTCAAGGCCTACTCGGCCAAGGTCGAAACCGCCACCGTCGGCGAGGACGACATCCCCTGGAAGGAAGTCCTCAAGGCGGCCGTGGACCAGGGCAAGTGCGAATGGTTCATCGTCGAGCACGAACGCCACGCCGGCGACCCGCTGGACAACGTGCGCAAATGCCTGGACTACCTGCGCTCGCTGAAGTAGAATCGGCGGCGGCATTCGGCAATCAATAATCATCATTTTATGAATCATTAATTCCGCGGCGGCACCAGGCCGGAATTGATGATTGACGACTTGTTCGTTGATTCCCGCCGCGGTCTTTCACCGCGGCCCAAATTCGGAGAGCGAAGAAAATGGCAAAGATCAGAGTCGGGATGATCGGGGCGGGCGCCATCGCCAATGACCACTGTAACGGCGTGCTCAAGCATGCCCAGGGCGAGGTCGTGGCCGTGGCCGACATGAGCGCCGAGCGCGCCCAGGAAGTGGCCAAGAAATTCAATTTCACCAAGACTTACAGCAAATGGGAAGACCTGATCGCCGACAAAGAGATCGACGCGGTCTGCGTGGCCCTGCCCAATTATCTCCACGCTCCCGTCTCGCTGGCCGCGCTCAAGGCCGGCAAGCACGTGCTGCTGGACAAGCCCTTCGCCCTGAGCCTGAAGGAAGCCAAATCCGTGGCCGACGCGGCCAAGAAGGCCAAGAAGACCATGATGGTCGGCATGAACCAGCGTTATCGGACCGAGTCGCAGACCATCCGCGCTTTGGTCGAGCGCGGCGAACTGGGCGAAGTCTACCACGGCAAGGCCAAGTGGCTGCGCCGCAGCGGCTGCCCGCGCTTCGGCACCTGGTTCGGCGAGAAGAAGTTCGCCGGCGGCGGGGCGATGCTGGACATCGGCGTCCACATGCTCGACCTCTGCCTCTTCCTGATGGACAACTGGAAGCCCGTCTGCGTCACCGGCCAGACCTACACCAAGTTCGGCAACCGCGGCCTGGGCGAAGGCGGCTGGGGCAAGTCCGACCGGAAGAAGAACTGGAAGTTCGACGTCGACGACTTCGCCGCCGCCTTCATCAAGTTCAAGAACGGCGCCTCGGTCGAGCTTAACGTCTCCTGGGCCCTGCACCAGGCCGAGGGCAACGTCTGGACCATGGACATCTTTGGCACCGAGGCCGGCGCCACGGCCATCCCCGCCGCCAAGCTCTACCGCTATAACAAGAAGCAACCCGGCGAGTACGAGGTGGTCGAGCCCCAGGGCGTGAAGCTCGCCAAGCCCCAGTGCAGCCGCCAGTACGACTGGATCGACGCCATCCTCGGCAACGGCAACGATACCGAAGTGCTTCCCATCGTGGAAATCCAATTCCAGGAGCTGCCTTCCCACATCAACCCGATCTATTCCTTCGAGGCCAAATGGATCTGGGACACGGTGGAGAAGCCCCTGGAGATCTTTGCCTGCCCGGCGAAAATCTCCCTTTCTCTGCGCAAAAAGATCGAGCAGGTCTGCCGGGCCGCCTTCGCGTCCCTGCGGGTCCGCGATTGGTGCCGCATCGACGTTCGGCTCGATGAAGAGGGGCGCCCCCAGATCCTGGAGCTGAATCCCCTGCCCGGGATTCTCCCCGACCCCGACGCCAACTCCTGTTTCCCCAAAGCGGCCCGGACGGCCGGTCTTTCCTATGAGGCCCTGGTCAACCGGGTGCTGGACATCGCCTGCCGGCGCGCGGGGTTGAGCCCATGAAACGACCCCGCATCCTGGTCCTTTACAGCCTCCCCCTGCCCTGTTTTTCCGACGGCACCCCCGACCCCATCGGCCGGAAATCCTCCCTGGACCGCCTCCGGAGCGTGGCCGGGGCTCTCCGTTCCTCCGGCTATCGCCTGCGGACGCTCGAATTCGGCGCCGACTGGGCCCGGGTCATAGAGGAGATATCCCGGTCCCGCACCGATTTGGTCTTTAACCTCTGCGAAGAATTCCGCGGCCACTCGCGGCTCGAAATGAACATCGCCGCCCT
>CAYMGG010000195.1:0-11033 GCA_964389915.1 uncultured Planctomycetaceae bacterium
TTCCACTACCTGCATCTTCCACGGTGTTCCGCCCAGCAGGTGGCCGGCTTTCAACGCGCCTTCGCCGAGTTGGGCGTACCGCTCGAAAAGCATCTCAGTTTCGCCCCCATGGGCAAGACCCACTGGGCCATGTCGTTTCGCGTCAATCGCCAGGCGGTGGACTTCGCCGACTTGGTCCAGGAGCGCGCCCCCCTGCTGACGCATTTGGAGAAACACCCGGACACCACCGCCGTAATCGCCCCCAACGATCACTCGGCCGAATTGACCTGCCAGATCCTGGAGCGCTCCGGGTGGCGGATTCCGGCCGATCTGAGCGTCACGGGCTTTGACGACTACGCGCCCCCGGTGGGCTGGGAGCCGCCGACGCCTTCGCGCCTGACCACGGTGCGCCTGCCGCTGCGCGAAATCGGCGAAGCCGCGGCGGAAGTGGCCCTGGAATTGATGGCCAAACCGGAGACGTCCGAAGCGCCGCTGCGCACCGTGACCCTGCCCGTGACACTGGTGCCGCGGCAGTCCACCGGCCCGGCCCGGACCGGGCGGCTCCGACCGTAAACGACCGGAGGCGTAACTCCGCCAGTAAATCGTTGTTTCATGCGTTTGGACCGGGCGCACTTTTGAACCCGGTCTTTTGCCTTAAGCATAATCTAGGGCCGGCCAATCCGGCCAATTCGGGAGGAAGAGACCATGTCGTATGTAACTTGCACGGTAATCGTGGCCCTGTCGATCCTGCTGGGCATGAGCGGAGCGGCCGCGGCCGCCGAAGGGGGCCGCTATCCGCAGTTGGCCGCGGTCAAGGCCCGACTCAAGGCCGGCGAACGGGTCAAGGTGGCCTATCTGGGCGGCTCGATCACCTGGGGGGCGACCTCGACCGACCCGCTCAAGACCTCCTACCGGGCGCTGGTGACCCGTTATCTGGAAGAGACCTATCCGCAGGCCCACGTCCAGGCGATCGACGCAGCCATCGGCGGGCAGCCCTCGGAACTCGGCGTGTTCCGCATGGACCGTGACGTCCTGCCCTATGCCCCGGACCTGGTCTTCGTCGAATTCTCAGTTAACGACGGCAGCCTAGCGGTCAGCCAAGAGACCATCGAAGGCATCTTCCGCAAGCTGCACAAGAGCAACCCCAACCTGGCCATCGTGCACCTGATCATCGGCGCGGGCAAGACCTACGGCTGCCCCAAACACGACGAGCATGTGGCCCTGGCCGAATATTACGGCGTGCCCTACGTGGACATCTTTTCCGCGGTCGCGGCCAAACTGGGGCCGCAGCTGACCACGGCCGACATTCTCTCCGACGGCTGCCACCCCAACGACGCCGGCTATCGCCTCTATGCCGACATCATCTGCCGCCGGCTGGAGGAGTGCGCCGACGAGGCCGGGACGGCCAAGGCTTTCCCCGAAAAACCGCTGACCGCCAACCGCTACGAGAGCGCGGCCATGCTCGAACTCTCGACCCTGCCCGACCTGGGCGGCTGGAAGCCGGCCCATCCGGCCGTGGTCGGCACCTGGTTCGACCACCAGCCCTCCCGCTGGATGTCCTCGGCCGTCGCGCCCAAGGAGGCCGGCGCGGTCCTGCCCCTGACTCTGGAATGCGCGGGAGTGGGCCTGTATTTCGAAACCACCCGCGGCGGTGGCAAGATCGATCTCCAGGCCGACGGAGCAACGGCCCTGGAGCTTCCCACCGACATGCCGAAGCTGGACTACTCGCGGGTCAACTACAAATTTAAGCTGTTGGGCGACAGGCAGAAACGCGAGCTCAAACTGGTGGCCGAAGCGGCCGACCACACCCAGGCGGCGTATCTGCTCTACACCCGCTAAACCTGGCGGAGCAAAGGGTTCGGGCGCGGCGGCCGATAATTTTGCCGTTCCGACTTGACAAGCGCGAAGTCGGAGGGTATATTTTGGTAAACGCTTACCATTTAGCTAATGCGATGAGGAACGCCCTGTGCGCCCCCTGAGCCCGAACCTGGCCCTAGCCTGCCGCCCCCGGTCCGACCACAACCGCCAGGCCTTCACCCTCGTCGAACTGCTGGTAGTCGTGGCCATCATCAGCGTCCTGGCCGGAATGCTCCTGCCCGCCCTGGAGCAGGCCTACACCAGCGCCCGCCAGGTGCAGTGCGCCAGCCAACTCAAGCAGGTGGGAACGGCCACCGAAATGTACGCCGGCGACAACGGCGATTACTTTCCGCTCGCCCACTGGTACGAACCTCTGGTCAGCCGCACCCACTCCCTGGGACCGTACCTCGACCTGGCCAACAAATGGGAGTGGCAACGGGACACGGTACTGACCTGCCCGGCCTTGAAAGCCATCTGTCCGCCGCCCGCGAACGCCACCGGGCAATGGCGGCGGACCTACACCCTGAGCGCAGGCCTCCCGGCCGACAGCTATCACGCCACGGCGGCCAAGAAGCTGACGGCCCTCAAGCAACCGGGGCAGACGGTGTTCTTCTTCGACGGCTCATACGACGGCAACTGGTACATGGCCATCGGCAACAAGGGCAACACCGCCGGCGGCGTGCGCTATCCCCACGCCGAACGCGAGAACGTCAGTTACGTCGACCAGCACGTCAAACCCGAAACCGTCCTGCTCTGGACGGCGGCGGAATACGACCGTGCCTGGTATCCCTGGATACAATGATGAACCGCGGCTGCGCCATACGCCCCAGCCCATCCCGTTTAAGGAGAGTATTCATGCCCCCTGTCCCTGGAAAAAACCCGTCTGTTCGTCGTGCGTTTGCCGGTCTGTCGTTGTGGGGAGTCTGTCTCATGAGCCTGTCTTTTGCCGCCGGCGGCGACACCCTGGCCCTGCCGGCCGGCCTGGTCATCGACGCCCGCGCCACCCTGGGCGGCGGCGAAGGAAAGCTGACGGTCGGCCCGGACGGGCAGACCAAGATCGAGCTCAAGGCCACCGCTCTGGGCGATTATGCGGAGAACTGGAAGTTCCCGGCCGCCGTTCTAGACTATCTCCTGCCTACGCCCCAACCCCTGCCGGCCGAATGCAGCCGGCTGGCCCTCTCGGTCAATTGCGGCTATGACGAGAACAAGCATCCGCCGGCCATGTTCCGGGTCATCATCCGCGACGCGCGCGGCGGACTCTGGGCCGTGGCCACCCGCCTGCGCGGCGGCGGCAGCAAACTGCCCTGGACCCAGGGTTATGAGACCATCGAAACCTACCCCTGGGACGCTTCGGAGGTCGGCCGGATCGACCGTTGGGTGATGATGAGCCTGGAGCCGCAGAAGTTCGACGAATACGACGCCCCCCGCCCCCCCCTGGCGCTGGCGGGCTTCCGCCTGATCCTGGAGAAGGAGAAGCCCTTCGCCTTTGCGCTGGGCGAGATCCGCTCAGTGGCCCGGGGCAGCCAGCCGAATCCATACTGGGTGCTCAACACCGGCGGCGAACGGCTGCACAACGAGCGCGAAGGCGCCTGGGAGATCCAGCGTTCCGGCCAGGGGCCGGACCAACCCGCGCCCTATCTCAAAGCCTCGGATTTGCGGCTGAGCAATGGCCGGAACGAATATACGTGGGAGATCCTGGCCGCCGATGAATGGACGCCCGTGGCCGGCGGCCGGGGCGAACTGACGGTGACGGACAAGACCGCGCCGGCCGTCGCCTTCCCGCTCCTGCCCAACGGCACCTATCGGCTGCGCCTCTACGTCCGGCATGTCGATCAACCGGCCGGGCGGAGCTTCTTCTTCCATTACGTCATGATCCGCAACAGCCGGGGCGAGGCCTTGGCCGAAACGATTCCGGCCAAGCCGTTGACCTTCTCCACCTCGGCCGGCGGTAACCTCTTCGCCGCCGCCGAAGGCGCCCAGGCTACGGTCGGCTGCGCGCCCGACGCGACCGCCGGCGCCTCGATCGCCTGGAAGCTGCTGACGGCCGACGGCCGGGAGCTGGCGGGCGCGACCGCGCCGGCCGAAGCCGGCGCGCGGGTCGGCCTGACGCCACATTTCGCGGCCGAAACCTGTCTCTGGCTCAAGGCCGAGTTACAGCGCGAGGGCAAGACCGTGGACCAGGCCTGGCGCCTGCTGGGCCGGCCGGCGGCCCCGGTCCAGCCGGTGGCGGCCGACCCGGCGGCGGCCAACGCCAAACTGGCCCCGCTGGCCGGCAAGTTCCAACGAACCAAGGGCGACTGGCACGAGGGCGGCACCGACATCGCGGTCAAACACGCCGAAACCATGGAGAAGATGGCCGGCTGGCTCGACGAGGCCAAGGAGATCGGCTACAACATTGTCGAGCTCTCCGCGCCTTGGTTCGACCTCAACCCCCTGCCAGGCGTCTATCAGTTCTCGTACCTTGACAAGCTGGTGGAAGCATCCAAGCAGCGCGGGTTCTATGTGGTCCTGCGGGTCCATCCCAACAACGGCGTAACGCCCGGCTGGGTGAAGCGCACCTTCCAGGCCGATCAGAACGGCTTGGTCGAGGGCGTCTGGCACGGCGGGCCGAACCTGCTGCTGACCGTGGCCTCCACAGAAATGGTCGAGGCCCAGAAGACCTATCTACGGGCTCTGGCCGCGCACTACCGGGCCGATCCGCAGGTGATAGGTTACACCCTCTCCAACGTCTACTTCGACCACAGCCTGGTAGACTCCCCCTGGCTGGGCGAAATCACCGACTACTCCGATGCCATGCGCCGCTCGTTCGTAGCCGGCCTGCGCGAGAAATATCGCACGCTCGCGGCCCTGAGCGCCGCCCACGGCCGGACCTACAGCAGTTGGGAGGCCGTCGAGTTGCCCCGGCCGAACGTGGCGGTCGACGAAATGGGCCGGGTACGGCCGCGGCCGGACCGGCTCTGGCTGGATTTTGCGGCCCACAAGACCGAGCTTATGCTCGCCTTCCGCCGCGACGCCATTTCGGCCCTGCGCGAGAGCGATCCGGCTTGCGCGGTCGGCCCCTACTCGGACAGCGTGCGCGCCTTCCTGGAGCACTACTACACCGCGCACGGCATCTTTGTCGCCCAGGGCTCGATGGAGGAGCAGTATCCGCCCGAGCCGCTCAGCTATCGCGTGCGCTACGAGCCGCACGCCAAGGTGACCCGCGGGGCGCTGGTCACTGACGTGGGCGTGAGCAATCTGCTCTTCCACCGTCCGGGCTGGAACGAATTCTTCAACTACTGGTTCCCGCAGTGGCGCATCGCCGAGACCGAACCGCCGATCCGCGGGGCCGAAATGCGCCTCAAGCAGTGGTTCGCCGCCGCCGACCGGTTGGCCGGAGCCCAGGAATTCGCCGCCGCCGACCAGCCGGCGACCGCCCGGGGCCTGATGCTCCATTCGCTGGAAACCCTGATCTATTCCTGGCAGCACATGCACACCTCGCGGGTGGATGACTACGTCAAGCCCTACCGGCACCAGGCCAAGATCGAGAAGGTGGGGCTGGACGACCTCTTCTCCCCGGCCCTGACCGCCGAAGCGCTCCAGGGTCGACCCTACGTCTACGTCCCCTACTCTTCCGACGCCTTGACCGCCGAACAGCGAAAGTTGTTTAAAACCTATGTCGAAGCCGGCGGCCGGCTGATCCTGGAGGCCTCCTCGGGCTGCTGGGAGCCGGGCAACGACACTACCAACCGGCTGGGCGCAGAATTCGGCCTGCCCGAAGCCAAGCCGACCGCCGCGCCGGCCGACGTGACCAGCCAGTCCTTTACCGCCGCCCCCGGCGGCCTGCTGGCCGGCTTGAAGCTGGCCTTCCGGGTCCGCAACTGGCAGCCCCCGATTGACGACCAGCCCGAACCGTGGATCGATACGGCGGTACGCAATTACTACCGCCCGTATGCGCTGAGCGCGGCGGCACCCGCGGGGGCGACGGTGGTCGCCGAGCGCGACGGCCAGCCCGCGGCCCTGCTCGTCAAGGCCGGCCGGGGCGAGGTACTCTGCTTCGTGGGTGTGGTCGACTGGTTCGACTCGCCGGGCCTGGCCCTGCGTCTGGCTAACTGGGGCTGCGGCCGGCCGCTGGACGCGCAGCCGCCGGAGGCGCCGGAGCTGCTCGCTTCGCCCATGACCCAGGGCGAGAAACTGTACGTTCTGGGCCGGCGCTTCGTACGCCACGACCTGATCGCCAAGCTCAAGCAGGGCCAGACCACGCCCGAGGTCGAAACCGCCGAGGCGATGACCGTACTCTTCCCGCAGGCCCAGACCGGCCGTTACCGGGTGACCGACATCCTGAACGGCACCGAGCTGGGCGTGCAGGCGGCCGAGGCCCTGCGCACTGCGGGCGTCAAAGTCTCACTCAAGCGCGGCCAGGCGTTCGTTCTGGAGGCGGTGCCGGAGAAGTAAATTCCCGCCTCCCCCTCTCCGCTGCGCCGAGGGGGAGGCGTAAATGCGGCCAAACGGCTCCCCACTCGCGAGGATTTGACCATGCGCACATTCCTTATATTCTCCGTGGCCCTGCTCGGCTGGCTGAGTCGGGCAGGGGCGTTTGAACTGCCCGAGCCGGCGGCGGCCTGGGATTGCCGCTGGCCGGAGAAAGCCCGGCTGGGCGACGAGGTCGCCCTGGCCCGGGACGTTTTCATCGGCTACGGAACCGATCCGGCGTTGCAGAAACTACGGCTTCTAGCCCCAACCAATCCCAACTGGGGCAGCGAATGCCAGGCATTTTGGATCAAGGCCGACGCCGGCCGGCAGGCTTTGTGCCTGGCCCCCTACGCGCATCCCTCGATCTGGGCGCCGGCCTGGCGGGCGGCAGTGCTCCAACTGGGCGAAACGCCCGGTAGTTTCGCCGAAACCAAAGCGCTAACGATCGGCCTGCGCTTCCGGCTGACTGACGGTTTCATTCATGGCGGAGGCAATCCGCCCTGGGAACTTGACGGCGTGCTCCTGCGCCTGCCCGGAGCGCTCGAACTAGGCGTGCTCGGCCGGGGCCAATCCCATCTCCGTCCGCGCCGGCCATTCCTGCGAGTGCAGGCGGATAACCAAAAAGCCACCTACCTGGCCGAGTCGGGCTCGGAGATCGCTCCCGGCCGCTGGGTCACCTTGGCGGCCGTTTTCGATTCCGCGGCCGGCCGGACCGAACTCTGGCTCGACGGTCAAAAACTGGATCTGCGGCTGGAAAGTTCGCCCCTCAAGGCCGGCGATGCCTTGCGCGCCACCGGGCCGGCCTGGATCGGCGGCGACCGGAGCTATAACAACTGCCCGTTGGAATTGGACGGGTATTCGCTTTACAGCCAAGCCCTGCCGGCTGAGGGATTGGCCGCTCTTTTCGCGCGGCCGGAGAATCCCGCGCCCACGCCGCTGGAGGCAGCCCGCGACTTTCAGCCTTTCACCACGCTGGCCAACCTCAACTCGCCCGATGCCTGGGTCTGCGAAGGGCCGGGCCTGAGCCTGGCGGCAGACGGCGGAGCGCTCAAGGCCGTGCTGGCGCAGGAGGCCTTCGACACCTCGCCGGCCATGCGGCTCAAGGAGCCGATCGACCTGACGGCCGCCGAGTCGGTGAACTTCTGGTACTGCCTGGAGGCCCGGGGCTTTCATTACTATCACCAGTTCGACCTGATCCTGGCCGACGCCCAGGGTAAGGAGCTTGACGCCAAGATCGTGGCCAATCGGCACATGCCCGGGGCGCTCGATCAGCACATCGGGCCGCCCAACAGCCGGGCCTGCGGCCTGTGGAAATATGTCTTCTCTTCCGTGCCGGCGGCCAAAGGCGCAGCCCAGTGGAAGGGCATCCGCTTTGTCACCAATAAAAATCGCGGCTTTAAGCAACCGGGCGAGCTGTATTTCCGCGACTTCGGCGTCGAGCGCATCGATTACCGCCAGGCCAAGCTGTATTACGTCGTGGGCAATTACCGCGATAATTTCGCCTGCACCGGCTTCAACGGCGCGGGCGCGCGGGCGCTGACCGAATTCCAAACCGGCCGCGACCTGCCCTTTGTCCGGCTGGACAATCTGGTCGATCAGGCCAAGCACGGCCGGCCGCAACGACTCGATCTGCGCTGGTTCGCCTACGACCAGAACGACCGCTTGCTCTATCAGGAAACCTTGACCGACCTGCCAGCCGCGACCGTGCCCGACGCGGGCCGGCCGATCCCCGTGCCCCTGACCGAACCCGGTACCTACCGCCTCAAGGGCAAGTCTTACGATCACGCCACGGGCGAATACTTCACCACCGACTGGACCATGCTGATCGTCATCAAAGGCGACGGACAGAAACCGCCGGCTCCGGCGGCGGCCGCCGAACCGCTCAGCGTCAACGCGGCTTGCCCCTTCGGCCGGCTGGAGCGCGACGCCCCGCGCGAGATAGTTTTCGGCGTGAATCTGGAGGCCGGTTATCCGTTTGAATTGCGCTATCAGGTCCAGCCCTACGACGATCCGCCGCCCGGCTGGCAGACCTTTACGCCGCTGAAAGCCGGATTCGAAACCCTTAACGTGACCGGTCCGGGCGAGCTACGGGCGCCCTACGCTCCGCACCAGGCGCTGGAATTGGTCGTGGCCGAACTCTGGCGTGAAGGGAAGCGAATCGAGCGCACCGCGCGGCCGATCGGCATCCGCAACGATCTGCCCCAGGCGCCGGCGTTCACGTCCGAAAAAAACATCCCCACCTTGGCCGACCTGACCAGCGGCGACCAGATCTGGTTCAATTCCCAGATCCACGATCTGCGGCAGAACGAAGCCGAATATTTCCGGACCAATCTGCCGGAATTGAAGAAGCTCTGTCCCATGACCGGATTCTCGGTGCAGATCGACCGGCTCCAGCCCATTCCCGGAGTCTACGATTGGGATTACCTGGAGCACATCTTCGACCTGGCCGCCGCCCAGGGCATGACCGTGCTCCCCTATCTGGCTGAGAAGTGGCCGGCCTCCTGGCAGCCGATCGAATTTTTGACCGCGCCGGACGGTTCGGTCCACCGGGGCAGCACCATGTGGGGCTTCATGGTCGGCAAATACAACTACTGTGCCGGAGCCCACGGGCCGGCCACACTGGCCGAGTTCAACCGCCAGCTGGCCCGCCGTTTCCTCAATCATCCGGGCTTTGCCGGCCCGTATTTCGAGAACGAGCACTTCACAGATTACTTCGCCTCGCACGACGCGGGCAACCGCGCCGCGTTCGCCGAATTCCTGCAAAAGCGTTACGCCGGCATCGCCGCGCTCAACGAACGCTGGGGCACGGACTATGCGGATTTCGCAGCCGTGGAACTGCCGGAACCCAACCCCGGGCGCTTCCCCCGGCTAGCCGCGCAAGCCGACTTCAGCCAGTACCAGGACGAGCGGTTGAGCCGGTTCGTCCGCGAAAGCCAGTTCGACGCCTACCGCGCCGAAGACCCCCGCCGGCCGATCATGATGTACAACCTGGGCCAGGCCGACTACGACCTGCACCGCCATATCGCCGACAACGGCGGCATGATGGCTAACGGCGGCGTGCATGCCACGGTCGACTCGCTCCGCCACCGGGCGATCTATGCCTGCGTTCCCAGTCTGCAAGAACGGATGGAGCCACACTTGATGTGGGAGTACGAGCCCTTCCCCCACGGTTTCGACGAAATGATCACGGGCATGCTGGGCCTGGCCGGCCGGGGCTTGCATTTCCATTTCTTCCTGCCCAACCGCAAATTCGACTATGCCCAATATGCCGCGCCGGAGTTCTCGCTGACCAACGGTCGCGGCCGGGTGGGCTATAACCTGATCCAGGCGCATCTGCCGGCGCTGCGCGAGTTGCGCCAGACCGAAAGCGTCTTCGACCCGGTGGGGATCATGTATCTGCGCAACGCCCGCGAGGCGCTACGCGGGACCTATTACGCGGAATTCCGGCCCATTCTGTTCGGGCTGTGGACTGGGGCGCACTACCTGCCGCGCCTGCGGGTGTCGGGCGCGGACAACCATTACCTCGACGGCAGCCGGGTGATCTTCGCCCTCGGCGAAGTGGCGGACCGGGCCGAAACTGACTATCTGGAA
Source organism: uncultured Planctomycetaceae bacterium (assembly GCA_964389915.1). GTDB lineage: Bacteria > Planctomycetota > SZUA-567 > SZUA-567 > SZUA-567 > CAYMGG01. Next base: position 9,880 of record CAYMGG010000195.1, read on the forward strand.
AGCTTCGTCCGCTCCGGCGGCACGTTGGTCCTGGAGGAGCAGTCAGGCCGGTTCGCTTATGAGGATCCGGACTCCGGCGCGGAGAACGCGCTGCTCTTGCGCCTGGGACTGGACCCGCTCGCGGCCGGCCAGACTCTGGACGGCGTGACCGGGCCGCACTCGGTCTACCCGCTGGACGCCGGCCGGGTGATCTACCTGCGCCGCCGCCTAATCGGCGAACAATACCGCGAGATCCTGGGGCCGATCCTGGCCGGCACCCCGCCGCCCCTGCTGGCGGCCGACGACCCGCAATTGCAGCTCTATCTGCTGCGGCACGGGCAGGCCTATTACCTGGCCGCCTCGCACAGCGTGGGCGGTCACGACCAGATCGAAAAGTCCGACTGGGCGGGCAAGATCGCCTTCCGCGGCGGCGAGGCTCAGCGCCGCTACCGGGTGCAGGACATCTGGTCGGGCGGGCCCGAATCGCTCCTGACCGGCGCGGAATTGGCCGCCGGATTCGACGCCGGCAGCTTTGTGAACAAGCAACTGAAGATCTTTAAAATCGCGCCGGCCGAATAGGGGAAACGGACTGAAATCCGTTCCCCTGCCGCCGGAAAAGTCAAACGTCCGGGCCGACATGGCAGTCGGCTCTCCCAGACAAGGAACAACCTGATGAGCACCCCCTTGGAAACCGTGGCCCTGGATTTTCACGCCCAACCTTTGATCGGCCGGGAGAGCGGCCTCCTGTTGCCCGTGGCCCGCAGTTCCTGCGGTTTCACCGGCCTGTACCAGCTGGGGCGAGCCGGCTTCACCTGGCGCAATCTATTCCGCCCCTTTCTGCGCGTCCATCGCTCCACGCCGACCACCATGCGCGGCGAGCCGGACCTGTGCACGCTGGAAAACGAAGGCGTGCGGATTCAGGCGGCCTACGTCGCGCCGGAGGGCTTATCGGTCGCGGTCGATTGCGAAACCGAGGACTGGCTCTACCTGGGGCCGGCCGGCGACCATGAAAACTTCGGCGGCATGCTCGAACAGGAATTCTTGATCTACTTCGGCTTCAGCGCCCGCCAGAGCCAAAACGGCGACGCGGTCCTGGTCCGCGCGACCGAGGCGGCCGCGGCCTGCGCCGCGCCGGCCGGCCGGCTGGAGCGCCATGGCGGCGGCTGGCGGGTGCG
>CAYMGG010000196.1:0-10962 GCA_964389915.1 uncultured Planctomycetaceae bacterium
CCGGCCGTCCGCAGCCGCCGCAGACCTCCAGCCGCGGGGCGAACCCCAGGTCCGCCAGCAGGGCGAAGAGCAGCGCCCCGGCCACCGGCCGGACCCCGCCCCCCCGTTCGAGCAGCTCCAGCCCGGCCACCAGGCAATCGTAGGCGCGCGGGTGCGGATCGTGCACGGCCGTGCCGCCGCGCAGGACCTCGGCGGCCAAGGCAACCGCAGCCAAGGCCCCCGCGTCGCGGCGCAGCCGGATGAACTCGCGGCAGATCTCGCTCTCGATCAACAGGTCCAGCCCGCCCCGGCCGCGCTCCAGAACCAACACCTCCTCTAAATTGAACAGGTCCAGATGGCCCCGCAGCGGACTCTTGGGCCGGCGGCAGCCCTTGGCCAAAGCCTCGATCCGGCCATGGCGGCGGGAGAAGAGCTGCACTACCAGGCTGGATTCGCTGAAGCGGGTGCGCCGCAGAATCAGCGCTTCGTCGTTCACATAAGGCATCTTTCATCCTCGGGTCCGGCGTGCCCGCGCAAGCCTCCCGAACCGGACTCAGTCGGCGGACGCTCCGGTTTGCGCATAGGCATCAGCCGCGACAGCCGCGCGTCCGGCCCAAAGCAACCCCATGCCGAAAAACAGACAGGAGAGGCTGTCCATCGCCACCCACCAACCCGGCAGGCCGGATTGGGTGTCGATCCACGCAAAACCCGGTCCTCCAATCAGGTAGATCCACGCGGTGGCGGTCACTAGCGGCCGGTAGCGAACCACGTCGCCGGAAATCAGCCACAGCCAAATGCCAGCGGCCACATAGACATAGGCGCACCCGCCGGTAAAATAGACCATGAGGGGAACCAGCGGCGGCTGCCCCTGCCCCATCAACCAGGAGAGTTTTTCAACCGCCTCCCGAGGCAGCAAAACGCCCGGCCAAGCGATGAATTGCACGATCGCCGCCGCCCGCAACAGCCATTTCTGGATACGCCGCCGGTCAATCCTGCGTTTCGTGCCCGTCATCACCATTCCCTCGTCCGCACCGCTTAGAGAAGGCGGGCGTCCCATTCGCGCACGGTTTCGGCCACGCCGACTTCCAGTTCGCGGAACGGCTCGGCGTAGCCGGCCGCGCGCAGCCTGGTCAGGTCGGCCTGCGTGTGGGCCTGGTACTTGCCGCGCAGTTTTTCGTCGAACGGAATGTACTCGATCCGCCCCCGGCCCAGGACCTTGATCAGCGCTTCGCCGACCGCGTTGAAAGTCCGGGCCGCGCCGGTGCCGACGTTGAAGATGCCGCGCCGGACCGAACTGCGGGCGAAGTGCAGATTGATCCGGGCGCAGTCGCGGACATAGACAAAATCCCGCCGGTGACCGCCGTCGGGCACGCCCTCGCCGCCGGCGAAGAGCCGGCCCACGCCTTCGCGCTTGATCTGGCAGTACAGGTGCCAGACCATCGAGGCCATCCGGCCCTTGAAGGTTTCGTTGGGGCCGTAGACGTTGAAATAGCGCAAGCCCACCACCGGCCGCTCGGGTTCCGCCGGCAAACGCCGGACGTACTGATCGAAGAGCAGCTTGGAGTAGGCGTAGACGTTGAGCGGCTGCTCGACCGACGGCTCCTCGCGCCCGACCGGGTTCTGGCCGTACAAGGCGGCGCTGGAAGCATAGACGAAGGGAATCTTGCGTTCCAGGGCGAAGTGGAGCAGTTCCTTGGAGAAGGTGAAGTTGTTGTCCAGCATGAAGCGGCCGTCGTGCTCCATGGTGTTGGTGCAAGCGCCCTGGTGGAGAATGGCCGAGATGCCCGCCGGCGGCCGGCCCGCGGCCAGCTGCTCGCGAAAGCGCGCGGCGTCGAGGTAATCGGCGATCTGCCGGCCGGCCAGGTTGAGGAACTTGTCCGGCTGGGTGAGGTCGTCGACCACGATGACGTCCTCCCGCCCGGCATGGTTGAGCGCCTCGACCACATGGCTGCCGACAAAACCCGCGCCTCCGGTCACCAGGTACATGGGCTCACTCCTCGGTCAGAATCGCGTAAAGCAGCAGAAAGCGGTGGGCCAGCGCCCACTCGCCCAGGCCGGCGGCGGCGAAATAAGCCTCCTGGACCTTGGCCAGCTCCCGGCAGAAGTCGAGGAAATCCTCGTAAACCAGCTCCTCGACGGCCCGACGGGTGTAAAACGGAATGGCCTTGGCCACGGCCCGGGTGAAGGCGGCGTTGCGGATGGCGAAGCGTTGCGGCTTGGCCAGGCAGAGGAGCTCGGTAAGGGTCACCACCCCGGCCTGGGGCACTTTGGCGGCGCGGTATTTCTGGGCGAAGTCGCCCGGCGTCTCCAGAAGCTTGAGCAGCATCTCCACCACGTCGGCGGCCTGGTTCTCGCGCCCCAGGTTGGTGGGACGGATGTGGCATTGCGGCACGGCCAGAGCCTTGATCCCGGCGTAGACCTCCGCCGGCGGCAGCTCGCGCAAGCGCCCCGGCTCCAGCAGCTCGCGGGCCAGGCCGTGGAGCCGCTCCACCCAGGCGTACCGCTCGCGCGCGGCCGCGCCCTCCGGAACCGCCCCCAGTTTGCGGACAAGCAGCCCGCGATACAGATCGCCCCAGCCCGTCATTCCCGCTGGCCCCCGTCTAGAAAACCTGCTATGCTTCCTGGCGTTGCCGAACAGCTAACTGTACGAACCGGCCGGCATAAATCAAGGCGGCCGGCCCGATGCCCGGAGTTCCTCCATGTCCGCCGCCCCCGGCCCGCGCCTGCTGATCGACCTGGGCAACAGCAAATGCCGGTTCGCCTGGACCGAAACCGATCGTCTGAAACCAGGTTGGACCATCGCCACCGGCGAGCTGGCGTCGGCCGTATTGCCGCCCGAACTGGCCGCGGCCCTCCCCGGCCGGGAGGGCTGGCTGGCTTCGGTCGTCAAACCCCAGAATCCGGTCCTGGCCGCGCGGTTGGCCGCGGCCGGACTCGCCCGGCTGCGGACGGTCCAGGCCGGGGAGATCATGCCGCACCGCCTGCTCACCCCCCAGACCACGGGGGTGGACCGGCTCCTGGCCGCACGGGCGGCGCGCGACCTTTTTGCCGCCGACCGGGGCGCACTGATCGTGCAGGCCGGCACGGCCCTGACCGTGGACCTGGTAAACCCGGCCGGCGAATTTTTAGGCGGCTGGATTCTGCCCGGGCCGGATCTCTGGCTGGCGGGCTTGAACCAGGCTGCGGCCCTGCCCGCCCTGACGGCCGGCGAGGCGTGGCAGCCCGCCGCAGACACTCCGCCGGGGCGCGACACCGAGTCGGCCCTGCGCGGCGGCCTGGCCGTCGGCCTGCTCGGGGCGGCCCGGGCCGCGGCGGCGGCCCTGCGGCGGCAATTGCCGGCCGACGCGCCGACCATCGTCACCGGCGGCTGGGGGCAGTTCCTGGCCGGCCAGCTCGAACCGCCCGGCCGGTGGGAGGCGGACCTGGTGCTGGAGGGGCTACGTCTGGTCAGCCGGGCGGACGACCGCTAAAAATCACCGCCAGCCTTAACTAACGCGGCGGCCGAATATCAATTCTGGATAAGGGCGAATGATTTGAGGGGCCTTTTTTGCAAAAAAGGTCTCCCCAGTCCCGCCAAAAAACTCTCACCCTATTCACCAGGTCCGAACGTTCGTCGGCCATCAATAACTTGGGCTGATATGACATCATTCTCCTCGTTCGGGCTGTATTCTGAACGAGGCAGAGGCCCGGCCCTTTACGCCGTCGCCCCGGCCGGAATCTTTTCGTTGCTGATGCAACTCCGGATAAAACCAAGAGAAACAAAGATATTTTTAGAAAATTTCTCCCGCCAAGACGCCAAGAACCATATACAGCTTTAGCGCCGCCGAACCAGAGATCTCTTTGCGCCTTTGCGTCTTGGCGTGAAAATCTGTTTTCGGAGTTCGGTAGACCCACGGTTGTCATTTTGATTATATAACCCGCGAAAGACCCCGTCGCCCGCGGCATTTTGCTTGCAGGCTCCCAGAGAGCCGTTATCCTCTGTATGATTTTGCCCGAAGCTTAGGATTTACCGTTCCGAGGAATGACATGGCCGCCGATCCTGAACCGCCGTTTCCCGGCGACAGCTCCGACACCCCCGCCGACGCGGACGTGTCCCGGCCGGGGGAGCCCTATCCCCCGCCCGCGCCGCCGCACCGGCTGCATTCCGCCAGCGGCGGTCCGGGCGCGCTGCGCTGCCTGGGTTGTCTGGTCCTGGTCGCGGCCGGCCTGCTCCTGACCCTCAGCCTGCTGCGCGGCGGCCCCACGCCCGGCCCCTTCGAACGACTCCTGCCGGCCTCGGCCCTGGGCCGGATCGACGCGCCCGACTGGAAACAATTGGCCGCCGACCCGCGGCGAGCGGATATCGATTTCTCCGCCCGGCTGGCCGACTGGCTGGCTGCCAAATTCGCGGTGCGCGCCCTGGACGTCGCGGACCTGCTGCATCAGGTTGAGCGCGCCGAGCTGGCCCTGATTCCGGGCCGCGACGGCCGGCCGATCTGGCTGGCCCGGTTGCAGTTCGCCGACGGCCAGTGGGCTCAAAAGCAGCTCGCCGAGGACATCGAGCTGCGGCTGGAGTCTCGCCGGCTGGAGGGCCGGACGGTGCAGGGGGCGCTCCTCCCCGACGGTGGGCGGTGGTGGCTGGCCGAACTGGACGGTGCGCTGCTGGTCAGCCCCGAGCTCGACGCCTTGGAGTTCGCCTTCGAGGCCGAAAAGGGCCAGCGTCCCACGCTGGCGGAAAATCCCCCCGCCCGCGAACTGGCCACACCTGGCCCCGAGCTGCTGCGCGGCTGGTTCCGCCCGGCCGCGTGGGGTGGACTCAGCCTGGCCGGCCGGGGCCTGACCCTGCTCCCGCCCGACTCCAGTTCGACCGACCGGATCGAATTCTCCCTGCGCCGGCCGGCCGCCGGCCCGACCCTGACCCTGGTCCGACCCGGGGGCGGCGCTCCGCAGCCGGAACTGGCCTTGCCGCAGGCGCTGGAGCTGGTCTGCCCCGCCCTGGCCTCGCCCCTGAGCGCCCTGGCCCCGGCCCTCTGGCCCGAGGCCGTGGGCGAACGCCTGAGCGTGGACCGCAAAAAGCTTTCCGGCCACCGCGAGCGGCTGATCTTGCAGCCCGCAACCCGGCCGCACATCCGCGCCGCCCGGGGGTTCTGGGGCTGGATCTGGACCATCCTGTTCTGGCTGATCCTCAGCCCGCTGATCGCCATCGGCCTGTTCCTGGCGGCGGGAATCGGGCTGGCGCTCTGGCACTACGTGGCCGTCTGGCGGGCGGGCGAGCTCTCGCCCCGCGAACCGCCGGTCATGCCCGACCTCTCCCCCGCCCTGCGCGAGGATTTGCAGGCCGGCCCCCGCCGCCCGGAGGCGGCGCCGGAGCCCGCCCCGGCCGAGCGGGAAGAAAACCCGCCGCCGGACGGTGAACCGCAACCGCCCAAGGAGGATTCGGAATGATCCGCGAAGCGATTCTCAAGCTGGTGGACGGGGGCGACCTCGAACGCGGCCTGGCCCGGACGGTGATGGAGGAGATCATGTCCGGCCAGACCACCGACGCCCAGATCGCCTGCTTCCTCACCGCCCTGCGCGGCAAGGGCGAGACCGTGGCCGAGATCGCCGGCTGCGCCGAGGCCATGCGCGAAAAGGCGTCGCGCATCGCCGCGCCCGCCGGGGTGATCGACACCTGCGGCACGGGCGGCGATTCGCGCGGCACCTTCAACGTCTCGACCGCCGCGGCCCTGGTGGCCGCCGGAGCCGGGGCGGTGGTGGCCAAGCACGGCAACCGCTCGGTCAGTTCCAGCTCCGGCTCGGCCGACGTGCTCAAGGAACTGGGCGTCAACCTCGAGGCCGAACCGGCCGGGATCGAGCGCTGCCTGGCCGAGGCCGGAATCGGCTTTCTCTTCGCGCCCAAGCTGCACCTGGCGATGAAATACGCCATCGGCCCGCGCCGCGAGATCGGCATCCGCACGGTCTTCAACATCCTGGGGCCGCTGACCAATCCGGCCGGAGCCAAGCGCCAGCTCTTGGGCGTCTACGCCAGCCACCTGGCCACCAAGCTGGCCACCGTGCTGGGCGAACTGGGCTCGGAGCACGCCCTGGTCGTGCACGGCCGCGACGGGCTGGACGAGATCTCCCTGGCCGGCGAGACCACCGTGGCCGAACTGAAAAACGGCGAGGTGGCCGAATACACCATCGCGCCGGAGGACTTCGGCCTGACGCGCGCCCCCCTGGAGTCCATCCAGGTCGATTCGCCGGCGGCGAGCGCGGCTCTGATCCGTTCGATCCTCGACGGCCGTCCCGGACCGGCCCGGGACATCGTCCTGCTCAACGCCGCCGCCGCCTTGTATGTGGCCGACCTCGCGCCGGACCTGGCCGGAGGCTTGGAGCGGGCCGCGGCGGCCGTGGCCGACGGCCGGGCCCGCCGGACGTTGGAAAAACTGGTGGCCATATCGGCGGCGTAGTCGGCATTCGCCGCGGGCCTGGCCCTGCCTGGAGCCGCCATTTCACTTGCCCCGGCAGGCCTTGAACGAATTCGGCCCGAATGGCAGGCTATTGAACCATGAACTCTGTGGCAAACCGCGCAAAAGTTCATGCCTCATGGCTCGGCATTCAAAAATCATAAACTTCGCCGCCGGTCGCGATCCGAAATGATGATTTACGATTGACGGTTGTTTATCTATGATTTTCGGACTTCTTTAACTCCGGCTCGGCCGGGATAGGAAACCGCAGCATGCTTTACCCCTCCGTGGTCATCGTCGGCCGGCCCAATGTGGGCAAGTCGACCCTCTTCAACGCCCTGGTCGGCAGCCGGGTCTCGATCGAGGCCCCCACCAGCGGCGTCACCCGCGACCGGGTGCTCTATCCGCTGACCATCGACGACCGGACCTTCGACCTGATCGACACCGGCGGCATCGGCGTGGTCGACCGCCAGCAGCTGGAGGCGCAGGTCGAGCGGCAGATCGCCCTGGCCATCGAGGCGGCGACGCTGGTGGTCTTCCTGGTCGACGCCCGCGACGGGGTCACGCCCCTGGATGAAGAGGTCGCCTCCCGTCTGCGCAAGGCGAACAAACCGGTCCTGCTGGCGGCCAACAAGGCCGACACCCGCACGGTCGAAGACGCCCTGCCCATCTTCCACGCCCTGGGCTTCGGCGACGCCCTGGCCCTCAGCGCCAAACACCGGCGCAACCTGGGGGATCTGGAGGACGCCATCGTCGCCCGCCTGCCGGAGGAATCCGGCCAGGAGGCGCCCGAGCTCGAGCAGATGCTCAAGCTCGCCTTCGTCGGCCGGCGCAACGTGGGCAAATCCAGCCTGATCAACTACCTGGCCGGCGAGGAGCGGGTGATCGTCTCCGACCTGCCGGGCACCACCCGCGATTCGGTCGACGTGATCGTGCGGCGCGACGACTTCAGCTTCGTGGCCATAGACACCGCCGGCATGCGCAAACGCGGCCAGATGGACGACGTGATGGAATTCTTCGGGCATGTGCGGACCGAGCGCTCGATCCGCCGGGCGGACGTGGTCTTCCTGATGCTGGACGCCACCGACGAGATCAGCAAAGTCGACAAGCGGCTGGGCCGGCTGATCGTCGAGGAGTGCAAGCCCTGCATCGTGGCCCTGAACAAGTGGGATCTGGCCTGCGAGAAGCGGCCGGACCTGACGGTGGAGAGCTACCGCGAATACTTGGCCGAGAAGCTGCCCGGCCTGAACTTCTGCCCGCTCTGCGGCATCAGCGCCAAGAGCGGCGAGAACGTCTGGGGGGCGCTCAACAAGGCCCGCGTCCTGGCCGAGCAGAACTCGCGCCAGACCGGCACGGGCAAGCTCAACCAGGCCATCCAGGCCGCCCAGGCCCAGCGCCGCCCCAAGCCCCAGCACGGCAAGATGGGCAAGATCTACTACGGCACCCAGGTGGGCGTCAATCCCCCCACCTTCGTCATGTTCTGCAACAACCCGGCCACATTCGACGACAACTACCACCGCTACCTGGCCGGTCAGCTGCGCCAGCGGCTGAACTACCCCGAAATCCCCCTGCGCCTCTTCTTCCGCCCGGCCAGCAAGAAGGAGATCGGCCGCTACGGGGGGCACTGATGCCGATTCCGGGCGGTTTTTTATACGGAAAAGGTCACCCGCTTCCGCCCGCCCCCCGCAAGGCCGCGTCCAACCCCGAGGCGCGGCTAGTCCTCTCCCTGGCCGCCAACCGGAACCCCTCCGCCGTGCACCAGAGGTGAATCTGGCCGCTCGCGGCGGGGCGCTCCGGATCGGGCTTGACGCGGGTCAGGGCGGTGTAGAGAAGCTCCTGACTGAGCAGTCCGATCTGGCGCGGCGGCAGCACGATCAGCAGATTTTCAAACTCCGAGCCCTGCGCCTTGTGCACCGTGGTCGCGAAGGCCGTCTCCCAGGCGGACAGCAGCCCTACCGGCAGGCTGCGCGTGGCCGACTCGCCCGCCGGGCCCAGAATTTCAAAATAAGCGCGCAGCGAACCGTCCTCCGCCCGCATCACCACGCCCACGTCACCGTTGAATAATTGCAGGTCGTAATCGTTGCGGGTGATCATGAGCGGCTGGCGGGGATAGAACTGACGGGTAGGCGCCAGCCGCTGCGGGCCGCCGGACTCCGCCGGTCTCTCGCCCCCCCCCGCCGAAAGGATCCTTTCGGCCAGACGGTTCAAGGTCTCGACGCCGAACCGTCCACCCCGGCCGGCGCAGAGGATGCGAAAGCGCCGCAGCGCGGCCAAGGCGGCCGTCGGCGTTTCGGCCTGGAGCAACGGCCGGTAACCGCGCTCCACCACCGCGCCCAGCTCGCCGCGGGGCCGTCCGGCCTGATCCAGCAACGAATCGGCGTCCGCGCGCCGCCGCGGCGGCGAACTCGGCCAGGGCGGTTTCGGCCCCCGCCTCGTCCGTGGCGGCCTGCACGGCGCGGCTGAGACGCGCCACCGGATGGGTGTCCGGAAACCGCCGGCTCTCGGTCAGGGCGACCAGGACGTCGCCCAGCGGCGACTGCTCGGCCCAGATCAGACTCTCGTCGGCGGGCGCGCTCCCGGTCGCGGTGGCAAAGGCTTCGCGCACGGCCGGCGAAAAGACGTCCCGCCCGCCCCCGGCCCGGCAGATGTCGCCCAGCACCGCCCCCGGCTCGACCGAAGCGAGCTGGTCCATGTCGCCCAGCAGGATCAGCCGGCAATTGGCGGGCAAAGCCTCGAGCAAGGCCGCCATCAGCGGCAAGGCGATCATGCTGGCCTCGTCTACGATCACCACCTCGGCCTCGACCGGATTCTGCCGGTGGCGCAGGTAGCGCCGGCCGTCGGCGGAAACGCCCAGCAGCCGGTGAAGCGTTTCGGCGGTTTCGGGAATGGCCGTTCTCGCGGCCAACTCGGCCGGCAGCCGGCCTTTGGCCTCGCGCAGACTCTCCTGCATCCGATTGGCGGCCTTGCCCGTGGGCGCGGCCAGCCGGACGCGCAGCCCCGGCTCGGCCGCGACGAGCAACGCCGTCAGTCGGGCCATGGTGTGGGTCTTGCCCGTACCGGGGCCGCCGCTCAAGACCAGCAGGCGGCGGGTCAGGGCCAGGAAGCAGGCGAGCTTCTGCCGACCGGCCCGGGGGCCGAAAGCCAGGTCCAGCAGCACGCCGAGCCGGGCGTCGAATCCCGCCGGCAGAGGCAGAACCGCCTCCGCACGCGCCCGGAGCAGGTTCGCTACCTTCTGCTCGTATTGATAGTAGCGGTGCAGATACAGCCGGCCGGCCGCATCCAAAACCAGCGGCAGAGGCGCGGTGGCCTCGCCTTGGGCGTCGGCCACGGTCCGGTCGGCCGCGCGGAGCGCCGCCAACCAGGCCTCCAGTTCCGGCAACCGGACCGGCCGCGGCGCGGCCTGAGCTTCCCGGCCGTCCGCCGCCCCCGACAGTTCGGAAACCGGCCGCCCGGCATAGGCCGCCAGGTCAAGGCAGGCGTGCCCCTCGTTCAGCGCAGCGCTGGCCAGGGCCGCACCCCAGAGCAGCGCCTCCCCCCCCCCGCCCTGCATCCGCCCGATCAGGTCGGCGAAGGCCGCATCTTGAAATTGCAGGCACTCCTGACCGAGCATCATTTGCAGGCTTCTAGGCAGATTCAACATGGCGAAAAGTCCCCCAAGCTGGCGGACAAATCTTCGAGCAAATTAAACGACGGCCGATCGAAATAGACGCCGCGGTCCGGTCCGGCCGGGTCGATGCCGCGCAGGAACAAATAAAACACGCCGCCGAAATGGGCTTTATAGTCATAGCCCGGCAGGCAACCTTGCAGGTACTGATGGACCGCCACGGAGTAGATGAGATATTGAAGGTGATAGGCGTTCTCGCTCATCTCCGCCTCAAGTCCCGCGGCCGAAAAGTCTTCGGCCCGGCCGCCGCGGCGGTTGGATTTCCAATCCAAAATGTAATACCGTTCCCCGACGCGGAAGAGGAGGTCGATGTAACCGGTCATGAAGCCGCGCGGGACCCCGCGGTCCCAGCCGGCCAAGGAGCGGATGAACGGGGCTTTGGCGGAGTCCTTTCCCCAGTGGCGGTGCAGCACCGAGAGGATTTGCCCGGTCCGGCGCTCCTCGTCGTCAGGCCACGCCCGCAGGGCGAAGTCGAAGTCCAGCTCCGCCCGCCGGTCCCGCGCCCCCACCTGACAGAGCTTGAAGGCCGGCCGCTCCGGCGGGGCCAAATCGACGGTGAGTACTTTGCGGACCATGTCGCGCACCACGGCCCGTTTGGCCGCAGCCTCCGTCTCGCTTCGCCCGGAACAGATCTGGTACCGGTCGAGAACCCCGTCGATCCGGGCCGCGGCCGCCTGCTGGGCCTCGGCCGGGGCGCCGGGGGCGAACGCGGTGAAATCCAGCGCCTGAAAAATGGCGTGCCAGCAGCTGCCGAGTTTAGCCCCGCCGGGAAAACTGAAGATATCCAGCGCTCCCCCCGAAGCGGCCGGCGGCGCGGAGCCGTCACCGGCGTCGTGGTCGCGGGCGGGCTCGGCGCCCGGGGCGTGCCTGGGCGCAATTCCGGAATAGCTCGTA
>CAYMGG010000197.1:0-3351 GCA_964389915.1 uncultured Planctomycetaceae bacterium
TTCGGGCTATTGCTCCGGACGCCGGCGTCCACCGAACAGGTGAGGTTGAGCACCTTGCCGAAGACCAGATTCACGAAATCGTAGACCGGCATGGCCTCCACCGAGAGCTGCACGTCTTCCGCGCTGGGCAGCTCCAGGCGTTCGACCAACCCCGCATCCGCCGCCGGCGGCGGGGGGGCGTTCACCAGCACGCTCTGATCCTTAATCAAATTGGGCACGGGGATCAACTCGGCTTCGGCCGCCGATTTGCCCTCCCGCGGATCGACCGTCAGGACCGCCCCGTCATTCGCAACCGGCGCGGGCGTCCGGGTTTGGTAAAGATTCTTGAAGAGCGGCGGCCGTGGAAAATCGTCCATCTGCTGGCAGCCGGCCAGCAGGCCCAGGGCCGCCAGGCTCAAGGCCGCCCGCCCGGTCCGAAATATCCGCCCGCGTAAGCTCATTCCACGTTCCAATCGGCCGATTGATTCAGGCACATTCCCTATCCTGAACGATCGGCCCGGTATCATTATAATTGGCAACCAACTTAACCAATGCGCAACAATCACTCGGCCAAGCGACAGGCCGCCGACTCAAAGCGTCGGCAATAACCATTAAGGTTGCGGTTTGAACCTTGGTCGCGGCTGAAACGCGCAACATTTATTATTGCCCACGCCTAACCAAGCGCTCATTGCGTTCATTGCGCTCATTTGCCGGCCGGCGGCGACTCCGGGCGAGTTCGGCGCGATTTGAACACCTGCTCCAGGTTTACGCCGAAAACCGTCAATTCCAGTTCCGCGCCGGAATCGGCCCCCAATTTATTAAAAAGCAGCACAGTATTGCCGGCAATCCGGCGCAAAGCAAGGTTTTCTTCCAACGTCTCGCCCTCGCCGGCCAAGCGCCAACCGGCCTCGCCTCGGGCCGGATTGCGAAACACGGCCCGCGCGCCTCCGGCCCGGGCGGTCACGCCGTAGAACTCCCAGCGGTAGTCCTCCCGCCCCACCCGGCAGGCGGCCGGCACGCCCTCGAACTTCTTCACCGCATAGACCGGAAACTTCTCATCGCCGACCGGCGCGGCGGGCTTGGTTTCGGCGGGCGCCTGCATGCCCCACAGCGCGAACTCCGCCAGCGCCGAGGGCGGCAGGGCCTGGGGCGAGCGCAGGACCGGCACGTCCAGCGCCCCTTCGTCGATCCGCCCGGCCGGCAGGCGCAGATCCTCCGCCTGTCGCCGGTAGCCCCAATACCAATTGCCGCCCAGCGCCAACAGAACCAGCAGCGTCACCAGCAGCGCCGAAAGCCTCATTTCGCCAGCTCCTCCGCCGACCGCGGGGCGGCCGCGCCGTCGTCCGCCGGCCGCTTGGGCAGGGCTTGATATCCTTCCAGATTCAGCCGCATCATCAGGCGCTTCTGGTCGCAGCTCAAGGCCAGCAGGTCGACGCCCACGAAGACTTCGGCCGTGGCCAGCCGGCGCAGGAAATCCTCCATCTGCTGCGGGTTGCCGGCCACGATCAGGGCCAGCGGCAGCCGCCGATAGCCCACCCCCGCCTCGTCCGGCACCGGTTCGCCCCAGGTGGAGTTGATGAATTCCAGCCCGGCGGCGACCGCATCGCGCTTGGCCAAGGTCTGGAGTTTTTCCAGCGCCACGCCGGGATTGTCCTCGGCGGGATAGAGTAGATGCCGGTTGGCCTGGGAGAGGGCGGTGGCCGCCTCGAGGCGGCGGGCCAAGACCTCCCGCCGCCCGGCGGCCGCCTGCTCGCGGCTCAGTTTAAGGCCCAGGGCCTGGTTTTCGCCGAGCAGCTCCCGGCTCTCCTCCCGCAGCCCCCGCCCGTAAAACACCTGGCCGGCCAGCAGCAGCAGAATGGCCAACACCCACCGGTCGATCATGCCCCGCCCTCCCGGCCGGGCCGGCCCGCCGCTCCGGTCGCGGGTTTCCCGCTCCGGCCGGCCGCCGGCGGCAGCAGATCCAGCTGCAATTGCAGAACCTGCACGCCCGGCTCGGATTTGTCCAGCTGGCCGGAGAGGATGCGCGCGGCCGAGAAATGACCGGTGGCCAGAAGCGTGTCGACCAACCCCTCGACTTTTTTCATCCGCGCCAGGCACTCGACCTGACCCGGCAAGACCGTGATCAGGCTCAGCCGGCCGCCGTCGGCGGCCACGATCCGGCTAAGGTCGGCCAGCAACCGGCAGACCTCCTCGGCGCCCCGCTCCCGCGCGCCGAACCGCCGCCAGAACTCGCTCTCGGCCTGTTGTCCGGTCGCGCCGATCCGCAGTTCGCGGTTCTGCTCCTGCCACTTGGCCAGCTCGGCCCGCCGTTCCCGGGCCAGCCGGTCCAGATTCGAATGCTCGTACCAGCCCAAGAAGGTCCAGAGGGCCAGTCCCGCCGCGATCGCCGGCTTGAGGTCGGCCAACAGCCGCCGCCCCAGCTGCCGCGCGTCGGGCCGCCAGCGGCAGAAGGCCAGCAGGTCGGCCCCGTCCGGCGCGGGGGTAGGATCGCGTTCCAACTCCACCAGTTCCGGCTCGACCAGGGAGTGCTCCCGGGCCAGGAGGGCCGGGGTGGGATCGTCCGCGCCCGCGGCCAGGGCCGCCGGATGCAGCCGGGTCACCAGGGCCTGGGGGCCGGCCGCGCCGCAGACGACGTAGACCACCGCCCCCCGGCGCCGATGCACGATCACGGCGTTGCGCCGCGCGGCGAACTGTTTGAAATAAAGGTAGGCTTCGGGCACGGGCACCCGCCGCCCCGGCGCCAGCGGCCGGCGGGTGAACCACAGGTCCACATGCTCGCCCGCCTGGCGGAAGAGCGTCTCCCCGCCGGGAAAGGGCGAGAGCGAGGCGTAATTGAGCGCGATCAGCTCCGGCGTGAGCCGCGCGGCGGCCGGTTTGGCCACCCGCTGATGGAAGGTATCCTCGACCGGAACCAACTCGTACAAGCGCATCGCGCGAATCTTCCTGCAATCAGGGTTCGTACCGCCGGACGTTCGCCGGGGCCAGATCGTTGGGCCGGCAGTCGATGACCGCCCGCACCACCTCCCGCGCCCCGCCGACTTTGGCCGTGGCGGTCAGTTCGACGGTCAGGCCGGCGAAGGACACGACCCGCTCCAGCCCCAGCTTGGTTTCGCCGCCCAGCAGCCGCTGCCACTCGTCATCGGCCAGTTCGCCCCGGGCCTCGCGCCGGGCGGCCAGTTGCGCGGCCTGGACCGGGGTGACGCCCAGCATGACCGCCAGGTTTTCGCGCGGAATCGTATTGATATTGACCGCGGTCACCAAGTCAATCGTAAACAGACGCTTCAGCGCCGGCCAGTCGGCCACCCGGTCCATGCCCCGCAACAGCCGCAACTCCTCGGGGTCCTCCACCAACCAGCTGTCGCGCGCCCCATA
>CAYMGG010000197.1:3361-10911 GCA_964389915.1 uncultured Planctomycetaceae bacterium
GATTGTGGTAATAGGGCGTTTCCGCGCCGTTCAGCCGGGGCTGCCGGTCGAAGTCCACCCAGTCCTGGTAGCTGTCCACTATAACCGCGACCGCGCTGGAATCCAGCCCCGTCTGTTGCAGGACCAGGGCCAGCTGCTGCGGATGCAGCCCGCAGATCGTCAGCTTGCCGGCGGCGTCCTGCAACCGGGTTTCGACGCCGGCCAGGTCGAACGGCGTCCCGTCCAGGGGCAGCCGGGTCGGCCAGCTCGCGCCGGAGCTTGAGCCGATCGGCGTGAGCCAGCGGGAACCGAGCCGCCCGCTGGCCAGCAGGTACTCGACCCGCTCCACGCTCGACTCGGCCGCCAGCTTGGCCTGCAACTTGTCGTTCAACAGCTCGGCCGACCCGATCAGCTCCCGCGCCAGCCCCAGCATGTAGGTCGCCGCCGCCAGCGTGATGGCCAGAAAAACCAGGGCCAGCGGCAGCACCGCGCCGCGTTCGCCGCCCCCGCCCGCCGTCCTCGCCGCCCCGATCCGCCGCATGCGCGCCTCAATTCATTTCCGGATGGTTGAGCCCCGCCGCCCGCTGGCGCCACAGCCGGCAGTCGCTGCGCACGGCGGCGGCCACCTCCCGCTCCCCGTGCCCCCAGTCGATCCGCAGCACCACCAGTTCGGGCATCTCTTCGGTCACGTTCCGCACCCGCCGGCCCGCCACCTGGCACTCGACGGTGAAACTCTTCACCCCCGCCAGCAGCACCTGCCGCCGGGCGCCCTGAGCCGGCAGGACCGGATCTTTGTAGTCCACCGCCCCGTCATAAAGCGGATACTCGTCGAGCACCAGCCGGCCATCGTCGACGAAGAGCCGGCAGATCACCGGCGCGCCCCCGGAAAAGGCCTTGGCGCTGATGTAGCGCAGCTCGCCCGGCGAGGCGTAGAAATAGTAGAACAGATCCTCCATGGTGCCCAGGCGCTCGCGCTGGGCGACGTAATAGACCGCGCCGGCCAGGCTGTCGCGCACCCCGCCCAGGGCGCGGGCCTCCTCGGCCGCGGGCAGGTTCAGGTCCTTGAGCAGCGTCGCCGTCAGCCCCAGCCCGTAGGCCGCCACGCCCATCATGAACGAGGCCACCACCAGGGCGATCAGCAGCTCGATCAGGGTGAACCGGGACCAGGCCCGGCGCGGATCAGCCGGCATTGTCCTGTTTCCTGTACTTGAAGGCGCAGAAGTCGCACTTCCGGCCGGCCACGGTCAATTCCACCGCAAAGAGCCGGACCTCGAACATGCCCTCGGTGTCGCCGGTCACCTCGCCGCCGGCCCGGGCGCGGTCGGCGGCGCGCTCTTGCAGCCTGACCCGCCAGGCATAGTCCCAGCCGTTCAATCGCCCGGAGCCGGACTGGCCGTCGCGCAGCTCCCCGGCGCTCAACTCGTCCTTGAGCGAGAGCACCGTCAGGTACAGGCTCTCCTGCCGCTGCAGCCGCTCGCGGCTGTCGACGTAGCGCTTGAAGGCCGCGTTCAGGGCCATCACCCCCAGGGCCAGCAGCACGGAGGCGACCAGCACTTCGATCAGGGTGAACGCCGTTTGCGGAGCCGGCCGTCGGGCAGGCATAACTGCGGCCTCCTAGCGCGCCGGGGCGGCGGTCGTGGCCGTGTCGCCGCCGTCGGCCGCGTCGCGGATGAAGGCGCGGAACTCCGCGCGCTTCTCCTGGTTGCGCGCCTCGGTCCGGGCCAGCCGGTGGTCGAAGCTCTCCAGCAGTCTGACCCCGGCCGGGACGACCACCCCCGTCACCAGCACCAGCAGGGTCATCACCACCAGCAGCTCGATCAGGGTGAATTTTCCGCTCACGCGTACAAATCCCCCAGGCTGACCACGGCCAGCAGGATCGAGACCACGATGAAGCCCACGAACCCGCCCAGCACGACGATGATGCCCGGCTCGAGGAAGGTGAGCAAGAGCTCCACCCGGGCCTTGAACCGCTCCAGATGCTTATGGGCGCAGCGCTCGAAAATCTCGCGCAGCCGCGCCCCGCTCTCGCCCACCGCCACCAGGGCCACCACCTCCTCGGGGATGAGCTCGTGCCGGGACCAGACCTCGCTGATCTTGCGCCCCTCGCGCAGCTCCGCGCTGGTCTCGTCCAGCACCCGCCCCAGGCCGCCGGGGCCCACCACCCGCCGGGCCAGGCGCAGGGCCCGGGAGATCTCCACCCCGCCGGCCAGCATCGACCCCAGGGCGGAGAAGAGGTTGGCCAGCTCCAGTTGCAGCAGGGTCGGCCGCAGATAGGGCAGGGTGAAAAGCAGATTGAGCCCCGCCCGCCGGGCCACCGGCGTGGCCGCCGCCAGGATCAGCGCCGCCGCGGCCGCCAGCCCGCCCAGCATGAACTCCGCGCCGTGGGCGTGGACGAAGGCCCCCGTCCCCAGCGTCAGCCGCGAGACCAGCGGCAGGCGGGCAAGCTCCCGGGCCGAATAGAGCTGGGCGAAGCGGGGCAGGATGAAGCCGACCACGAAGGTCACCGCGGCCAGGCTGACGGCCAGCAGGAAGGCCGGATAGGCGAGGGCCGAACGCACCTGCCGGTTCAGCCCGTCCTGAAACTCCAGGTGGTCGCGCAAATTGCCCAGCGCCCGTTCCAGCTCGCCGGTCTCCTCGCCCACGGCCACCAGGTTCAGATAAAAATCGGTCAGCGGATACTCGACGGTCTTGGCCGCGCCGGCCAGGGCCGCCGAAAGCTGCGCGCCGCCCTTCAACTCGGCCAGGGCCGCCTCCCAGAAGCGGTGGACGGCGGTCTTGCGCGCCCCCTTGAGCAGCATCGCCACCGCCTGGTCCAGCCGCAGCCCCGCCGCCACCAGATAAGAGAGCTGCTCGATGCCGGCGCGGAAATCCGCCGTCCCGAACCGGCCCGCCCGCAGCCGGCGCGCCTCCTCGCGCAGAACCGTGACGGTCACGCCCTCGCGCTGCAACTGTTTGAGCAGATCCTCGCGCTCGCCCAGAAACTTGCCGGTCACCTTGGCCCCGGCCCGGGAGAGCCCCTCGTAGATCAGCAGGTTCATGACGCCACCTTGAGCACCTCGGCCAGCGAAGTCCGCCCCTCCAGCGCCTTGAGCAGCCCGTCCTCCAAGAGCGAGCGCGCCCCGAAGCGGGTGAGGTCGTGACTTGCGCGCTCCTGGTCGAGCCGGGTGAAGAAGGCCTCGTCGCAGGCCACCACCTCGGCGATGGCCAGCCGGCCGGCGTAGCCGCCCTGGCCGCAACGGGCGCAACCCGGAGCCCGGGCCGGCGCGGGGCGCACGAAGGGATAGCGCGCCTGCAATTCCGGCAGGCGGTGCTTGCCCAGGTCGGCCTCCGGCCAGGGAGCGGATACCCGGCAGTGGGGGCAGAGCTGCCGCACCAGCCGCTGGGCCATCAGCCCCACCAGGCTGGCCTTGAGCAGGAAGTATTCCACGCCCATGTCCAGCAGGCGCGTGACCGAGGCCAGGGCGCTGTTGGTGTGCAGGGTGGAGAGGACCAGGTGGCCGGTCAGGGCCGCGTGGATGGCGATCTCCACCGTCTCGCGGTCGCGCATCTCGCCGACCATGATCTTGTCCGGGTCCTGGCGCAGGATGCTGCGCAGTGAATTGGCGAAGGTATAGCCGATCTCAGGGCGGACGTTGATCTGGCTGATGCCCTTGAATTCGTACTCGACCGGGTCCTCGACGGTGATGACCTTGACCTCCTCAGTGGCCAGGCGGGTGAGCATGGCGTAAAGGGTGGTGGTCTTGCCCGAGCCGGTGGGGCCGGTGGTGAGGAAGATGCCGTTGGGCCGGTCGCCGACGCCCTCGATGGTGGCAATCTGGTCGGGGTAAAAGCCCAGGCTGGCCAGGGAGTAGTCGATGTCCTCCTTGCCTAGGAGCCGCAGGACGAAACTCTCGCCGAAGCGGGTGGGCACCGAGGAGGCGCGGATGTCGAGCTCCTTGCCGGCCAGGCGCACCGAGATGCGCCCGTCCTGGGGCAGGCGGTTCTCGGCGATGTTCATGCCGGAGATGAGCTTGAGCCGGGCGATCACCGCCAGCTTGACCGCCGGCGGGATGGTGTCGATCAGGCGCAGCACCCCGTCGATGCGCAGGCGGACCTTCATCACCCCGCGCAGGGCCTCGAAGTGGATGTCCGAGGCGTCCAGCTCCACCGCCTTGCCCAAAAGCCCGTTGACCAGCTTGATGACCGGCGCCTCGGAGGCCAGCTCCTTGAGCCGGTCGACCTCGTCGTCCAGGTCCAGCCGGCCGCGTTCGACGCTCAGCTCCGCGGTCTCCAGTTGCAGCGAAAGCTGCTTCAAGCCCTCCTGCCGGGCCAGTACCGGCCGGACCCGCGCCCCGAGCAGATTCTCCAGCAGGGCGAAGACCTCCAGGTTGAGCGGGTCGTCGGTCAGAACGCTCAGCCAGCCGTCCTCGCGGCGGAAGGGATAGACGTCGTGGCGGCGCAGGAGTTCGGCGGGCGCTTCGGTGGGCAGGAGCTCGACGCCCTTCAGGTCGGTCAGGTACTCCAACCCCAGCTGCTCGGCCAAGGCCTGTAGCAACTGGTCCTCGGTAAGCGCGCCCAGGTTGAGCAGGATTCCGCCCAGCTTGCCGCCGTAGCCGCGCTGAACCTCCAGCGCCTGCTCGATGTCCCGCTCGGCGCAGAAACCTTTGCGCCGCAGGATCTGTCCCAGCTTCTCGGCTTGGACGGCGGGGGGCACGGGGGAAACGGCGGGCGCGGTCAGTTGTCCCATATCGATAGGTCGGCGTTCACGCCTTCTCCGCCCTGCGCCCCGTCAGCGCCCAGGGAAATGAGGTCGAATTTATGGTCGCCCGGACCGGGACACTTATAGATGTAGGGATGCCCCCAGGGATCGCCCTTCACCTCTTTGTCCATATACGGGCCGCCCCAGTTCTCCAGGTTGCCGGGATTCTTCCACAGCACCTTGAGCCCCTCAGCCTCGGTCGGCAGGCGGGTGACGTCCAGCCGGAAGGCCAGAAGCGCGGTCTCGAGGTTCTTCATCTGCAATCTGGCGGTCTTGATTTCGGACGATTCGAGTTTGGCGAAAAGGTTGGGCGCCACCAGCGCCGCCAGCATGGCCAGAATGGCCATCACCACCAGCAGCTCGATCAAGGTAAATGCGCCCCGCCGGGATTTGCGCGCTTTCTGCATGCCTTCCTCCAGGAAAATTGTCCTGCCCGCTATCTTGGTCCGGCGGACCGGCCTGTCAACAACTATCAATCCCCCCCCACTGTCGCCGAGGCGGGATTCGGAGCCTGCCCCGGCTCGGGCGGCAGATTCTCCGGCTTCTCGCCCAAACGCAGCAGGGTCTTGCGCACTGCGGCAAAGCCGGGGTCGTGCTGTAGGGCCCGGCGGTACTGTTCGCGCGCCTCCACCACCTTTCCTTGCAGCATCAGGGCCGCGCCCAGATTGGCCCGGAGCTTGTAATTGTCCGGCTGGAGCTGAACGGCCTGGGTGAAGGCCGCTCCGCCCGCGGCGTAATCCTTGGCCTGCAATTTGACCAGCCCGAGAAGAGCCCAGGCTTGGACCTGCTGGGGATTGATCTCCAGCGCTTGGCGTAGCGCCTTCTCCGCCTCGGGCAGCTTGCCCAGTTCCAGGTAGGCTCCGGCCAGATTGCTGAAAGTATTGGCCGAACGCGGATTGAGGCGCAGGGCGTTCTCGAAACAGGGAAGCGCTTCGGCGGACCGCCCCAGCTTCACCAGGGCGTTGCCGTAATTATCGTAGGCGCCCGAGTGCCTGGGGTTGAGCTGGAGACATTCGGCCAAATACGGCAGCGCTTCGGCCGAGCGCCCTAGATCGTTCAGTAGCGCGCCCAGATTGTTCAGGGCCGGCACCCGCAGCCGGTCGTCCAAGCGATTGCCCAGCGCCAGGCGGTATTCTGCTTCCGCCTTGTTCAGATACCCCAACTCAACCAGCACGCGCCCCAGATTGTAGTGGAGATTGCCCCGCTCCGGATCCAGCTCGATGGCGCGGCCGAAACTGGCCGCCGCCTCGCCCAGAT
Organism: uncultured Planctomycetaceae bacterium; assembly: GCA_964389915.1. GTDB lineage: Bacteria > Planctomycetota > SZUA-567 > SZUA-567 > SZUA-567 > CAYMGG01. The sequence continues at coordinate 9,336 of CAYMGG010000197.1, forward strand.
GCTTGGTCCGCAGTAGAATGTCGCCCAGATTATTAAGGGCCCGAACATTGTCCGGCCGCTGCCGCAGAACGTCCCGCCACATGACCGCCTCGTCCTGATAGTCGACCTGCCGCCGGGCGGTCCGCCAGCCCAGCGCCAGCGCCACCAGCAGAAGCACGCCCCAGGCGATCCGCCGGGCCCGGCGCTCGGCCGCCAGTTCCCGCACCGCCAGTTCCTCGGGCGAAACCGCCTGGCGCCCCATTTTCCGCCGAAGCACGGAAGTTAGTCGCCGCCAGGGAGTCGGCCGTTTCTCGACCGGGGCATCGCCGTCACCGTGCCGGCCGCAGAGCCGGCGCGCTACATGCAGCCCCAGGGCCGCCGCCCCGGCGCACAGCCCCGCCAGCGGCAGATACATCCGGTGTTCGAAAGCCAGGTCGCCCAGCGGCATCAGGCTGGAGGTGGGGGCCAGGATCAGGCCGAACCACGCCGCCGCGTAACTCCATGATTGGCGCCGCCAGACGCCCGCTCCGATCGCCAGCAGGCCGACCGCCGCCAGCGCCACCCAGAGCCATTCGCGCGCCCAGGTCCCGGCCGGCCACTGGTAATCCAGGCAGAGATTGGCCGGCCAGACGGTCAACTTCAGATAGTGCCAGATCACTTCCGGCTGAGCCAGGGCGTAGCCCGCCAGCGTGACCTGCTGCTCGCTGATCGTCTTCTGGTTGGCGGCCCACATCTTCCCGGTCAAAATCCAAGCCAGGCTCACCGTCCAAACGACCGCCAGACTGACATACAAGCCGCGCGAATCGCGCAGCGCTGTCCGCGCGGGCCGCCCCTCCAGCAGCAAGTCGTAGAGCAGGATCAGAAACGGCGCAACGACGATCACCTCCTTGCACCACACCCCCAGAACGCCCGCCGCCGCCGCCAGGGTCGGCCAGAACCACCCGGCGCTGCGCAGGGCCCGCACCCCCGCGTACACCATCAGGAGCAGAAACAGCCCCATCAAAGATTCGCACCGCTGGGTGATGTAGCTGATCGCCTGGGTGTTGAGCGGATGGACCACCCAGAGGAGCGAGCCGGCCCCGGCCAGCCACACCGCCGCCGAACCGCTCCACTCGCGCAACGCCGGGCTGGAAAAGCCCAGCCGCAACAGCTCGAAGAGCACCAGCGCTGCGGCCAGATGAATGGCCAGGTTGACCGCGTGGTAACCCCAGGGGTCCAGTCCGCCGGCCGCATAATTGAGGGCCAGGGTCAGATTGACCAGCGGCCGGCCGACCGTGCTGCTCTGCGGCGGCGGGGTGACGACGTCCGGCCAGCGCAGAGACTGAATGGTTGGGTTTTCGACGATCGTCACGCGGTCGTCGAACTGCATGCTGCCGGAGAAACTGCCGGCATAGGCCAAACCGCCCGCCAGCAGCAGCAACAACCGTAAACCCCATGCCACCCGGTCCGGCGCCCCGGCCGCCGGCGCTTCCGGCTCATTCTCTTGATCCTGTCCCACCCCGGCTCCTCGCTATGCTCTTTGTTTGGTCCAATGGCACTTTAAGCGCTGGTCATAATTAAAGGTTGCGGCTTGATCCTTCGTCGCGTCTGCGCTTTC
>CAYMGG010000198.1:0-10902 GCA_964389915.1 uncultured Planctomycetaceae bacterium
CCGCTACGGAAATAAATCGCTTTTCTGAACCGAATTTCGAACGCCGCACAGGCCAGACTACAACCGAGACTCAAAAGCAGAAAAGCAAACGCGCCAATACAGGCCCGAAAAAACACTTCTTGGCCAGCTAATTTACCCAGCCTTGGCATTATGCTTTCTCCCGCCTAAAAATGCCTCTGCCGTGAAAGACCATAATTTTTTCAACAGATTCATTATAACTAAACCGCATTTGCCAGAATCAAAGGAAAGACCAAAACGATCTTACATACACAACCCTGTCATTCAGCCAAAAAACGTACGATTTACCTACCCGACAAAGCGTACCATTGCTCGACGAGCGCGTAAAGGCAAAACGCGGCGTCCGCCGGTATTCACGCCTAGCCCGAGGCCAAGCTTTCGGCCAGCCCGACAATGGCGACGCGGGCGGGCGGGTTCATGGTTGGCCAGTGGGTGCTTAACCGCCTTCAGCAAAAGTTGAGCATCATCCAGCCCCAAGTCGAGTTTGTCCCTTTCCATAGTTCGTTCCATTTAAAAATGCCGGCCAACGTGGCCGACGGTTATTCTTTTTTTGGGGGTTCCGGGCCCATGGCGAGTTGCCCGGCCAGTTGAACGAGAGTTTGCCTGGCGGTATCGGAAAGGTACGGCCAGAGGGCACTTAAGCGGGTAAAATCAGCGTGAAGGTCAGGGACGCGGTGGTCGACCGGGGCGTCGGTGTCGAGATTTTGGGGGACGTGTTGCGAGTGATCCGAGGCACAATTACGGGCACAAGCGGATTTACGGTTCTCCGCAACCTGTTTATTTGATGTAGAGTTATGCTGTTTTGCGTCTAGCTTTTCAAGCTGGCGACAAGGGTTCGAATCCCTTTGGGGATGCCAATCTTCCCGGCCCTGCAAGCCTTTGACTTGCGGGGCTTTTTCATTGCTGCTCATAAACGATATGGGATTTGCGGACACGATTCCGCCAGATGCCGGAAGAGAAGGCGTATGCACTGAGCAGGCTTTACCGAGCGGAATCGGCAGAAAGCGGCATGAGGGTTAAGGTTAGGCTCTGTCAATAAATAAAGTATGCAAGTTTCAGTCAAGGAGCGGCGCAGCGAAAGGCGTTTCGGCCGGCGGTTTGGGCCGAAACGCCGAAAGCGTGGCCGCGACGCCGGATCAAACCGCATACTTTATTTATTGACAGTGCCTTAGCGCCAGCAGTGCGGGTTGGGGGCGAAGAAGGGTCGGCCGCCGAAGAAGCCGACCAGCCCGGGCGGGCAATGGGCGGCCACCGGGCAGGCCCGGCATTTGACATATTGTAATTGGGCTTCACGCCCCAATTGGCGTAATTGCTCCTGGTCTTCCATCAGCGGCAGCAGATAGGACCGGTCGTAAATCTGCTGAAAGGATTCGCGCGGCACCCAGCCCTGGCGCGGCATCTCCCGCCGCACCACCACCTCGCCGTCGGACCAGACCACGAAGAGCGTGCTCCCTCCCCCGCCCCAGCCGCCGCCCTGCCCTCCCCGGCGCGGATGCGGCCGGTCGGCACAGAGGGTCTGATATTCGTCCAGCCGGCCCAACTCGTGGAACAAAAGGGCGTAGGTCCGGTTGCCGCCGAGGAAGGCGCGGCGAAAGTCGGCCTGGGTGTCGCCCACGGAATCGAGGTATTGCAGCACCTGGAGGAGCAGCACCCGGTATTCGGCCGGAGTCAACGCTTCTTCGCGCATGCGGTAGCCGCCGCCCGCCAGAATGAGCGGCCCCACGCCCAGATGGCGCACGCCCTCGGCCTGGCAGAGTTTCATCACCTCGATCAACTGGTCGGCATTGCCGCGCAGGAGAGTGAACTTTACGCTGGGAGTGATGCCCACCTGAATCAGCTTGCGGATGGCCCGCAGGCCGGCCGCGAAGGAGCCGGGCGCGCGCATGGCGTCGTTGGCCTTTTCCAGCCCGTCCAGACTGATGAAGATCGAATCCACCTCGGCCGCGCGCAGCCGCTCGATCATCGCCTCATCCATGGTTTCGGGATTGGCCAGCAGGCGGAGGTGCTTGACCACGCCCGCGCGTTTGAATTCATAGGCCGAGTTCAAAAACTCGGGGAAATCCTCGCGCATGAGCGGGTTGCCGCCCGAGAATTCAAGCGTCGCCTCGCGCTGATTATTCCGGGCGAACTCGATGAACGAATCCAAAATCTTCCGGCACTCCTCGGTCGGCAGGTCGGTGGTCGCCTGCCCCGGCGTCTGGCGCAGGCAGTGCTTGCAGGCCAGATTGCACCGCGAGGTGATGTGCCAGGCCAGGTGACAGCGTTTAGGCGCGCTTTTTTTGCTCATGGTACCTCGCAAGCTAAAAGTGCTGAGCTTGAGGGAGCTTTTTTGCAAAAAAGTTCTCTCAAGCTCTTTCAAAAAACTCTCGCCAACCGCGAATTCATCCCCCTAAACCTGTAAGCAGGCGAAGCCGGATGAGAGTTTTTGGGAGGGGCAGGGAAACCTGTTTTGCAAAAAAGGTTCCCCTGAATCGTTTGGAATCTCCTTGGGTTCCCTCAGGCCCTGCCGATTGGCAAACAGTGGATCACGCCGCTCTCCGGGTCACGTTCGATTCGGGTCTCGACGTCAAAGACCGCGCGCAGGGTTTCGACCGCCAGCACCTCCTCCGGCGAACCGGCAGCGACGATCCGGCCTTCGCGCAGGGCAAAGATGTGGTCCGCGTAGCGGGCCGCCAGGTTGAGGTCGTGCACGCTCAAAAGAATAGTATGCCCGGCCTCGCGGTTCAAGCGCCGGACCAGGTCCATCACCTCGAACTGGTGGGCCAGATCCAGAAAAGTGGTCGGTTCGTCCAGAAAGAGATAGTGCGGATTCTGCGCCAGGAGCAAGGCGATCCAGGCCAACTGTTTCTGGCCCGAGCTAAGCTGACTGATGAGCTGGCCCCGTAGCGGCAGGGCGCCGCTCAGTTGGAGCGCCCGTTCCACGGCCGCCTGGTCTTCGGGCGTCAGGGCCTCGAACAACCGCCGGTGCGGATAGCGGCCGTGATAGGCCAGTTCCTCGACGGTCAGGTCATTGGGCGCGCTGTTCTCCTGAAACAGGATGCCCAGCCGCAGGGCCAACTCCCGGGCCGCCAGGTGGGCGACGTCATACCCGTCCAGCACCACCGCCCCGGTCTCGGGCGAAAGCAGTCGGGCCAGGGTCTTGAGCAAGGTGCTCTTGCCAGAGCCGTTGGGGCCGATGAAGACGCTGATTTTGCCGCGCGGAATTTGCAGCGACTGGTCGACGATGATCGCCGGCCGGTCCTTTCGGTAGCGCACGGTCAGATGTTCGCCGGCCAGGCCGGAGGGGCAAATGGTCATAGTCGGCCGAACTCCTGCTTGCGCCGCATCAGGTACAGGAAGAATCCGCCGCCCAATACGCCGGTGACGATGCCCACCGGTATCTGCACCGGGCTGAGGACCAGCCGGGCCACGGCGTCGGCCGTTACCAGCAGCGCCGGCCCGGCGAACAGGCAGCCGGCCAACAAGCCACGGTGCGGACTACCAACCAGACTGCGGACGATATGGGGCACGATCAGTCCCACGAACCCCACTAGTCCGGCCACCGAGACGGCAGAGGCGGCCGAGAGGATGGCCGTGCTCGCCAGCAGAAAGCGCGTCCGCTCCACGGCCATGCCCAGCGCCTTGGCCGTCGGGTCGCCCAGCAGCAGGACGTCGAGATAGCGCGCCCCCGAAAAGCCCAGGACCACGCAGACCACGGTCCAGGGCGCGATCAGCCGCACCTGCTCCCAGCCCACGCCGGTCAGTGACCCGGTAGTCCAGGCCAGCGCGTTCTGCACCACGGCGATGTCCTTGGCCATGAAGAAAAGGCCGGTCTGGATCGAGCCGGCGATGGCTCCGACGATCACCCCGGCCAGGACCAGGCGCACCGGACTGGTGCCGTGATTCCAGGCGATGGCATAGACGATGGTAAAAGCCGCCAGCCCGCCCAGCATGGCGATAAGCGGCAGGTGCACGCCCAAGGCGGGAAAACAGACTAGAACCAGCAGGATCGCCAACCCCGCGCCGGAGCTGACACCCAGCAGATAGGGACTGGCCATTTCGTTGCGGGTGATGGCCTGAAAGATGCTGCCCGAGAAGGCCAGGTTCATGCCCACCAGCAGGCCGACCAGAACCCGCGGCAGGCGCACGTTCCAGACGATCAGAGTCAGGGTCGAGAGCGGCGCAGGTTGGCCCACGCCCAGCGAATCGGCCAGCTTCCCGCCCAGGATCAGCCGCAGCAACAGTTCGGGCCGGCCCCAGACCTGCGGATCGGTCAATGCCGCCCACGCCTGCCCCCAGCTCATTTCATAGGAGCCGGCTCCGATCTGGAACAACGCCGCCACCATCCCGACCAACAGCGAGACGGCCGCCAATCCGAACAGCGCCCGCGGACTGCGTCCGGGCGGCGGCAGCGCCGGGGCGGAACCAGAGGTAGAGTCATTTTGCGGCATGGGCGGATGCGTCCTCGCCGAGCAGAATCCGGGCCAGATCCTCCCGATTGAAGAGCTGTTCAGCCGGCGGATACTGCTGGTCGTCGCGATAGGGGCCGAAGATCTCCGGATAAATCTGCTTGGCCGCCATTTCAACCTGGAAGATGTAGAAAATCGGTCCTTGCAGGGGTGTGCCGCCGGGATAGACCCGGCCCGAACTCAGCGCTTTGAGCCGCTGGCCGAGCGGATCGGCCTTCAGCTTGAGCAATTGCTCGTACGCCGCGCGTGCCCCCTGCCCCGAGCCCGGCGCGCCATAAATGGCCAGCGGCATGATCAGCACGTCCGGATCGATGGCCAGCAATCCTTCCAGGTCCAGAGCCGCCCCACGGCCGCCGGCATCGCCATAAGTCTTCACCTTGGTCCCGGCAAAGGCGTCCTGCGCCCCTACCGCCACATACTGCGCCTGGCCGAATCCGCCGTGGGTCAGACCGTAAGGGGTGATCCGACCATTGCCGTAATAGATGAGGCCGACCTTGGGCCGGGACTCGACCGGCGGCAACTTGGCGACGATCTCGCGCTCCAGCCGGTCACCGACCGCTTTCAGCCGGGCGACCCATTCCGGCCGGCGGTAGACCTGGGCCACCTTGTCGGCCAGCTCCCAAAGGGTATAGAACTCGTAAGGTTCCGAGCCAGGATAGGCGTTCTCCCGACTGTAGCGGTTGGCGAAGAAAGGCCCGACGTTGCGGGCGATCTCCTCCACGTCCGCCCGGCTCCAGCTCCGGCTGGATGCCAGTTGGAGTGGATCGATGTGGTGGATGTCGGCGTGCAGCTTGTACAGCAGCTCCTTGTCGAAAAAACTGCCGGCCGTGGCGCTCAGGTATATCAAAGTCTGCGGATCGATGTGCGGCTGCACGCCCGCCAACTGGCGATAGAAGCCGTCGAAGAAATTGTTCTGATAGCCGGTGGCGATAAGCTTGTCGCCTCGTCCGACCGCGACCAGCATATCATTATAGTTGGCGTCCTGGGTGACGATCCGCTCCGGCGGTTTGGCAAATCGGACCGCGCCCATGGGCGACATGCGAACCGTATAGCCGGCGTCTCCCGCCGGAGCGCGCGGGGCATCGCCGGTGCGCAGAATGGTCGGATTGCCCTGGGCGCTGCGCACGGTCAGCCAGAAACCGGCCGCCCCGGCAATGCCGAGAACGAGGAGAACCGCAAGCAGTTTGAGCTGGCGGGGGATGGCCATGCTATTTGCGTCCGATCAGTAGAAATGGGGGGGGCCGGTGCTCCGTGTCCGGCTCGCCCGCGTTCAGCGCCGCCCGCGCGGCGATCACCCGGCCCAGGGAAATGCGTCGCACGTCCTGAAAGCCGGCGGCCTCCAGCACCACCGAGAGCTCGCCCGAGTTATGGTGCGCGAAAGGCAGCTGATCCAGGGCTTCGCGGTGACGCGGATGGGCGCGCCATTTCGGCTGGGCCGGCCGCGCCCCGCCGTCATGGTGCGGGAAGCACTTGGCCTCGGGCGGACGGTCGTGGCCGATCAGCGCCAGCAGGCCCCCCGGCCGTAGCAGTTCCCGCCAGCGGCGCACGGCCAAGCCCGGATGCAACAGGGTAAAGAGCAGGAAGCGGCTGGAGATGACGTCGAACTTGCGGCCGGCCAAGGGCGGCGTCTCGGCATCGCCTTCGACGAATTCGATCTGGAGCTTCCGCTCGGTTGCAGCCGAGCGGCCCGCTTCAAGCATGGCGGGTGAAAAATCCAGGCCCGTAGTGGTGAAGCCCAGTTCGGCCCAGAGTTGGGCGATGGTACCCGGGCCGGTGCCCAGATCCAGGGCGGTCGGCCGTCGCCGGGGAGGCAGGCCGGCCGTCGCCCGACGCAAAGCGCTCTTCCAGGCCTTGCGCGCCGCCGGATCGGCGAATTCGCGATTAAGTTGGGACGCCGACCAACCGGCGACCCGATCGGCCCGGCTCCAGCTTTGCCGGATGATGGCTTTGGCCTGTTCGGAGCGCATGGCTCGTTACCTCATTATGGATAATGCCTGTAGGGGCGGCGCCAGCGCCACCCCTACGGACCAGAAGCTTCGCTTATAACCCGCCGGAAGCGGGACCAAATCAGAACTCAAAGCCCACAGTCAGCGTGGCCGTAAGCGGCGCGCCCGGCATTACGGCGGTCGAGCTGGAAGAGGACTCGTAATATTCGCGGTCCAGCACATTGTGCAGGTTGAGCTGGGTGGTAAAGACCCGATTCTCGGCCAGTTCGCGCTTATAGCCGGCCATCAGGTCGACCGTCGCGTAGCCGGGCAGTTCGAAGCTGCCGGCATTGTCGCCCAACTGGCTGTCGGCGGCAAAAAGCCCTGCCCCCAGCCGCAGGCCGCTCAAAGCGCCCTCGCGTTGGGTGTGCACCACCCAGAGGCTGCCGCTGTTGAGGGGAATACCCCGGAAGCGCGAGCCTTCGGGCAGCGAATCGGACTTGACCACCTCGGTGTCGGTGTAGGCGTAGGAGGCGTACACGCTCCAGTTGGCCGTGATCTGGCCCTGGGCGGTGAACTCGTAGCCGCGGCTGCGCAGCTCGCCGCCGTTAAGCTTATAGCCCGGATTGTCCGGATCGCCGATGGAGACGTTCTCCTTGTCGATCTGGTAGAGGCTGTTGGTGATAACCAGTTTCTCGTTGAAGAAGGGCGACTTGAAGCCGGCCTCGATCTGCTCGCCGGTTTCGGGCTCCAGGTAATTGCCGTTCACGTCCACGTTGGACGAACTGGGCGGGTTGAAGGAGGTGCTATAGGTTAGGTACGGATAGAGGTTCGGCAGAAGCTTGTAGAGAACGCCGACCTGGCCGGTGGTGGCGTCGGACTCGCCCTTGTTCTTGACGTTGCTGGTGCTGATGTCGCGCGATTCGACGTCGTCGAAGCGACCGCCGAACATGAGGTGCAGCTTGTCGTCCAGCAGCGCGAGCGTGTCCTGGGCGTAGAGGCTGAAGCAGTCCAGTTCGTAGTCGTCGTCGCCGCCGTCGACGATCTTGAGCTTGCTCTCGTCCAGGGTGTAGACCGGATCGATGATGCTGATCTTGCCTAGGGTCGTGCTGTCGCGCATCTGGTGCCAGTTCTTGGAGCGGTGGCGCAACTCGTTGCCGAGCACCAGGTGGTTGGAGTAGTTCTCGCCTTCGAAATTGAAGAGCAGATCGGTATTGAGCGAGGTTTCCTTGATCCGGATGTCGGAGGCGTCGTAGTAGCGGGCGATGCGGTTAGCGGCGTCGACCTTGCCGGTCAGGCGCACGGCCTCCATGTCGTTTTCGAAGTCGTGGTGGACCAGATGCGAACGCAGGCTGAGCCAAGAGGAGAACTCGTGGGTCAGGGTAAGATCGATCAGCGAGTCGTCGAGAGTCAGGCCGTCGGCGTCGGGTTCGCCCAGGAACGTGTCGAGCGCGGCAACCGGATGGTTGTTGGCGTCGAAAACCACGCCCGGGTCCAGCATGCGTTCCTCGTGTTTATAGCTGGTCCGCAGGTCGAGGGTGGTGGTTTCGCCGATCTGCCAGAGAAAGGCCGGAGCGAAGGCGTAGGATTCCTTGTCCACGTAATTGCGGAAAGAGTCCTTGTTGATATAGGAGAAGTTGAAGCGATAGGCCAGGCCGTAGTCGTTCGAAAGCGCCCCGCCCATATCCACGGAAGCCCGGTAATCATCATACGAGCCGCCGGAGGCCTGGACCTTGAATCGCTGCGGAGTCAGGCTTGCGCCTTTGGTGACGACGTTGATAATGCCCCCCGGCTCGTTATCGCCGAAGGTGACGGAATCCGGCCCCTTGATGACTTCGACCCGCTCCACGGTGGCCAGGTCGACGGTGTCGGTGCCGTAGGTGCGCAGGCCGCTGCGGAAAAGGCGCTGGGTGAAGCCGCGCACGCTCATGGTTTCGTATTCCTGACCGTAGGCCTCGGTAAGCTGCGGCGCGACTCCGGCCACGTTGCGCAGCGCGTCCTTCAGGCGAAAGCTGTCCTGGTCGGCCATAAGTTCGGGAGTCAGTACCTGCACAGAGGCCGGGGTTTCGACGGGGTTGGTGGGCAATTTCAGGAAATTGACCTCGCTGACGCCATACTCGCCGACCGATTCGGCCGGCACGGCCTCCGGCGCCGGGGCCGCAACCGCTTCGGTCGGGCGGCCGACCACGGTTTCATCCGGCAGTTTGGTAATCCGCGCCGCCCCCGGTTCGCTCATATTAGTCATCTTGTATTCGTCACTCTTGGCCTTCGCCGGCGCGGTCTCTTCGGCTCCAAACGCCGGCGCAGCCAACAAGCTAATCGCCCAGAACAAGATAGCCAATTCCCGCACCGTCATTATTATCCCCCTGAGTCCCATGTTTCCCCAAATCAGACTACAAAGCCCCGCAAACTTCATATAAAACGCAGCTCACCTGGTTTTGTTCGGTAAAATACCGGGGAGGTTTCGGGTGTTTATTAAAGGCGACCTATTTGCAGACCCAGGCCAAATTCATTTTTGAATGCTACAAACCATTTTTAAATAGCCGGTTACGTACATGCATTTGATCTGCCCGGCAATGAACCGGCGTGGATTCTCTGCGGCTGTTGCCCAGGACTCGCGATCACAAAATTCGCCTCGTGCCCCGGATTTTCCGCGGCGGATAATCCTGAGTCGGAGATCCAATGCCATTGAAGAGGGTTGCCGCAAAATGGTCAGGCATCCGAATTTCAGACGCCCCGAATTCATTTTACGGAACGGCCTAACCGGCGCATTTTAGGTGAGAGCTTTTTGGTGGGGTCCGGTGGCCTTTTTTGCCAAAAGATCCCCCGGAGACGGGCATAATCGCTTTAAATCGATACCGTACCGATTTCCCGCTATCGCCGGTCAGTATTTGCCAAAATCCTTATCGTCCAGACTGATGACCTCTTCCGGATTGACCAGTCGATCTTGATCGGCGGCAGGCCGGGGGGCTCCCGGGCGGGCGGCCACCGGTTTGGGGCTCGGCCCGGGCAGAGCGGCCGCAGAACGACGGCGTTCACCAGTTGCCGACCGCAAGGGCGGGTTCAACTGCGGCCCGCGCCGCGAGGAATCGGCGACCGCGGGCGCTTCGTCGCCCAAATGAAACTTGCCGGTCAGACTCCGCAGGGACTGGGCCTGGCTCTTGAGCTCTTCGGCGGAAGCCGAGGTCTGCTCGGCATTGGCCGTATTTTGCTGGGTGACGTTGGCGATCTGGTCCAGCCCCTGATTTATCTGGGCGATGCCTTGGGCCTGCTCGCCCGAGGCGGTGTCGATCTTGGCGACCAGCTGGGCGACCTGCGTGGCCCGCCCGACGATCTCGGTCAGGGCGGTGGCGGTGGCCTGGGTCAGCTTCTTGCCGCCGTCGATCCGGGCGGAGGAGCCCTCGATCAACTCGGCGGTTTCCCGCGCCGCCTTGGCGCTGCGCGAGGCCAGATTGCGCACCTCTTCGGCCACCACGGCGAAGCCCTTGCCGTGCCGGCCGGCCCGGGCCGCTTCGACCGCGGCGTTCAAGGCCAGCAGATTGGTCTGAAAGGCGATGTCGTCGATCACCTTGATGATTTTGGCGATCTGCTGGCTGGCCTCGGCGATGCCGGTCATGGCCTGGCCCAGCTCGTTCATGCGCTGATTGCCGACCTCGGCAGCCTCGCGGGCCGAAACGGCCAGATCGCTGGCCTGCGTGGCGTTCTCGGCATTGGTCCGGGTTTGCGCGCCGATGCTGGCCATGGAGCTGGAGATCTGCTGCAAGGAGGCGGCCGATTGGGTGGCGCCGGCCGAAAGCGACTGGCTGGCGGCCGCGATCTGCTGAGTCCCCGAATAGACCTGGTCGGCGGTCTGGTTCACCTGGAGCAGGGCGGAACGAATCTCGCCCAGCATCTTGGCCAATTCGTGGTTCATCTCGTCCTGGGGCGATTTGGGGCTCACTTCGGCGGTCCAGTCACCGGCGGCCAGGCGCCGATCGAGCTGGGTCAGGCGCCGGTAATCGTCGACGATCAGGCCGCAAGCCGTGGCCAGGCGGCCGATCTCGTCCTGCCGGCCGCTCAGGGCGGTCGGCAGTTCGCTCTGCAAATCGCCGGCATTGGCCAGGACGCCGAGCCTTTCGGCCACCGTCTGGATCGGCCGGGTGATCAGGCGCGGCAGGAGCCAGGCCATGACCAGGATGACGACGAGCATCACCCCGCCGATCAGGGCGATCAGCATGACCTGAAAACTATCGAGCAGTCCGACCGCCTGGTTGGCATGCGCGTATTTTACGGCCTCGGGGATGGTAAACAAGACACGCCAGTTCCACTCCGGCATTGGCCGCGCAATCAGCCACTTTTTCTGCCCCTGGTAAATATAGCTGATCGCCCCGCCGTCGGGCTGCTTGAGCATCTCGACGATGAAAGACGCCTCCCGCAACGACTGATCGCCGGTCGCCAGCTTGGGGTGCATGATGACCGCGCCCTGGTGGTCGAAGATGGCCGGATAGATCAGCAGATCCTTGTCTTTGTAA
>CAYMGG010000199.1:0-9016 GCA_964389915.1 uncultured Planctomycetaceae bacterium
GCGTCGATCTCGTATTTACCGTGCAGGTGCCAGTTGTAGATCAGCCGCAGCGAGCGGGCCTCGCCGATGGCCTTGGCCCGCACCAGCTCGCGGATCTTGAGCGCGCAGGGGCTGAAGCGGTAGCAGAAGCCGGTGAAGATGGTCAGGCCCGCCCGGTCCATGGCGGCGATCATCGCCTCGCCTTCGGCCCGGTCCATGGCCAGCGGCTTGTCGCACATCACCGGCAGGCCGTGGCGGGCGGCGTCCAGCACGTTGGCCTTGTGCACCGGCGCCGGCGAGGTGATGGTGACCGCCTCGATGCCGGACTTGAAAAAGGCCTCCGAATCGGTGAACGCCTGGGGGATGCCGTATTTTTCCTGCATCCGCTTGAGATTTTCGGGATTGGGATCGAACAGCGAACAGAGCTTGAGGTCCGGCACTTCCAGGATGGCCGGCACATGGCCGTAGGATGCCACCGCTCCGCAGCCCAGCAACCCGATCTTCTTCATGTCGTCTCTTCCCGCTGGTTGACCGCTATTCTCGGCAGAAGACCCGAAAATCCATGTCCCGATAGTGGAAGGCGCAGTCCGCGGTCTCCAGCGTGGCCAGATAGACGCGGTTGATCTCTCCGTTCTCGATCTGGCGCATCAGTTCGCGGCACCGGTCGAGGTGGTTGACGATCTGCAATTCGGAGTAGCGCACGGCCTGGCCGGTTTCAATCAGGAAGCCCCAGTCCGAGGCCCCGGCCAGGAAGAGCTCGCGGGCGGTCTGGTTGAGCGCCCGGACCACCAGTTCGTACTCGGTGTCGCGATACTTGGTGGCCAAATCCGCCATCCGGCCGCACAACCGATAAAGATGCCGATAGACCCAGGTGTTGGGCTGATAGTCGCGGCCCAGCAGCCAGGTCAGGAAGTAGTTCTTCTTGCCCCAGGAGCTGGCGCCGGGCATCAGCTTCTGATGGTGCGGCTGCTCGGCCAGGTATTCGCTGGGCGTGACCGGCCGGACCTCGGCCTGGTCGAAAAGCATCTTGCGGAAGACCGACTCGATCCAGGCCGGCCCCTCCTCCCACCAGTGGCCGAAGAGCTCGGCGTCGTAGGCCGAAACGATGCAGGGCTTGCGCCGGTTGGCCTGAAGCGCGTGGTTGGCCTGCACGCCCCGGTAGTAGACGAACTGGCCGGCCTGCTCGTGGACCGTGCCCTCGGCCCAGAGCGGCTTGTAATAGTCCTTCTGCCCCAGGTCCGCCCCCTTGGCCGTGATCCGGTAATACTTGAGCCCGGTGTTGCGCCGGACGTTGGCGGTCTTGAAATACTCGGGCAGATAGTCCCAGTCGCTCTCGTAGCCCAGATCGCGGTACCATTCCTTGTAATTCGGGTGCCCCGGGTAGCCGGCCTCGCGCGACCAGACCTGGGCGCGCGTCTCCTGGTCGATGCCGAAGCAGGCCGCGCCGTGGGGCGTGACCACCGGCTCGTTGGTGCCGAAGTAGCAGCGGGTGTCGCCCTCGCTCAAGCCGTTGGAATTGACCAGGAACCACTTGATACCCTCGGCGGCCAGAAAGCGGTCCAGCCCGGGGGTGAAGGCGTTCTCGGGCAGCCAGATGCCCCTCGGCCAGCGGCCGAAGGCCTCCTCGTACTGGCGGCAGGCGGTCTGGAGCTGCGCCCGGATCACCTCGGGCTGGTGCATGTAGAACGGCAGCAGATAGTGGGTGGCCGGACAGGTGATGATCTCCAGCTTGCCCAGGTTCTGAAAATCGCGGTAGCCCCGGGTCAGGTCGCCGGAGTAGGCGTCGAAGACCTCCTTGGCGGTCCAGAAGCGGTGCAGGGTCTGCTGGACCGTATCGTGATAGGGCTGGCCGACGGAATTGTCGCGCTCGCGGGTGGCCAGGGCGATGCACTCGTCGATGTGCCGCGCGGCCCGCTGTTGCAGGAGCGGCGTCTTCATCATCGAGAGCAGGCTGGGGGTCAGGCTGACGGTGATGCGAAAATCGACCTTGTCCCGCTCCAGCCGCCAGAAGACGTTGAGCAGCTGCGTGTAGACCGAGATCACCGCCTCGAAGAACCACTGCTCCTCCAGGCTGACATGGTATTCCGGATGGTGGACGAACGGCAGGTGCTGGTGGAGCACCAGGGACCAGTAGCCCTTCTCCTCGGGAACCGGATGGGTCCGATTCTTCCAGTAGTGGTACTGGTTGAAGCGCCAGTCCTCGCCGCGCACCGGCACTTCGACGTTGTTGGGGTCGACCGAGATGGAGCCCCATTCGTTGTAGCGCTCGGCCCCGGTCGGATAGCCCTTGGGCACGCGCACCGAATTGGAGCGGGCCACGACCTCGAAGAAGGTGGTCCCGTGCGCCCGGTAGCCGATTTCGGCGATATAGTCGTTGTCTCCGGCCACGTCCAGCCAGTATTCGTTCTTGTCCTCCAGCCAGTCGTCGACCTCGAAGCTGCTGACGGCGTTGAAGCCGTTGAAATCGATGCCCGTCACCTGATAGACGCGCAGGATCAGCCGGTTCTGACTGAAGAAGTTCGCCCCGTATTTTTCGATCAGCGCCTGGCGTTGCGCGGCGCCCACCTCCCAGATGACATAGATCGCTTTGGGGTCGCGCGGAATCAGGTAGCAGTAGGTTTCATTGCAGAGCCGGTCGAGATACGGAACGGCGGTCAGGACGCTGGCGTCCACCTTGGCCGCCAATTCCGGCGGCAGCGAAAGGGTGGCGTTGAAGCCGGTCCGGTCCTGGCCGGCGTAGTCGGCCGGCGTCTCGGCCGAGGGGCGGTCGCCCTCTTCGCGCCCGACCATGACCGCGCCCGGGCCCGCGCCCAGCGCGGCGCTCAGATCGGGTTGCGTCTCAACGGGAGCGGGGGCCGGCGTCGCCCCGGCGGTCACCTGGCTTTCTTCGCCCTCCGGTTGCGCCGCATCGGCATTGGCTTCGGCTTCCGCATCGCTCATGTATTTTCGCCCCCTCGAAATTTGGCCCGGCCGCAGCCGGAATCATTTGCCCGTCAGGTCGATCACCGCCGCGCCCCACGGCCCCAGCCGCACCTGGCCGGGCAAGCCGGGCAGACCGCCGGCCAGCCGGCCCAGATCGGCCGTCTGGTCACCGCCGCCCAGATTGAAGAGCAGGAGCGCCTTCTGTCCACCGTCGCGGGCGGTCTTGCGCAGGGCCAGGATATCCCACGAACCGGAGTCCAGCCGCTCGACCCGGTTGTCCTCCTGAAACACGCGCCGCGAGAGCTTGAGCGCATTGACCTGGCGGATGAAATCGGTCAGGTCGTACTGCGCGCCCTCCCAGTCGTGCGGCCGGGTGTGCACCACGTGCGGTTTTTTGCGGAAACCGTATTCGAAGCCCATCAGGATCATCACCCCGCTGGTGACCAGCGCGGTGAAGAGGTAGTGCTGCTTGATCCGGTTGAGGTCGTTGTTCCATTCCTCGGCCAGCCGGCGGGTGTCGTGCGATTCGGGGAAACAGACGCTGCTGGCCCGGCCGTTCAGCTTGCCGAGCTGGTCGGGCAGCCAGTCTTCGCGGTAATTCCACCATTTGCCGGAGTTGAAAACGTAATCGTGCCCCGCCTGGGCCAGCCCTACGGTCTGTTCGATCCCGCAGCCCAGGCTTTCGGCGAAGAAGCGCGTCTCCGGATACTTCTCCTTGGCCCGGCGGATCAGCATGCGCCAGAGGTCGTTGGGGATCTGGTAGGCCGCGTCGCAGCGAAAGCCCCGCACCCCGCAGTCGAGGAACATCTGCACCACCTTCCACCAGTATTCGTGAAGATTGTTCCGGTCCGGGCTGTGCTCGTTGTCGATCTCGTTCAGGTCGCCCCAGGTCACGTAACCGCCGGGGGCCTGGTCGTCCTTGGCTCCGGGGCTGCGGATTGAGCCGTCCTGATTGAGCTTGTACCAGTTGCGATGGTCCTTGGTCAGCGGGTTGTCGTAGGCGGTGTGGTTGATGACCAGGTCCACCATCACCCCGGCGCCCTGCTCCGCGCACTTGCCCACGAACCGCTTAAAGGATTTGAACTTGCCTGCGTCGTCCTCGTCGGGAAAGAATTCGGGATTAAGCTTGAAGTAATCGCGCACGGCGTAAAGGCTGCCGGAAGCGCCGGGCAGATGGATGGGGTTCAAAAACACCCAGTTGAACCCCATGCCGACCGCGCGCTCGACATGACCGGCCCAATTCCTGACCGGCCCGGCCAGGGGCGGAAACAAGTTGTAGATGAACGGCACGGCGGAGGCGGGCTGAGCGGTCAAAGCGGTCTCCCTATTTTTGTCTGAGCCGGCGATAAGCCGCTAAAAGCAGCCCCACAGATAAAAGAAACCCGGCCGCCCGTCAAGTCTGCAATTTGTCACGATTCAGATAGCAGCGCCCCGGCCTGCCCCCCAGCCCGGTGGTGATCGCATAGGGGATGGTGTCGGCGTAGTCGGCCAGCTCCTCTAACGTGACTTTATGGTCTCCGTCCTGACCGATCAGCGTGACTTCCGTGCCCACGGCGATGTCAGGGAATTCGGTGACATCGACCATGGTGTAGTCCATGCTGATCATGCCCACCACCGGCGCGCGTCGGCCGTGGATCAGAACGTGCGCCCGGTTGGAGAACTTGCGCAGATAGCCATCGGCGTAGCCCACCGGCAGCACGGCCACCCGCGTCGGCCGGCGGGTGGTGAAGGTGCGGTTGTAGCCCAGGCTGGAACCCGGCGGGTAGTCCTTGAGCTGCACCACCACGCAGCGCCAGGCCAGAGCCGGCCGGAGATTAATCTTTTCCTGCAACCAGGTGGGACTGAGAAACCCGTAGGTGCCCGCCCCGGGCCGGATCATGTCGAAACGCGACTCGGGATAGAGCAGCGCCGCCGCGGAACTGGCCGCGTGGCGCAGCGGCACCCGCACGCCCGACTCCTCCAGGAGATGGCGGCCCTCGTTGAAGCGCTTGAGCTGCTGGAGGCTGTAGGCTTCGTCGGCCGGCTCGGCGAAATGCATGAACAGGCCTTCGATCTCGATGTTAGGCAGGTCGTGGATCACGGCGGCGGCGTGGACCGTCTCGTGCGGCAACACGCCCAGCCGGCCCATGCCCGTGTCGATCTTGAGGTGGACGGGGACCAGCTTCTCCTGCTTAACCGCCTCCAGGCTGACCAGCCGCGCCAGGTCGAGGTCGTGGATGCTGGGGATCAGGTCGTTGGCCACCAGCCGCTCGACCTCCTCCGGGAGCGAGGCCCCGAGAATCTGGATCGGCGCGGTGATGCCCGCGGCGCGCAGCTCCTCGCCCTCCATGCAGGTGGCCACCGCCAGCCGGGCCGCCCCGCCCGCCAATGCAGCAGGCGCCACCTGCACCGCGCCTAGACCGTAGGCGTCGGCTTTGATCGCGGGCATGACCAGGCCCCGCCCGCCGATCAGTTCACAAAATCGCGCGACGTTGTGCGCGATGGCGGCCAGATCCACCTCGATCCACGAGCGGTGGTGCGAGGGGTGATGCAGTTCGGTGATCGGCATGGAGCCACTCCCCTTCGGCCCGCAGGTCGGCCATGGTCAGACCGCCCAGCCCGAGGGCATTATGTTTGCTCAGCCGTACAACTCGGCGAGCAGCTTTTCCAAGTCTGCGGCCGGGTCGACGGTTGCCGGAGCCGGAACCGCCGCCGGCGTGGGGGCCACCGTCCCCGTCGCTGCGGGACCACCCGGAGCCGGCTTCTCTTCGGCGCAGGCGGCCGCGATCTTTTTCTCCGCCGCCGCGCGTTCGGCCTGTTTTTGGGCAGTGTACAGGTCGGCCAAAGCTTCGTGAACCGCCCGGCGGTAGGGATCGATTTTCAGCAAATCGTTGTAGGCCGTCAAGGCCGCCGGCAGATCGTTCAATTCCCGGCAGACCTGGCCCAATAACCGGTAGGCCTCCGGATCGCTGCGCCGCACGGCGACGTATTTTTCCAGAATCTCCCGCTCGCCGGCGCGATCGCCGGCTTCCTGGCGCAATTCAGCCAGTTCGCGGTAGGGGTTCTCCCCCGCCCCGCCGGCCGCATAACGCGGATAAAGCTCGATGGCCCGCGCATAGCGCTTGGCCGCTTCCGCCTTTTGCCCGTTGTGGGCCGCCAATTGCCCGAGATAGAATTCGGCCACGGCCAGACGGTCGTCGAGCTTTAGCGCTTTGCCCAGGGCTTCTTGGGCGGCCGGCAACCGCCGCCGGCCCAGGGCGGCCTGGCCGATCATCAGCCAATACTCTCCCTGCAACGATTTGGCCTCGGCCGTGGCGGCTTGGCCCTCCCCCACCGCCTTGAGCGGCGGCGGCAGCTTGGCCGGCCGGGTCAGGCCGCAAATGCGGATCAGCCCCAGCGCGGCCTCATGGTCAGCGGCGTCCTTTTTCAGCCGCTCCACCCACTCCTTGGCCGACTCGGGATTCTCCAGCACCGGGGCCTGGACGCTCGGCGCATAGGCGGTGAGTTTGGCCGTCAGCCACTGGTTCATCTGTTCCAGGTTCCGGCCGCACAAGGCCGGGAAAATTTCGGCTTCCGGCCGCCCCGCCTGATAGGCCTTGGCCAAGGCCGGCAGCTTATCGGCGCCGAATTCGTCGGCGAACCAGCCGACGAAGAGCCCGGCGGCCATGTAAGCGGCGGGGATACGGTAAAAAGCGCTCGGCCGGTTGAAGTCGCGGTTCCAGTCCTCGATCTTGGGCAGCGGCCCCTTGACCATCATGGTCTTGAAGGGGCCGTCCCAATCGGGCGTGATCCAGCCCTCGGCGTGGACGCTCAAACCCTCGCCCAGCCAGCGCGGAATGCGGTAGTTCGTGGCCGCCAACGTCACCACGTGGGCCAGCTCGTGCCGCAGGACCGAGCACCAGTTGTCCGGACTGGGGCCGGCCAGCATGGCCCGCGGGCTGACCAGGGCCACGAACGGGCCGAAGGAGGCACCGCTGGCGTCCAGATGCGGCAGCCCCGTGACCCGGGCCGAAAAATCGTCGTGCGATTTGAGCCAGGTGACCCGGACCGGCTGGGCGACCTTGAAGCCATAGATCTGTTCGTCATGGACCAGCTGCGTCTCGGCCCACTCCCGGACATAGGGCGCAAAGATCTCGGCGTCGGCCTTGGGCAATTTGATCAGCAACCGGCCGGACGCGAATTTTTCATACTGTTTGTCGCGTTCCGCAAGCTTGATCAGGTTGTAGACCCAGACGTTGAAGGGATCAAGTTCGAACGCGGCCCGCAGCGGCTTTTCGGCTTCGCCGTCCAACCCGTGGCGCATTAGGCAGATGCCCAGCTGCGTCTGAGCCGCGGCGTTTTCGGGGTCCAGTTCGGCCGCCTGGCGCAGAAGCGGCAGGGCTTCTTCGATCCGGTGATTGTCCGAGAGGCTTTCGCCCACGGCGGCCAGCAGGCGCGAGTCGACCAGCTTGCCGCTCGCCGCCCGGGCCTCGTCATCGGCCAGCGGCAGCGCCGCCAGCAGCCCCATCAGCCGCTCCCGCAGTTTGCCGTAATTGTCGTCCTGCCCCTCCAGCCGGCTGAG
Source organism: uncultured Planctomycetaceae bacterium (assembly GCA_964389915.1). GTDB lineage: Bacteria > Planctomycetota > SZUA-567 > SZUA-567 > SZUA-567 > CAYMGG01. The sequence continues at coordinate 7,442 of CAYMGG010000199.1, forward strand.
GACGGCCAGGAAGGTGAGCGCTTCGGGCCATTCCGGGCGGACCTTGAAGATCGCCTCGGCCGCCTTTTCGGCCGTTTCCGGCCGCTCGTCGACCAATTCGATCTGGGCCAGCAGGAGCGAAGCTTCGGGGCAATTAGGCTGGATGGACAGGGCCTGGCGGGCAAGTTTTTCGCCGGCGGCCAGATCGCTGCGGCTCAGGGCCAGCCGGGCCTGCCCCACCAGTGCCCCAGCCGCGCGGGGATTGATTTTCAAGGCGGCGGCGTACTCGCCGGCCGCGTCTTCGTACTGGTACTTTTCCGCAAAGATATTGCCGGCCGTGACGAACGGCTCGACCCAGTCCGGAGCCTTCTTCTCGGCCAGGGCCACCAGCTTGAGGCCGCTCTTGAAATCGCCGCCCAGGACAGCGCCGGCGCCGATGTAAAAAGCGGTCGGCGCGTCTAGATTTTCGTATTTATCGATCTGTTGATCGTGGTAATCGAAAAACCATTCGCACACGTCCTGCTGGAGGGTCAAGCCGCCCAGCGCTTGATAAAGCTCGGCTAGCCGCAACCGAGCCCGCATCTGCCAGGGCTCGGCGGGCTCGCGCATCTCGCGACAGGCGGCGGTCAGGCTCTTGATCGCCTCGGCCCATCGCCCCTGGTCTGCCAGCACCTCGCCCCGGGCGGCTTGAATGGGCGTGGCCTCGCCTAGTTTGCCCGCCAGATCCAGAGTTTGCAGGGCCGCCTCGCCCTGCCCCACTCCGGCCTGAGCCAGAGCCTTTAAGGCCCGATCTTCAGCCGAATTGGGCTGATCAAGGGCGGCAATGACTTTTTCGAACTCGCCCCGGCGGAAAAGCTCGGCCGGAGTGGCGGCCGGACCGGCCGCAGCCGCCTCCCCCGCGCCGGCCAATTGGCCGAGCAGAAGCAAAACCCAGATCAAGGCGGCAAGGCGCGGTGTTCTCATCGCGAATTTTTCCCGCTGGCAGGTTTTCACCGGCTTTACGCGCCGGGGCGGATCACCGGCCGATTCAGCCGATCACCCGTTGAAAGCGGCCCCAGGCGTCCTCCCAGGCCGAGCGCTTGGCCGCCGGCGCAAACTCGGCGATCTCGGTCGAATTGCGGACGATCTCCCGTGCCTCGGCCAGGGAGCCGATGTCGCCCAGGGCGATGGCCTGCATCAGGCAGTTGCCGAAGGCCGTGGCCTCCACCGGGCCGGCTAGTACGGTCCGCCCCGTGGCGTCGGCCATGAACTGGTTGAGCAGCCGGTTCTGGCTGCCGCCGCCGACCACGTGGATGACCCGGTATTGCCGGCCGGTCATGTCCTCTATCGCTTCGACCGTCTTGCGATAGGTGAGGGCCAGGCTCTCCAGGGCCACGCGCACGATCTGCCCGCGGTCGGCCGGCACGGTTTGTCCGCTCTTGCGGCAGTACTCGGCGATCCGCCCCGGCATGTCGCCGGGCGCGAAGAACTCCTGGTCGTTGGGGTCGACAAAAGCCGAAAACGGCTTGGCGTCGGAGGCCATCTGGGTGATCTGGGCGTAATCGTAGCTCTGCCCCTGGCGCTCCCAGGCCCGGCGGCACTCCTGCACCAGCCAGA